>NZ_NCTE01000635.1 GCF_002114215.1 Streptomyces sp. 13-12-16 | reverse complement strand
CCCGCCCCCGCACCGTCCCTCGACGCGCCGAAGGCCCCGCCCGCCGGCGTCACGGCGCCCCCGGCCGCGGCCGGGACGCCGCGGACCGACGGGGACGGAGCCGGGGCCGGGGCGGGAGCGGGGGACGGTGGTTCCGCGGAGAAGGAGGAGAAGGCGCCGGAGAGGACCGCGGCGACCGCCGTCCAGCAACTGGCCGCGGACGATCCGGGCGGACGGCACATCTGCTACCGGGTCCACGCCGCGGGCCAGGGCTGGAGCGACGTGGCGTGCGACGGCGAGGTGGCGGGCACCCCCGGCTCGGGAACGCTCACGGCCGCCAACATCGCCGTGTCCGGAACCAACGGCACATCCGGTGGCGCCTTCACCCACAACCCCGCGTCGACCGATGGCACAGGGCACTACGCCGACGAGTGGACGAGTGTCGCCGACGGCGTCGACAACTACGTCGGCAGCACCGAGGAAGGCGCTCCGCACATGCTGGGGTTCAGCATCAGCGTCGACCTCGGCGCCGGCTCCGTCTGCCAGACCTCCTACGTCCACGACGACACCTGGCTCGGCCTGGTGTGCGACGAACCCGGGACCGGCTTCGACTTCACCTACGTCGGCACCCACGACAACGACTCGTGGATCGAAGCGGTCAGGCTCACGGTGTGACCCGGACCGTCCGCCGGTAGCGGCCGACCGGCCGCGCGAGCGGAGCCGGCACGTGTCCCGGGGGCCGCGCCGGGCGGGACCGCACACCGCGGTCGCGTCACCGGCGGGGCGCTCCCATGCCGACGGCCCCGCC
>NZ_NCTE01000063.1 GCF_002114215.1 Streptomyces sp. 13-12-16 | reverse complement strand
GTACGGCGGGCTGTCCCGGCGGCGCGGGCAGCGATCCCCGCCGGCGCAGCCGTACGACGCCGAGCGCGGAGGCGAGCCCGGCCAGCGCGCAGCACGCCCACGGCAGCCACGAGGCACCGCCGTCCCGCCCGGTGTCCATGGCCCAGCCGACGACGGTGTTGCCGATCGCGGCGGCGACGCCCGAGACGACGTAGAAGATCCCGAAGTGGGTGCCGGTCAGTCCGGGGCGGCCGAAGGCGGGGACCATGTCCATCACGAACGGCTGGGCGACCATCACCCCGAGGTACAGCAGCAGGGCGCCCGCCAGCACGGGCAGCACCCGCAGCGCCGCGTCGGCCACGCCGTCCGGACCGCCGGACGCCGTGGTGGCCAGGGCGGGCGGCAGGAAGGCCAGCGCCATGAGACCCAGCCCCACCGCGATCCAACGGGCCCGGTCCCCGAGCCGCTTGAGCGCGCGGGTCAGCCGCAACTGGAGCAGGAGGTTGGCGACGGCGCCGACGACGAAGACGAGACCGGCGGCCCCGTCCCAGCCGGTGGCCCGCCGTGCCCCGTCGGGCAGCAGCAGGTACAGCTGGCTCTCCAGGGTGAACAGGCCGGCCATGGCGAGCGCGAAGGCCAGGAAGGCGCGGTTGCCGAGCACCTCCCGCCAGTCGGCGAGCACCCCGCCCCCGCTCGGCTCGACCCGCCGGGCGGGCAGCACCAGGGCCTGCGCGACGGTCAGGACCGCGAAGATCCCGGCGGCGGTCAGCGCCGACGTACGGAAGTCCACGAGCAGCAGCGCGCTGCCCAGCAGCGGCCCGATCAGCGCGCCGGTGGTGGCGAACACGTTGAACAGGGCGAACGCCTCGGCCCTGCGCTCCTCGGCCTCCTGCGCGAGGTAGGCGCGGACGGCGGGGTTGAACAGCGCCCCCGCGAACCCGCTGAGGACGGACGCGGCGAGCAGGACGGCCAGGTGGTCGCCGAGCGCGAACAGCGCGAAGCCCGCGGTGCGCAGGGCGCAGCCGGTGATGATGACGCCCCGCGCGCCGAGCCGGTCGGAGGCGGAGCCGCCGATGACGAACAGGCCCTGCTGGCTGAGGTTCCTGACCCCGAGGACGACGCCGACGACGGCGGCCGACAGGCCCAGGTTCTCGGTGAGGTGGGTGGCGAGGTAGGGGATGAGGAGGTAGAAGCCGGTGTTGACGCCGAGCTGGTTGACCAGCAGGAGCTGAACGGCGAGCGGGAACCGGCGTATCTCATGCCAGGTCCGCACGGCGCCCCTCCGGGTCCGTAGGGCGCCCCTCCGGGTCTGTACGGATCCCGTCCTGGTCCGCACGGCGTCCGTCCTGGTCCGCACGGCGCCCCTCCCGTGGTCCGACGCCCAGTCCGGGCAGGCCGCTCGCCCTCACCCGGCCGTTCTCGCCGCCGATGCCGGTCCACGGGTCGTGCGCGAGCAGCAGGTGACCGTCCAGGTCGGCCCAGCGGGCCCGGTCGGCGAGGTGCACGGCCGGTGCGAGACCGAGACTGCTGGCGGCCAGACAGCCCAGCATCAGCTCCGTGCCGCTGCCGTCGATCGACTCGGCGATGCGCAGGGCCGCGTGCACCCCGCCGCACTTGGCGAGCTTGACGTTGACGCCGTGGACGCGCCCGGCCAGCCGGCGTACGTCCTCCAGGTCCACCGCGTCCTCGTCGGCGACGACCGGCAGCGGTGAGCGTTCGGCCAGCGCCGCCAGGGCCTCCGGGTCGCCGGGGGCGAGGGGCTGTTCGACGGCCTCGACGCCGAGCGCGGCGAACCGGGGCAGCAACGCCTTCGCCTGCCCCGTGGTCCAGGCGCCGTTGGGATCGAGCAGCAGCCGCGCGCCCGGCGCGGCGTCCCGGACGGCCCGTACGCGCTCGACGTCCTCCTCGGGATCGGCCGCCCCCGCCTTGACCTTGAGCACCTCGAAGCCGTCGGCCGTGAGGGAGCGGGCCTGCGCCGCGGCGTGCGCGGGGGGCGTGATGCCGATGGTGCGGGCGGTGGCCGCGACCGGGGTGTCTGCGGCACCCAGCAGCCGGTGGACGGGCCTGCCCGCACGCTTGCCGACGAGGTCCAGCAGGGCCGCGTCGACGGCGGCGGTCACGGCCGGGGGAGTGCTCCCGGCGGCGAACTCCCGTGTGCGCAGGGCCTCCAGGGCGGTCTCCGGGTCGGGGAAGCGGGCCAGGTCCGCGCCCACGGCGGTGAAGTGGCGTGCGAGGCTCCCGGCGTCGAGCCGGTAGTAGACGCTGCTGACGGCCTCGCCGTGACCGGTCGCGCCCTCGTGCTCGACGCTCAGCCACACGGCGTCACGGGCGGACATCGTCGAGCGGGATATTCGCAGCGGCTCGGTGAGTTCGAGACGCACGGTGCGCAGGCCGGTCCTCACCGGTTCTCCTCCGGACGTGCGAGCGGGTCGGTGACGCGGGTGCACCGCGTCCAGCCGGTGGCCTCGGCCGCGTACGGGTGCGGGATCTCCACGGGACGGACGGCCGCGGCGTCCGGGTCGACGCCGTGGGCGGTGGTGAAGTCGTCGTCGTAGACGGTGGAGAGGTAGCGGTGCGGCCCGTCGGGGAAGACGGTGGCGACGACCGCGCCGGGGTGGACACGGGCCGCCCACGCGGCGACGCGGGCGACCGCGCCGGTGCTCCAGCCGCCGCTGACGAAGCTGCCCCGGGCCAGCCGGCGACAGCTGTCCACGGCCTCGGCGGGGCCCACCCAGTGCACTTCGTCGAAGGAGTCGTAGGCGACGTTGCGCGGATGGATGCTGCTGCCGAGGCCGCGCATCAGCCGGGGCCGGGCGGGCTGGCCGAAGATGGTGGAGCCGGTGGAGTCCACGCCGATCAGCCGCAGCGCGGGCCAGTGCCGGCGCAGCGGCCCGATGACACCGGCACTGTGCCCGCCGGTGCCCACACTGCACACCAGAACGTCCAAGTGGTCGAGCTGAGAGGCGAGTTCGGCGGCCAGTGAGGCATAACCGGCCGTGTTGTCCGGGTTGTTGTACTGGTCGGGCCAGTAGGCGCCGGGCAGCACGGTGAGCAGTTCGCGCAGCCGGGCGAGGCGCGCGGCCTGCCAGCCGCCCCGGGGCGCGGGCCGGTCCACGATTTCCAGCCGCACCCCGTACGATCGTAGTAACTGCCGCATGGACGGCTCGAGTTCACTGTCGCCGACCAGTACGACGGGATGCCCGAGGGCCTGTCCGGCGAAGGCGAGTCCGATGCCGAGGGTGCCGGAGGTGGACTCCACCACCGGGGCGCCGGGCCGCAGTTCCCCGCGTTCCCGGGCGCCCATCAGCATCGAGACGGCGGCCCGTGCCTTCATCCCGCCCGCGGCGAGCCCTTCGAGCTTGGCCCAGAAACCGGGGTGCGGTCCGGGCAGGCCGGCGGTGACGCGGACGAGAGGGGTGCGGCCGAGCAGGGAGAGCAGTTCCGGGCGGGCGGCGGACCGTACGGCGGCGGTGGTCACCGGGTGCCTCCCGGACGGCCGGCGCGGTAGCGGTGGATGGTGCCGGGCCCGCCGTCCAGCCAGAAGAAGGGGTACGGCTCCGCGCACACCGCGCTCACCCCGTGCCCCAGGAAGCGGGGGAGCACGGCGCTGCCGGTCTGGGCGAACATCACCAGCTGCTTGTCCTGCCGCAGCGCGTGCTCCCGCAGCGGTTCGAAGGTCCCGTTGCCCAGCGTCATCCCGGACACGAGCAGCGCCTCGCACCGGCCGGCCGAGCCGAGGGCGTCGGTGACGACCGGCTCGCCCCACTCGGTGACCCCGCCCTTGAGGTCGCACGGCACATAGCCCAGGCCTCGCGAACGCAGCGCCTCCAGCAGGGAGTTGACCACACCGACCACGAGCACCGTCGCCCCGGGCGGCAGGACGAGCAGCCCGGCGACGGCCTCGGCCCGGACCCGGGACTTCTCCAGCGACGTCCCGGCCGGCAGGGCGACGGGCCGCGCCCCGTTCTCCGGGGTGTGCGGGGTGACGTGCATCAGGTACGCGTCGAGCGCGGCGACCCGCACCGCCGGCACCGGATGCTCCAGCAGGCGGGCCACGTCCGCGCCGGCGCAGTCCTCCACCGCGCCGTCGGGCAGCGCGCCGGGCTCGACCGCGCAACTGCCGACGGCCTCGGCGAGGCGCAGGCTGAGCACCTCGTTGCGGTAACCGGTGCCGCGCCCCTCGTGCCGTACGGCCTGCCGGGTGGTGAAGGCCACGGAGATCCGCACCCCGGCCGGGTCGGGGCCGAGTTCACCGGCGCGGGCGAGCGCCAGGAGTTCGTCGTACGTCGTCGCCGCGCGGGCGGACGCCGGGGCGGTGGGGCTCATCGGATCACCAGCCCGGACCGCACCTCGTCGAGCAGGGCCTCGACCCGGGCGCGGGCGCCGGTACCGGCCGGGTCACCCGCCATCACGTGCCCCAGGTACTCGTTGTTGCTGCCCGCCGCCTTCACCTGCCTTCCCGGCTCGGCGAGTTGTACCTCGAGGACGTCCGGTGCGGTCCGCGCCCGGCCGGCGTCCAGCGCTTCGAGCGTGCCCGTGGCTCCCGGCACGAGGAAGCCGATGGCGGCACTGCGCAACCCGGTGTCCGCCCGCCGCAGATCGGGCGCGCGGCCCAGGGACACGTCCACGAAGGCCGCGGCGAGGTCGAGGCCGGTGACATGCCGTATCAGCTCGGTGATGCGGTTCCCGGCGGGCCGCGGGTTGACCTCGACCACGCGCGGTCCGGCGGAGGTCAGTTTGATCTCGGTGTGCGCCACCACGCCGTCCGTCAGCCCGAGCGCCTTGAGCGCGCCGAGCGCGGTCTGCTCGGCCGCCTCGGCGTCCGCGGACGACAGGGCGGCGGGGAACATGTGGCCGGTCTCGATGAACGCGGGTGCCCCGCCGACGCTCTTGTCGGTCACGCCGACGACATGGACCGCGCCCGCGTGCGACACGGTCTCCACGCTCACCTCCGGGCCGTCCAGGAGCTCTTCGAGCAGCACGACGGGAGCCCGTCGCTGCCCGCGCGCGTTGACCGGGAACTCGCCCAGTGCCTTGACGGCGGCGGCGAGTTGTTCCTCGTCGTCCACCCGGCGCACGTACATGCCGGCGCACAGGTCGACGGGCTTGACCACCAGCGGGTAGCCGATCTCCCGGGCCGAACGGGTGAGTTCGGCCCACTCCTCGTGCACCGCGAACCGTGGTCCGGGCACCCCGGCGTCGGCCAGGACCCGGCGGGTGGCGTCCTTGCGGCAGGCGTTCCCGACCGCTTCGGGAGCCGGTCCGGGCAGCCCGAGCCGGGCGGCCGCCCGCGCCACCACCGGCAGGTAGTAGTCACATGACGTGATCACCCCGTCGAAGCCCAGCACGGAGTGCAGCCGCTCCACCCGGGGCAGCAGGGTCTCGGTGTCGTTGGTGTCCGCGGTGATCACGTTGCGCGCCCCGAGCAGCGGGTGCGCGGTGCCCTCGGGTGCCGAGCGCAGGTAGTGGTGCAGGTCGCGGGTGAGGAACGTGAACTCGTGTCCGCCCTCCCGGATCGCCCGTGGCAGCAGCCTGCTCATCGATCCGACCCAGCTCTCGACCACCAGCAGATGAGCCACGGCTCCCCTTTTCGTGTCGTCGCGTACGGCACGGCCCTGACGCCAGGGCCGCGACCGACGACACGATATCGGTAATCATTTTCATTGTCAGGTACTGTGAGGACCCCGATACGGAAGGACCTCGCGATGAGTCGGACCGCGCCCGCCGGTTACACCGTGCGTCCCGCGACACCCGCGGACACCGACGGTGCCCGCGCCGTCATGCTCGACACGTTCTACAAGGAGTTCGGATACGGCTACGTGCCCCGCTGGCACCGGGACGTGACGGACCTCAAGGGCACCTACCTCGACGACCCCCGCCACCTCCTGCTCGTGGCGGTCCACGACGGCGAGGTGGTCGCCACCACCGGTGTGCACTCGACGGGCCCGGCCCACCCGCCCCACCCCCGCTGGCTGGCCGAACGCTACCCGTCCGGCACCACCGCCCAGTTGGCCCGCGTCTACGTCCGCCCGGAGCACCGGCGCCGGGGCCTCGCCCGCACGCTGGTCGACGCGGCCTGCGACTTCGTCGCGAACACCCCCGGCTACGACTCCCTCTACCTGCACACCAACGTGGACGTCGAGGGCGCGGAGGCCTTCTGGCGCAGCACGGCCAAGGAGATCTTCGACGCCCGCACCACCGGCGAACACGGCCCGGGGGTGGCCACCGTCCACTTCGAGATCCCGTTCTGACCGGCGCCGGTCTCCCTCGGGGGCCCGGCCTCGTCCGAGGAGGCGGCCGCCCCCCTCCGTGCGGACCGGAGCCGACCGCACGGGGGTGTGCCACGCGCTCCACGTCGCGTGCGCGGCGGGGCGGACGTCGCCGTCGGGCCGCCGCTCCCGGAGGAGCGGCGGCCGGGGTTCAGCGGGTCGCCGGGCTGGGATCCCGGTCGGGTTCGTGGTCCTCGGGTGCGGGGGCCGGGGTGGTG
>NZ_NCTE01000634.1 GCF_002114215.1 Streptomyces sp. 13-12-16 | reverse complement strand
CCCCCGCCTCTCCCCGCCAGGAGGCGAGGTTGCTGCGGGTGGTGAGGGTGTCGGGGTGGTCGGGGCCCAGTACCCGCTCCTGGTCGGCCAGCAGGTCGGTGAGCGCCTGTGCCGCCCCGGCCGCATCCCCCGCCTCCCCCCGCCGCAAGGCGAGGTTGTTCCGGGTGGTGAGGGTGCCGGGGTGGTCGGGGCCCAGCACCCGCACTGTGTGCTCCAGCAGGTCGGCGAGCGCCTGTGCCGCCCCGGCCGCATCCCCCGCCTCCCCCCGCCACAGGGCGAGGTTGCTGCGGGTGGCGAGGGTGCCGGGGTGGTCGGGGCCCAGTACCCGCTCCCGGTCGGCCAGCAGGTCGGTGAGCGCCTGTGCCGCCCCGGCCGCATCCCCGGCCTCTCCCCGCCGCAAGGCGAGGTTGCTGCGGGTGGTGAGGGTGTCGGGGTGGTCGGGGCCCAGTACCCGCTCCCGGTCGGCCAGCAGGTCGGTGAGCGCCTGTGCCGCCCCGGCCGCATCCCCCGCCTCTCCCCGCCAGGAGGCGAGGTTGTTCCGGATGGTAAGGGTGCCGGGGTGGTCGGGGCCCAGCACCCGCACTGTGTGCTCCAGCAGGTCGGCGAATGCCCGTGCCGCCCCGGCTGCATCCCCCGCCTCTCCCCGCCAGGAGGCGAGGTTGTTCCGGGTGGCGAGGGTGTCGGGGTGGTCGGGGCCCAGCACCCGCACTGTGTGCTCCAGCAGGTCGGCGAGCGCCTGTGCCGCCCCGGCTGCATCCCCCGCCTCTCCTCGCCAGGAGGCGAGGTTGTTCCGGGTGGCGAGGGTGCCGGGGTGGTCGGGGCCGAGGCGGCTGCGGATGTTGGTGGTTAGGCGATCGAAGTACTCGATGGCGGCGGTGACCTGACCGGATTCACCGAGGCTGCGGCCGATGCGGTACAGCACCAGGTGCGCATCCGGCCGGTACAGGGCGTCCTCGGCGTACTTGGTAAGGGCGGTGGTGTTGGTACGCAGGGCCTGGGCGAGGTCGGTGTCGCGTTCAATCTCGGGCCAGGCGGCGAGCAGAGCGTCGGCGACGGTGCGCGCGGCCTGATCGTGCTGGTGAGGGCTGAGGGTGTCGCGGGTGGCACGTTGGATGAGCTGGTGGACGCGGACGGCCTGGTGAGGGGCGTCGGGTTGGTGATCGATGAGGCTGAGCCGGCCCAGGACCCTCAGAGCACCGAAAGCCTCATCAGGGGGAACAGGAGCCGCCGAGCGTTGCCGTCTGCTCGGCCACCACTTCGGTCGCCGCCTTCGTCCGGGGCCGGCTGTCGTGCGGTGTGCGGCAAGGTGTGCGCGGGCCACGTCACCCGTCAGCACATCCTGGGGGATGCCGTTGGCGTCGAGCAGGGAGGCCAGGTGGAGCATGGGCCGGGCCAGGCCGGCGGGGCGTAGCGTGTCGGCACGGTCGATGGACAGGGACCAGGCGGCGGCGAGGGCGGTGGCCTGCTCGTCGGGCAGGGCGTCGGGGGTGAGGTCGGCGAGTGTCGTGGCGCGGTCGGCCAGCAGGTCGCGGTAGGTGGCTGCGGTCTTGCCGGAGTCGATGAGGTAGGCGGCGGCCTGGGCCAGGGCCAAGGGCAGGTGCCCGAGGTCGGCGGCGAGGGCAGCGAGCTGGTCGGCGGGCTCGGTGCGGCCGTGGCCGTGCAGGGCCGCGGTGAGGTAGGCAACCGATTCGGCAGGGGTGAACAGGCCGACCTCGATCC
The DNA here is from genome assembly GCF_002114215.1 of Streptomyces sp. 13-12-16. GTDB lineage: Bacteria > Actinomycetota > Actinomycetes > Streptomycetales > Streptomycetaceae > Streptomyces. The sequence continues at coordinate 11,058 of NZ_NCTE01000634.1, read as the reverse complement.
GTCGGCGGCCGTCTCCGAACAGGGCGGCGTCGCGGCGGCGGGTGGTAAGCAGGGTCCGGCCGTGCGGGCCGGCGGGCGGCCACAGGCTGTAGCGGTTGCCAGGATCCTCAGGGTGGACGATCAGGTCGTTGGGGTCGGCGATGTCGTCCAGGACGATCAGCCACCGGCACGGCCGCTGCCCGGGCTTGAGGGCCAGCCAGGCCAGGAACTGTTTCGCGGCCTGCTCCGGGTTCTCGGGGTCGGCCCGGCACAGTTCGACGCCGGCCTGCGCGTACGCGCTCACCACGGAGGACTGGGCGCTCGCGGTGACCCAGACCAGAACGTCCAGGCCGCCGTCGTCCCAGGCGGCGCGGGCGTAGTCGGCGGCGAGCTGGGTCTTGCCGACCCCGCCCATTCCGGTCAGCACCTGGGACAGCACGGCGGTGCCCCCGCCCTCGACCGCCGCCCGCAGCCGGTCCGCCTCCACGCGGTGCTGGAAGGACCGTGCCGGTGACGGGATCACGCCGACCTGGTGCGGCCAGGAGGCCGGTTCCCGCGGCGCGTGCTGCACAGTCAGCGTGTGTACGTAGCCGCTGACGGCGATTGCGCCGTTGGTGGCGGTCGCGTTCCCGGTACCGGACAGGTGCACCGAGGCGGGGGACTCAGGGCCGCTTCCCGGGACCGGGCCCCGATAGCCGCTCACGGCTGTCTCCTCACCGGCGGCCTCGGCGTCACCGGTGTCCGCCACGGTCACCGACGGCTCGGGCTCCTCGTCCCGCGCCGTGCGCCGGGATGCCTTCGTCATGGCTGCGGGGCCTAGTTCGAGTAGTCGATGCCGGAGACGGAGTTCTCGCCGTCGGCCTCTCCCGTCCGTTCGGCTGTCGCCGTGCCACGGCCCCGGCCGCCGGGCCGCCGGATGCCGGTAACGCCACCGCGGCTGGCTTTCCCGGTCCGGACGGCTCTGTCCGTGGGCCCGGCAGAGGACGGACGCTGGAACAGGGCCCAGACCAGGGCGGCGATGCCGACGACGGCCTGGACCGTGGCCCCGGCCAACTGCCCGGCATCGGGGCCGTCCAGCAACCACACCAGCGGCGTGGAGACGATCCCTACCGCTGCCAGCACGATGACCGTGATCTTCCACCCCTGCGACACAGCGGCTCCCCCTCGCCCCGACACGTCCGCCGCCGGACAGCTGACGGCCTATCACTTCGCATTGTCCCGGACCGTTCTCGCCTGAACCAGGAAACGCACTTCTTCGGCATCGCGGTTCCCGGCGCGACCGTCACCCGTCATGTCGCCGAGCGCGCCCCCGCCGCGCGTTGCCGAACATGACGCCCCTCGTTCGCGGCTGGTGACGATCCTGCTGGCTTATTCCGTGCCCGGCGGGGCTGGCAGCTCGTTGGACAGGCCAGCAGCGGCCGTCTTGGCGATCCCGGTCGCGGGTGGGGTGTGGAATGTCGATGCGGCCGAGGCCGTGGCCGAAGGTGCCTGAGCTGACCGCGCAGGTGGCGCGGGCTGTGGCGGCACGGGGCCCGTACCCGCTGGCGATGCGGGTCCGTGACGAGCTGGGCGAGTTGTTCGCGGACGCCGAGTTCGCCGAGGCGTTCGGATCCAGAGGGAGGCCGGGCTGGTCACCGGGCCAGCTGGCGCTGGTGACGGTGTTGCAGTTCGCCGAGAACCTCACCGGCCGGGCGGCAGCGCATCGGGTGCGGTACGGCATGGACCTGAAGTACGCGCTCGGCCTGGAGCTGGATGATCCCGGGTTCGACGCCTCGGTGCTGTCCGAGTTCCGCACACGGCTGGTCGAGCACGGGATGGAGGAGAAGGTGCTCGACCTGCTGCTGACCGCCCTCAAGGACCGGGGCCTGGTGAAGGCGGGAGGCAGGCAGCGCACCGACTCCACCCGCGTACTGGCGGCAGTACGCGACCTGAACAGGCTGGAGCTGGCCGGGGAAACACTGCGGGCCGCGCTGGAGGCGCTGGCCTGCGCGGCCCCGGACTGGCTGGCCGGGGCGGTGCCCGTTCACGATTGGGCCGAACGCTACGGGCCGCGGACTCACTCCTGGCATCCGCCGGCTTCCACGAGCAAACGCGAGGAGACGGCCCTGGTCTACGGCTGGGACGGGTTCGCGCTGCTGGAGGCGGTGCATGCCCATGATGCCCCGGCCTGGCTGCGTGAGCTCCCGGCGGTGCAGGTCCTGCGCACGATGTGGGTGCAGAACTACCACCGCACCGTGACCGAGGCCGGAGCGGAGGTGAAGCGGCGGGAGAGCAAAGACCTCCCGCCCGGCAGACTGCGGCTGGCCTCTCCGTACGACACCGACGCGCGCTACGGCCTCAAACAGGGCTCCTGGTGGACCGGCTACAAGATCCACATCAGCGAGGCCTGCGACGATGCCGACGACCAGGACTCGGCTTCCGGCGGCCAGGCACTGATTCCCGGAGCCGACGGACCGCCGCCGCGCTTGATCACCAGCATCGCGACCACCGACGCCACAGTGACCGATGCGGAAATGACCGAACCGGTCCATCACACGCTCGCCGCCCGCGATCTCCTGCCCTCCGAGCACTTCCTCGACTCCGGTTACGCCTCCGCCGAGTTGATCGTGGGCATGAAGAAGAACTTCGGAGTCACCCTGGTCACCCCGGTCCTGCTGAACAGCTCACCCCAGGCGCGTGCCGGCGCAGGGTTCGACCGCACCGCGTTCACCATCGACTGGGACAAGCGGCAGGCCACCTGCCCACGCGGGGACACCAGCACCTGGTGGAGCCCCGCCACTCTGCGCGGCACCAAGGCCATCGTCATCAAGTTCGACAAGGAGACATGCCGCCCCTGCCCGGTGCGCGACCAGTGCACCCGCTCGAAGACCGGCGGCCGGACCCTCTCCCTGCAACCCCGCGAACTGCAAGAAGTCCTCGACCATGCCCGCCTCCAGCAGGGCGACGAGCAGTGGCGAGCCAAGTACGGAACCCGCGCGGGCATCGAGGGAACCATCCACCAGGCCGTCGCGGTCACCGGGATGAGACGTGCCCGCTACCTCGGTCTTCAGAAGACCCACCTGGAGCATGTCTTCTCCGCCGTTGCGCTCAACCTCATCCGCCTCGATGCCTGGTGGAACGGCCACCCTCTCGACCGCACCCGCGTCAGCCACCTTGCCCGACTCGACCTCTCCCTCGCCGTGTGACCGAATAGGGGTCTTACTGGCGTGATCGCCTAATCAACTGTCGCCGGTTCCCCGAGGAACCCAGCCAGCTGGTGACCGACCGTGGTCGCCAACGGCGTATCGGCTCCAGGCCCCACCGGCCCGGTTGCGGAGCCGGGTGGTCTTGTCGTGGCAGCGAGAGCGTCCGCGGCGACGGGCGCGGGATTCGGCACGAGGCGGGAGAACAGCTGCGAACGACGGGTGTTAACTTCCTTCCCGTGGTGGAGCACCAGGACGAGACCAGGGCGGCCTACGACGGGGTCGTCGAGCTGTATGCGTCGATGTTCGCTGATCGGCTGGAGAAGCAGCCGTTCTCGCGGAACATGATCGGCATCTTTGCCGAGCTGGTGCGCGGGACGGGGAACCCCCGGGCGGCCGATGTCGGCTGCGGGCCCGGACATCTGACGGCCATGCTGCATGACCTGGGGCTGGATGCCTTCGGGCTCGACCTTTCCCCAGCCATGGTCGACCACGCCCGGCGGGCCCATCCGGCGCTGCAGTTCGACGAGGCGCGAATGGAGGCCCTGCCAGTCGAGGACGGCGCGCTCGGCGGCGTGCTGGCCCACTACTCGATGATTCACACCCCTCCTGGGGAACTACCCGCGCTGCTCGCCGAGCAGGCGCGTGCCCTGGCACCAGGGGGCCTGCTCCTGGTCTCGTTCTTCGCGACCGACGGGCCCGAGCCGGTCCGCTTCGACCACAAGGTGACGCCCGCCTATAGCTGGCCGGCGGACCGGTTCGCCGAGCTGCTGGCCCGGGCCGGGCTCGTCACGTTCGCCCGGCTGCTCCACGACCCGGCCTCTGAGCGGGGCTTCCTCGACGCCCACTTGCTGGCCCGCAAGTCGGAGGACACCGTCGAGGCCACCGCACAATAAGCCAGCAGGATCGTCACCAACCGCAAACGGCAGGATGCGCACCATGAGCGACGCAGCGGCAACCATCTTCACTGCCATAGCGGGCGGACTATTCGCTCTCGCAGTGGCATACATCGGCTACAGGGCTGGTCGGCGGCAGACCACAGACCAGGCCACCGTTGAACATGGCCAATGGCTACGCGGGCAACGCCAGCAGGCCTACCTGGCGTTCCTAGACACCTGGGACACCACGGTGGACGGTCTCCAGCGCCTGCAGCAGTCGTGGGAGCAGCGGGTACGTGAGTACCAGCAGGGCGACCAACTCGACGACCCGACTGAGGAACCAAGTCGTCTGTTGGGAGATGCGCGACGCGCGGTCCGTAGGGATCTCGAACGTGTGGAGTTGTTGGGCCCTCAACGGATCGACGTCGCGGTACGGGCGATGGAGGACGCCTTCCGGGAGATGCGGGACGTGATCGCAGCTCAAATGGCGAGCGGCGCGACCTGCCCGCACTGGGATGAGTGGAACCCGGTGACGGTCCGGGCTAACACGGCACGGTTCAACTTCCATGCGGCGGCGATCCGGACGTTGCGGCAGCCGCCGAGTCCGGAGGGAGAGAGTGAGGGCCTGGAGGAGTAATCGCCACCATTTGCGGTTGGTGACAGGGTTCTTACCGACACCCCGACGTGGGCGCAAGTCGCCGAGCCGTTCGGTATCACGCTGGACGCTGCCCGCAAGCGCTGGGGGCACTGGGCGCGCGCACCGCGAGGAGGGGTTCGGGGAGTAGCGGAGCAGGGATTCCCGGTACGGCGTTCAGTTTCCTGAACATCCAGTGGCGGTTGGTTCCGTAGTGGCAGGGTGTCGCAGGTGACGGTCGAGTGGTTGGGGAAGTTCCGTCGGGAGCGGCGGGTGCTGGCTCGGGTACGACGGGCGGCGTGGCGGCTGGAGCAGGCCGAGCGGGAACGGGCCTGGGCCCTTGCTGCTGCCCGCGGCGAGAAGGTGTCGGTGCGGAAGGTCGCCGAGGCGGCAGGGCTGTCACCGACCCGGGTGCACCAGCTCACCAAGGGCACCGATCTCGACACGCTGGACGCCGCGCTCGGGCAGCTGCGCGCCGCGGGCTGGCCGGCATCGCCGGAGGGGCCGGGAAGGTCGTCGGAACCGTCGGCCTGTCCTTCCTCGCAGGCATCCTGAGCTGACCCCACCCCGGGCGGGGGCCGACAGCCACGCAGGCCGTAGACCCTCGCCCGGGAGTTCCCGCGCTTCCCGGACGCCTACGCGGGCGCGCCTGCAAGGCTGCCGGCCCGCCGCCGGGAACTGCCACGGCGAGCAGGGGCTCGAGGAACCTCCGTGCCCACGTCGTGGACCCGGTGGATGCCGAGGGTCACTCCGACGCTTCTTCGTTGATGTAGTCGGAGTACCCGTCGGCGGTGAGCAGGTCGTCGGTCTTCGCCGGCCCGTTGGTGCGGAGCCGGACCAACCAGCCGTCTCCGTAGGGTTCTTCATTGATCAGCTCCGGGCTGTCGCCCAGGGCGGGATTCACCTCGACGACCTCGCCGCCCACGGGTGCGTAGACCTCGCTCACGGCCTTCACCGACTCCACGGTGCCGAACGGCTCGCCGCTCTCGAACCGATCGCCCACGTTGGGCACCTCGATGAAGACGACGTCGCCAAGCTGCTTCTGCGCGTAAGCCGTCAGCCCGACCCCCACCAGGTCGCCGTCGATCCGGACCCACTCGTGGTCCTTGCTGTAGAGGCGATCGTTCGGGATGTCCGCCATGCCGGCCTCCGGGGCTCTGTTGCATCGCTGCATGGATGTGGCGACGGCAAGCCTGCTACACCCCCAACTCAAGACAGAAACGGACATACTCGTACGGGTGAATCCGGGTATGCCGAGCAGGCCCTCGGCCCATCCCCGGCGTGGCCCCCGGCAGGCCCGGTTCCGAGGCCGATCGTGCGCGCCCGGGTGGGGACCCGTACACCACTTCCCAGGGCGCAACCCTGCGCGAGCTCGGCCGCACCCGGCGGTCTGCTGGTCTGCGATTGACATGATGGGGAGCAGCAGGTCCCAGGTGTTTTCAGAGGAGCGACTATGGCGTTGAGGACCGAGGTCGTCGAACGGGACGAGTGGTCCTATGCGCCGGCTGCCGGCGTCGGACCGCTCCGGTTCGGGATGACCGTCGACGAAGTGGTCGAGGCGGCTGGGACGCTCGGCCGGACGAAGGTCAGCGATTGCGTACGGAGCCACGCGATCTTCACGCCGACGTGGAAGGCCGAAGTCCACCGTCGCGGAGCGGCTCCCTCACCGCCTGCCGTCACGGCCTATGTGAGCCAAGCTGTGGGACTGTTCTGCATCGCCGCCGACGCCGTACACGGACCCCGGATCGCGTACGGCGGTCTCCAACTGGTCGGGAGGGACCTGTCGGAGCTGGAAAGCGATGCGATCGCGTATGCCGAGGCGAAGGATGTGGGATTTCGCTACATGCCCGAGGGCTACGCGGCACCGGATGATCCCGGGATCGTCATGCGCGCGCAACTGGTCGGAGAGGTCCTCCGGTCGCGTCCGCTGTTCATGGTGCCGCGCGACGGCGCGTGGACGGAATGGGACTCGTTGCCCTCCGAGGAGTACCGCGTCAACGGTCGGCCCCCGGCCTGACGTGGTGTGGTTCATGGCGTGGGGTGGAGGGGCACACCCGACCACGCCCGACCACGCCGGTTCACCGGTCGGGGCCGCGTTCGGGGCGCCCCGGCGGAAGGGACCGTCCGCGGTTCAGGTGCGGCGGGCGGCCCAGACGGTGCGTTCGGTGCGTACCGTCAGGTCGTCGCGGTGCGCGATGCCGTGCGGGTTGCCGGGGTCGAGGAGTCGGTCGAGCGCGGTGAGGTCCTCGGGGGAGAGCCTGTCCGCGGTGGCGCTGCGGATGCGCTGCAGGACGCCGGTGGCGTAGCGGCCGATCGCTTCGCCGCGTGAGCCTTCGAGGTTCACGGCGAGGGTGCGTTCGCCCTCGACGGTGAATCCGGCGGCGGTCAGCATCGGGCCCCAGTCGGCGCCCCGGTGGGGCATGTGCCCGGCCTGGCGGCGGTCGGCCGCGGCGTGGGCGCGTTCTTCCAGACCGGGCCGGTCCTCGGGGGCGTCTTCGGGCAGGAAGCGGGGGTGGCCGGCCAGTTCGACGACGGCGAACAGGCCGCCGGGCGCGAGCGTGTCGTGGACGTTGCGCAGGGCGCGGTCGGGACGGGCCATGTGGTGCATCGAGGCCGACGCCCAGACCAGGTCCGGTGAGCCGAGGTCGGGCCAGGCCGCTTCGTCGAGGTCGGCCCGCACCGTGCGCACGCGCTCCTGGACGCCGCGGGCGTGTGCCTTGGTGCGCAGACGTCGCAGGTGTTCGGCGGAGGCGTCGACGGCGGTGACGTGCGCGCCGGGGAAGCGGTCGAGGAGGGCGAAGGTGCCCGCGCCCGTGCCGCAGCCCAGGTCCACGATGTGGTGGGGGGCGGTCCGCAGCGGCAGCCATGCGGTGATGGAGGCGGTGTACTCGGCGAGGACCTCGGCGTCCAGGTCGAGGATCTCCGCCTGGCCGTCCGTCGTGTCCGCCTGGCCGTCCGTCGCGTCCTCGTGGCGGTGACCGTGCGGAGCGCCGTGGTGGGGGGTGTGGGCGGGTGTGTGGTTCATGCTCTTCACGCTAGGACGGGTATGCGTCTGCGGCACGGAGTATCCCGGTTTACGCAAGACGATGGTCGAGGGTGCTGCTCGACGCGCAAGAGGTCACCGCCGGGGGAGGCCGTCGCGCGGCCTCGCTGTCACCGGGGAGCGTCCTGGGTGTCGTCGCTGTCGCTCTGGTGGCCGCGGCGGGCGTCGCGGTCGAAGATGCCGAGGATCTCGCAGGGTCCGCCGTCGGCGCCGATCGCGTGCGGCATCATCGTGGGGAACTCGGCGGCCTGGTTGGTCTCGAGGCGGAAGCGGCGGTGGCCGAGCATGAGGATCGCCGTGCCGGACAGGACGACGAGCCATTCGCGCCCCGGATGGGCGCGCATGCGCGCCGGGTTCTCGGGGGGCGGTTCGGTCATGCGCTGGCGCACCACGCTCACCCCGGGGTCGGCCTTGACGGTCCAGCGCATCCGGCCGTGGGTGCTGTCGATCGTCGGGCTGGTGACGACGTCGTCGGTGGCGGTCTCCACGAGCTGGTCGAGCGTGGTGTCCAGGGCGCGGGCGAGGGTGACCAGCTGATCCAGCGCGAGGCGGCGCCGGCTGTTCTCGATGCGGCTCAGTGTGGACTGGCTGAGGTGGGCGCGGGAGGCCAGTTCCTCCAGGGACCAGCCCTGCGCCACCCGCAGGGCGCGGATGCGTTTGCGTACGAGGCTGTCCAGGTCTCCATCTTCTTGCGTCATGCGCAACATCGTATGCCTCGGTGGCAAGACCGGCTTAGCGTCGTGTGCGGATGGTCCGCGGTGTCCGGGGCGGCGTCTCCGTCGCGACCCTCACCGCGCCCGGGGGCGGGAACCCCCGCCCTCTGACATCCGGCGCGGTACCGGCCGCCGTACGCCCCCCCGACGCGGGCGGCGGTCCGGACCCCGTCCACCCCCTTCACCCGGCGACCGGGCCTGCCCCGGCGCCGACCCGGTATGCCCTTCCGAGAGGAACCGATGAGTACGAACCAGCCCGTACCGGCCGCGCAGGCCGGTGGCCGGGGTGCCCCCGACGCACGTCAGCTGCGCATGATCCTGATCACCGTCTCCATCGCCCTGATGGCGGTCATCGCCTCGGTGACCGGGCTGAACGTCGCGCAGACCCACATGGCCGTGGAATTCGGCGCCTCCCAGGGCACGGTCCTGTGGATCATCAACATCTACACCCTCGCCCTGGCCGCGCTGCTGCTGCCGCTCGGTGCCCTGGGCGACCGCCTGGGCCGCAAGCCGGTGCTCATCGCCGGCCTGGGGGTCTTCGGCATCGCCACCGTGGTCGCCGGCCTGGCCCCGACCGCCGGAGTGATGCTCGCCGCCCGCGTGGCGAGCGGCGTCGGCGCCGCCATGATCATGCCGATCACGCTCTCCGTCATCACCTCCACCTTCCCCGAGGAGCAGCGCGGCAAGGCGATCGGCGTGTGGACCGGGATCGCCGGAGGCGGCGGGATCCTGGGCATGTTCCTCTCCGCGCTCCTCGTCGACGTCGCCGACTGGCGCCTGCTGTTCGTCCTGCCGGCGATCCTGGTCCTGGTGGCCCTGGTCATGACCTCGAAGACGGTTCCCGACTCCCGCGAGACCCCGGCCCACCGGTTCGACACCGTCGGTGCCCTGCTCTCCGTGATCGCCGTGACCGGCCTCATCTTCGTCCTGCAGGAAGGCCCCGAACGCGGCTGGACCGCACCCGCGACGCTGACCGGCCTGACGGCCGGCCTGGTCGCCGCGGTCGGGTTCGTGGCCTGGGAGCTGCACCGCCGCGACGCCTCCCTGCTGGACGTGCGGCTGTTCCGGGAGCGCGGACTGTCGGGCGGCTCGATCACGCTGCTGGTGGTCTTCGGCGTCCAGGCGGGCATCGGCGTGGTCCTCTTCCCGTTCTTCCAGGCCGTGCTCGGCTGGTCGGGACTGCTGGCCACGGTCGCGATGATGCCCATGGCCGTCGCGATGATGGCGGCCTCCGGCCTGGCCCCCGGGGCGGTTGCGCGGATCGGCGCCCGCTCGACCATGCTGGTGGGCATCGCACTGGGCGGAGCCGGCATGGCGCTCATGGCGCTCCTCGTCTCCGTCGGCGGCGGCTACCCGTCCGTCCTGCCCGGCCTGCTCGCCATGGGCGTCGGCATGGGCCTGTCGATGACCCCGTCCACGGAGGCCGTCACCGCCTCCCTGCCGCGCGGGAAGCAGGGCGTCGCCTCCGCCCTCAACGACGTCACCCGCGAGTTCGGCACCGCACTCGGCGTCGCCCTGCTCGGCGCACTCGTGTCCGCCGGCTACCGCGACGCCGTCGACGACAGGCTGCACGGCATCCCCCGGAGTGCCGCGGACATCGCCCGGGAAGGCGTCGCCAACGCCGTCGAGGTGGCGGGCGGCACCGGACCGCACGCACCGGAGCTGCTCCACGCGGCGCGGCAGTCCTTCGTCGACGGCTGGCAGCAGGCCATGTGGGCGGGCGCCCTCCTCATGGGCGCCCTGTTCGTCCACATAGCCCTCCGCGGCCCCGACCCCAAGGACACATCCTCCGCGGTCGCGGACGGGACGGACTCCGCTGAGGCCGTCTCCGCCGGATGACCCCACAAGAGCCGGGCCACGGCAGGCGGACCGCTCCACGGACACCGCGCTCACCGGGCAGCATGTTCGACGAATGTTGAATAAACGACACGTGTTGAATAACTTGGGGAGCATGAGGCACATCGAAGTGTGGGCGGACGTGGTCTGCGCCTGGGCGTACATCGGCAAGCGGCGGTTGGCACGGGCGCTCGAAGGATGGGACGGCGAGCCCGTCGAGGTGGTGTGGCGGCCGTTCCGGATCGACCCGATGGCACCGGCTCGGGCGCAGCCGCTGGAGGAGGTGCTGCGGGACCCCGTGGTCGACGCGGCGCTGCAGGGGTGCGCGCCCGGGATGAGCGCGGCCGAGAACCGGGTCAGGGTCTCGGAGATCGCGACCGCCGAGGGGCTGGGCCCGCGGTGGGGAGCGGCGTGGCGGGCCTCGAGCCATGACGCGCACCGGCTTGTCGCCCTGGCGTACGAGCAGGGCGGGGCCGCCCTCCAGGACGCCGTGCTGGAGGGGGTGCTGCGGGCCCACTTCGTGGAGCGGCGGGACATCAGCCGGACGGAGACGCTCCAGGAGGTCGCCTCCGCCGCCGGGTTCTCCGAGGGCGCCCGGCTGCTGGACGAGGGTGGGGCCGAGGCGTACGTACGGGAGGCCCTGCTGCGGGGCAGGGCGATCGGGGTGACGACCTCGCCGACCCTGGTGATCGGCGGGGAGGCGCTGGCCGGGGCGCACGCGCCCGAGGTGATCGCGCGGTTCGTGGCGCGGGCCGTGGCCGAGCCGCGGCGCGAGCTGCCGGCCGAGGTCGAG
>NZ_NCTE01000633.1 GCF_002114215.1 Streptomyces sp. 13-12-16 | reverse complement strand
GGCGCGGGGTGCGCGCCCGTCCGGGCTCCCCGTCGGGCGGGTGCGCACCCCCGGGTGTTCCGGGGCGGGCGTCACCGCCCGCCCCGGAGCGGGGTTCAGGCGATGGCCAGGCGCACCTGGGCCGAGTCCGTCCCGCCGAAGGTGAAGTCGAACTGCTCGCGGACCCCGGAGCCGCAGGCCTGCTTCGTGCGGTACTCGCCGTTGCCGCCGACGACGCGGACCATGGCGCACTTGCCGTCCATGCGGGTGTCCTCGAGCCAGCCGGACACCCGCACGGCGCCGCCCGAGCAGCTCAGGGACCAACTGGCGATCGCGCCGTCGATCTTCGGGGACGCCGTGGACGGGCAGGTGGCGGCGCTCGCCGTGCCGGCGGCGCCGAAGGCCAGCCCACCGGCGAGGACGATCGTCGAGAGCGCGGACATGACGGACTTGCGGACAGCGGACATGGAGGTACCCCTTCGGGTCGAGAGTGGTCAGGAAGCGCACCGGCGCCACGCCCCGGGCACGTCGCCCGCCGACGAGGGCGGGCCGGGGTGGCCGGGGAGCGCCGGGCACTGCATCCAGACTGACCGTGGGAGCGGGGTGCGGGAAGACATTCCCGGGGGTCTGCACAGGCGCATCCATGCAGGCTCCGTGCAGCCTGCGAGATGGGGTCCTGGCCTGCGGTTATGCCGGTCGGGAGAGCAAGTCCCGCATCATGCGGCACGGGAGTGGGCGGCGTGCGTGCGGGCCGCCCACCCCCGTACGGACGTCTCACGCGGGCGGGCGGCCCGGCCCGGCCCGGTCACGTCGCAACGCGGACGGCGGCCGGACCGGCCCGCTCACGCCGACGTGGACGGCGGCGGGCTCGTGGGCCGCTGGTACGCGGGGGCG
>NZ_NCTE01000632.1 GCF_002114215.1 Streptomyces sp. 13-12-16 | reverse complement strand
CTCCGCCCCGGCCGCACCGCCGACGAGGCCGCCGCGGAGGCCGGCCGCGCCCTGCCCGCCCACACCGACCGGCTGCGCACCGCCGCCCGCGCCTTCGACGACGTCACATACGGCGGCCGGACCGCCACGGAACGGTCGTACCTCCGGCTCGCCGAGCTCGACCACGACCTGGAACGCACCAGACCACAGCTCACGACCGGCGGCAGCAGCACCCGCAGCACGGACACCGACACCCGCCGGGGAGCCGCCGGATGACGACCGAGGTCACGCTCCCGCCCACCTCGGCCTCGCCCACCGCCCGCCAGGCGTGGACCCGCGCGCGAGGCATCGCCCTGGCACTGGTGCTGCTGATCGCGGCGGCCGTCGCCATCGCCGTGGTCCGCTCCGACGCGCGCCACCGCGAACTCGACCCGCGCTCCGCCGACCCCTACGGCAGCCGTGCCGTCGCCGAACTCCTCGCCGACCGCGGAGTGGACACGCGCGTGGTCACCACCCTCGACGAGGCCACCGCCGCGGCCGGCCCCGACACGACCCTCCTGGTCGCCGTCCCCGATCTCCTGACCGGACCTCAGCAGTCCCGGCTGCGCTCCGCCACCGCCGGAGCCGGCGGCCGCACCGTCCTGGTCTCCGCCGGCGGCACCTCCGTGGAACGGCTCGCCCCCGGCGTCACCGCCGACCCGGCCACCAGCCTCGACTCCACCCTCTCCCCCGACTGCGACCTGCCCGCCGCCCGCCGCGCGGGCACCGCCGACCTGGGCGGCATCCGCTACACCACCACCCACCTCACCGCCGACGAGTGCTACCCCAGCGAGCGCCTCGCCACCCTGCTGCGCATCCCGGACCCCTCCGGCGACAGCGACGGCGACACCGTCCTCCTCGGCGCGCCCGACATCCTCCTCAACGACCGCCTCGACGAGCACGGCAACGCCTCGCTCGCCCTCCAGCTCCTCGGCTCCCGCCCCCATCTGGTCTGGTACCTCCCCTCGCTCGCCGACGCCTCCGCCACCTCCGAAGAGGACGAGCGCGGCTTCTTCGACCTGCTCCCCTCCGGCTGGCTGTGGGGCACCCTGCAACTCTTCGTCGCGGCAGCACTGGCCGCCCTCTGGCGGGCACGCCGACTCGGCCCCCTGGTGCCCGAGAAACTCCCCGTGGCGATCCGCGCCTCCGAAACCGTCGAAGGCCGCGCCCGCCTCTACCGCAAGGCGAACGCCCGCGACCGCGCGGCCACCGCTCTTCGCTCCACCACCCGCACGCGCCTCGCCCCCCTCGTAGGCGTCCCCGTGTCCCAGGCGCACGCGCCCGAGGCCCTGCTCCCCGCGCTGTCCGCCCACCTCCGGGGCGACGGACAGTCCCTGCACACCCTTCTCTTCGGCCCGCCCCCGGGCGACGACGCAGCACTCGTCCAGCTCGCCGACCACCTCGACGCCCTCGAAAGAGAGGTACGCCGTCCATGATGGACCCGACCACTGACAACGCCGCGCACACCGGGGACCCGGCCGCCGCCCGGGCCTCCCTGGAGGCCCTGCGCGCCGAGATCGCCAAGGCCGTGGTCGGCCAGGACCCCGCGGTGACCGGCCTCGTCGTCGCCCTGCTCTGCCGCGGCCACGTCCTCCTCGAAGGCGTCCCCGGCGTCGCCAAGACCCTCCTCGTCCGCGCCCTCGCGGCCACCCTGGAACTCGACACCAAGCGCGTCCAGTTCACCCCCGACCTGATGCCGAGCGACGTCACCGGCTCCCTGGTCTACGACGCCCGCACCGCCGAGTTCTCCTTCCAGCCCGGCCCGGTCTTCACCAACCTCCTCCTCGCGGACGAGATCAACCGCACGCCCCCGAAGACCCAGGCCTCCCTCCTGGAGGCCATGGAGGAACGCCAGGTCACGGTCGACGGCACCCCCCGCCCCCTGCCCGACCCCTTCCTGGTCGCCGCGACCCAGAACCCGGTCGAGTACGAGGGCACCTACCCCCTCCCCGAAGCCCAGCTGGACCGTTTCCTCCTCAAGCTGACCATCCCCCTGCCCTCCCGCCAGGACGAGATCGACGTCCTCACCCGCCACGCCGGGGGCTTCGACCCGCGCGACCTGCGCGCCGCCGGCGTACGCCCCGTCGCGAACGCCGCCGACCTGGAAGCCGCCCGCCGCGCGGTCGCCGAAACGACGATCTCCCCCGAGATCACCGCCTACGTCGTGGACATCTGCCGCGCCACCCGCGAATCGCCGTCCCTCACCCTCGGCGTCTCCCCGCGCGGGGCCACCGCGCTCCTGTCCACCGCCCGCGCATGGGCCTGGCTGACCGGCCGCGACTACGTCATCCCCGACGACGTGAAGGCCCTCGCCCTGCCCACGCTCCGCCACCGCGTCCAGCTCCGCCCGGAGGCCGAGATGGAAGGCGTCACGACCGACTCGGTCATCAACGCGATCCTCGCCCACGTCCCCGTCCCCCGCTGATGGCACCCACCGGACGCGCCGCCCTGCTCGCGGCCCTCGGCTCCCTGCCCGTCGGCATCTGGGAACCCGGCTGGACGGGCATCCTCGCCGTCAACGCCCCGCTGGCGGTGGCCTGCGCCTGCGACTTCGCCCTGGCCGCCCCCGTACGCCGCCTCGGCCTGACCCGCTCCGGCGACACCTCGGTACGCCTGGGCGACACCGCCGACGTCACCCTGACGATCACCAACTCGTCCAGCCGCCCGCTGCGTGCCCGCGTCCGCGACGCCTGGCCCCCCAGCAGCTGGCAGCCCGGTACGGAGACGGCGGCCTCCCGCCACCGCCTGACGATCCCCCCGGGTGAACGCCGGCGCGTCACGACCCGCCTGCGCCCCACACGCCGCGGCGACCGCCAGGCCGACCGCGTCACCGTCCGCTCCTACGGCCCCCTCGGTCTCTTCGCCCGCCAGGGCGCCCACAAGGTCCCGTGGACGGTACGCGTCCTCCCGCCCTTCACCAGCCGCAAGCACCTGCCGTCCAAACTGGCCCGGCTGCGCGAACTGGACGGCCGCACCAGCGTGCTGACCCGTGGCGAGGGAACGGAGTTCGACAGCCTGCGCGAGTACGTTCCCGGCGACGACACCCGCTCCATCGACTGGCGTGCCACCGCCCGCCAGTCCGCGGTCGCGGTACGCACCTGGCGTCCCGAACGCGACCGTCACATCCTGCTGGTCCTCGACACCGGCCGCACCTCCGCGGGCCGTGTCGGCGACGCTCCCCGCCTGGACGCCTCCATGGACGCGGCCCTGCTCCTCGGGGCCCTCGCCTCACGCGCCGGCGACCGCGTGGACCTCCTGGCCTACGACCGTCGCCTGCGCGCCCTCGTCCAGGGCCGCACGGCGGGCGACGTCCTTCCGTCCCTCGTCAACGCCATGGCCACACTCGAACCCGAGCTCGTCGAAACCGACGCCCGGGGACTGACGGCGACGGCGCTCCGTACTGCCCCCCGCCGGTCGCTGATCGTGCTGCTCACCACGCTCGACGCCGCCCCCATCGAGGAGGGCCTGATGCCCGTCCTGGCCCGGCTGACCCAGCGCCACACGGTTCTCCTCGCCTCGGTGGCGGACCCGCACATCGCCAGGATGGCCAAGGCACGCGGAAACACCGACGCGGTGTACGAGGCAGCGGCGGCGGCCCAGGCCCACACGGAACGTGCCCGTACCGCGGAACAACTCCGCCGCCATGGCGTCACGGTCGTGGACGCGATCCCGGAGGAACTGGCTCCGGCACTCGCGGACGCGTATCTGGCTTTGAAGGCGGCTGGGCGTCTGTGATTCACGGAGGCGGCAGGCCGGGGGCGAAGGCCCCGTCAGCTCCGCCACCCCTGAAACGCAGAAAACCCCCGTGCCGAATGGCACGGGGGTTTTCCCAATATTTGTTCGGCGGCGTCCTACTCTCCCACAGGGTCCCCCCTGCAGTACCATCGGCGCTGTAAGGCT
>NZ_NCTE01000631.1 GCF_002114215.1 Streptomyces sp. 13-12-16 | reverse complement strand
GCCCGCGGGCCGGCCCGCCGCGAGGGCATCCTCGTCGGCGTCTCGGGCGGCGCCGCCCTCCACGCCGCCACCACCGTCGCCCGGTACCCGCGGCACCGGGGCGCGCTGTTCGTGGTCGTGCTGCCCGACACCGGGGAACGGTGTCTGAGCACGGACCTGTACGCCCGACCCGGCCCGCCGGGGCCCTGGGTCCCGGCGGAGGGCCGGGGACCGGGCCGGTAGGACGCGGGACCGGGGCCGTTCGGCCCAAGGCCGGCGCCCCGGCGGAAACCTAGGTTCCTGACCATGGAGAACGATCAGAGCGCACGCCGGGGACAGAAGCCCGTACCGGGGACCTGGCCGCTGGCCGCGCGCAGACTGCTGAACCGCCGTGAGGTCTCGCCCGACGGGCGCGCGGTGTTCGGTACGGGCGACCCGAAGTGGGAGGGGTTCTACCGGGACCGCTGGTCCCATGACAAGGTGGTGCGCTCCACCCACGGCGTCAACTGCACCGGTTCCTGCTCCTGGATGGTGTACGTCAAGGACGGCATCATCACCTGGGAGCACCAGGCCACCGACTACCCGTCGATCGGCACCGACTGCCCCGAGTACGAGCCGCGCGGCTGCCCGCGCGGGGCGTCGTTCTCCTGGTACACCTACTCGCCCAGCCGGGTCCGCTACCCGTACGTGCGCGGTGCGCTGCTGAAGCTGTGGCGCGAGGCCCGCAAGCGGCTCGGCGACCCGGTGGCGGCGTGGGCGGAGATCACCGGTGACCCGGCGAAGGCCCGCGCCTACAAGCGGGCGCGCGGCAAGGGCGGACTGGTGCGCGCCGACTGGGACGAGGTGGCCGAGCTGGTCGCCGCCGCCCATGTGCACACCGTCAAGGAGTACGGTCCGGACCGCGTCACCGGTTTCTCCCCGATCCCGGCGATGTCGATGGCGTCCTTCGCGGCCGGTTCCCGGTTCATGTCACTGATCGGCGGCACCCTGCTGTCGTTCTACGACTGGTACGCCGATCTGCCGGTCGCCTCCCCGCAGGTCTTCGGCGACCAGACGGACGTGCCGGAGGCGGCGGACTGGTGGAACGCCGGCTACCTCATCATGTGGGGTTCCAACATCCCGGTCACCCGCACCCCGGACGCGCACTTCCTCACCGAGTCCCGCTACAACGGCACCAAGGTCGTCGCGGTCAGCCCCGACTACGCCGACAACGTCAAGCACGCCGACGAGTGGATGTCCCCGCACCCGGGCACCGACGGCGCGCTGGCGATGGCCATGGGGCATGTGATCCTGAAGGAGTTCCTGGTCGACCGCGAGGTGCCGTACTTCCACGACTACCTGCGGAAGTTCACCGACGCGCCGTTCCTGATCACCCTGCGCGAGCACGCGGACGGCGGTCTCGTCCCGGACGGTTTCCTGACCGCGGCCGACCTCGGCCACGAGGAGGAGAACGCCGGCTCCAAGACCGTCCTGATCGACGCGGCCACGGGCGGGCCGGTCGTGCCGAACGGCTCGCTCGGCTTCCGCTGGGCCAAGGGCGAGCAGGGCCGCTGGAACCTCGACCTCGGCGAGGTGACGCCCGAACTGACCCTGCTGGAGCGGGCCGGGGAGACGACCGAGGTCGTGCTGCCCCGGTTCGACGAGGGCGCCACCGAGGGCGGTACGA
Source organism: Streptomyces sp. 13-12-16 (assembly GCF_002114215.1). Lineage (GTDB taxonomy): Bacteria > Actinomycetota > Actinomycetes > Streptomycetales > Streptomycetaceae > Streptomyces. The sequence goes on along the minus strand of NZ_NCTE01000631.1, from coordinate 5,462 downwards.
CCATGGTCCGCGGGGTGCCGGTGCGCACCGTCGGCGGGCGCCGGGTCACCACCGTCTTCGACCTGATGCTGGCCCAGTACGGGGTGCAGCGGCCGGGTCTGCCGGGCCGCTGGCCGTCCTCGTACGACGACGCCGCCGAGCCGTACACCCCGGCCTGGCAGGAGACGATCACGTCCGTGCCGGCGCGGCAGGCGGCCCGGATCGCACGGGAGTTCGCCCGCAACGCCGAGCGCACGAACGGCCGTTCCATGATCGCGCTGGGGGCCGGCACCAACCACTGGTTCCACTCCGACACCATCTACCGGGCGTTCCTGGCGCTGACCACCATGACCGGCTGCCAGGGTGTCAACGGCGGCGGCTGGGCCCACTACGTCGGCCAGGAGAAGGTCCGCCCGCTCACCGGCTTCCAGCACCTGGCGTTCGCCTTCGACTGGCAGCGGCCGACCCGCCACATGACCGGCACCTCCTACTGGTACATGAACTCCGACCAGTGGCGGTACGAGGCGTTCGGGGCGGACGAGCTGGCCTCCCCGGTGGGGAAGGGGAAGCTCGCCGGCCGGACGTTCGCCGACTGCCTGGCGCAGGCCGTGCGGCTGGGCTGGACGCCCGGCCACCCCGGCTTCGGCCGCAACCCCCTCGACCTGGCGGACGAGGCGGCGGCGCGGGGGCGTCCGGTCGCCGAGCACGTCGTGGACGAGCTGAAGTCGGGACGGCTGCGGTTCGCCGTCGAGGACCCCGACGACCCGGCCAACTTCCCGCGCGTGCTGACCGTGTGGCGGGCGAACCTGCTGGGTTCCTCCGGCAAGGGCAACGAGTACTTCCTGCGCCATCTGCTGGGCACGGACGCGGACGTCCGCTCTGCCCAGACCCCGCCGGAAGGGCGCCCGAAGGAGGTGGTCTGGCGGGACGAGGCGCCCGAGGGCAAGCTCGACCTGCTGGTCACCATGGACTTCCGGATGACCTCCACCGGCCTGCTCTCCGACGTCGTCCTGCCGGCCGCGACCTGGTACGAGAAGGACGACCTGTCCAGCACGGACATGCACCCCTTCGTGCACGCCTTCACCCCGGCCATCGCCCCGCCCTGGCAGGCCCGTACCGACTACGACACCTTCCTCACCATCGCCGACCGGTTCAGCGAGCTGGCCGCCGGGCACCTGGGGACGCGCACCGACGTCCTGGCGGTGCCGCTGACGCACGACACCCCCGACGAACTCGCCCAGCCCGGCGGGGTGGTGCGGGACTGGAGGGCCGGTGAGTGCGAACCGGTTCCCGGACGCACCATGCCCAAGCTGGTGGTCGTCGAGCGGGACTACGCGGCCGTCGCGCAGAAGATGCGCGCCATAGGCCCGCTGCTGGACACCCTGGGCACCACCACCAAGGGCGTCACCGTCCGCCCCGACCGGGAGATCGAGGACCTGCGCCACCGTTGCGGGACCGTCCGTGACGGCGTGGCCGCCGGCCGGCCGTCGCTGGCCACCGCCTCCGACATGTGCGAGGCGATCCTGGCCCTGTCCGGCACCACCAACGGCCGGCTGGCCACCGAGGGCTTCCGCGAGCTGGAGCGGCAGACCGGCAGCGAGGGCCTGGTGGAACTCGCCGCCGAACGCGAGGCGGAGCGGATCACCTTCGCCGACACCCGCACCCAGCCGCGCTCGGTGATGACCTCCTACGAGTGGTCGGGCTCGGAGACCGGCGGACGCCGCTACTCCCCGTTCGTCATCAACACCGAGCACAAGAAGCCCTGGCACACCCTCACCGGCCGCCAGCACTTCTTCGTCCAGCACGACTGGACGACCGAACTCGGCGAGCAGCTGCCGGTGTTCCGGCCGCCGTTGAACACCCCGCGGCACTACGGCGACGAGCACCTGCACGAGGACGGGCGGGCCGAGGTCACGGTCCGCTACCTGACCCCGCACTCGAAGTGGTCCATCCACTCCAACTACCAGGACAACAAGTACATGCTCGACCTGTCCCGCGGCGGCCCGGTCATCTGGATGTCGCTGGAGGACGCCGAGAAGATCGGCGTCAAGGACAACGAGTGGATCGAGGCGTACAACCGCAACGGTGTCGTCGCCTGCCGGGCCGTGGTCACCCACCGGATGCCCGAGGGGACCGTGTACATGTACCACGCCCAGGACCGCAACATAAACGTGCCGAAGACGGAGATCAGCGGCAAGCGCGGCGGCATGCACAACTCGCTGACCCGCCTGCTGCTCAAGCCCACCCATCTCGCCGGCGGCTACGCGCAGTTCACCTACGCCTTCAACTACTACGGCCCGACCGGCAACCAGCGTGACGAGGTCACCGTCATCCGTCGCCGCAGCCAGCAAGTGGAGTACTGACATGACCCGTGGCGAAGCCACTGTCGGACGCGTGATGGCCCAGATCGCGATGGTGATGAACCTCGACAAGTGCATCGGGTGCCACACCTGCTCGGTCACCTGCAAGCAGACGTGGACCAACCGCACCGGTGTCGAATACGCCTGGTTCAACAACGTCGAGACCAAGCCCGGCGTCGGCTACCCCCGCCGCTACGAGGACCAGGAGCAGTGGAAGGGCGGCTGGATGCTCGACCGGCGCGGGCGGCTGGTCCTGCGCTCCGGGGGCCGGGTCAGGCGGCTGCTGTCGCTGTTCTCCAACCCCGACCTGCCGTCCCTGGAGGACTACTACGAGCCGGTCACCTACGACTACGACAACCTCATCGGCGCCCCCGCCGGGCCCGACATGCCCGTCGCCCGGCCCCGCTCGGTCCTCACCGGCAAGCCCACCGCCATCACCTGGGGCGCCAACTGGGAGGACGGCCTGGGCGGCGCCCCCGAGAACGCCGGCGCCGACCCCAACCTCTCCGGGGAGTGGGCGGAGAAGGTCAGGTTCGAGTTCGAGCAGACCTTCCTCTTCCACCTGCCGCGGTTGTGCGAGCACTGCCTCAACCCGGCCTGTGTGTCGGCCTGTCCGTCCGGCGCGATGTACAAGCGGGTGGAGGACGGCATCGTCCTGGTCGACCAGGACAAGTGCCGCGGCTGGCGGATGTGCGTGACGGCGTGCCCGTACAAGAAGGTGTACGTCAACCACGCCACCGGCAAGGCGGAGAAGTGCACGTTCTGCTTCCCGCGCATCGAGGCCGGGCAGCCCACCGTCTGCTCCGAGACCTGCGTGGGCCGGCTGCGCTACCTCGGTCTGCTGCTGTACGACGCCGACCGGGTCGGCGAGGCGGCGGCCACCCCCGACGAGAAGGACCTGCTGGACGCCCAGCGGAACGTGTTCCTGGACCCCTTCGACCCCGAAGTCGTCGCCGCCGCGCGGGAGTCGGGCATCCCCGAGGACTGGCTGGACGCCGCCCGCCGCTCCCCGGTGTACGCCCTGGTGTCGAAGTACAAGGTGGCGCTGCCGCTGCACCCGGAGTACCGCACGCTGCCGATGGTCTGGTACGTGCCGCCGCTCTCCCCCGTCCTCGACGCCGTCGACGCGGCCGGCGGCGACCAGGACGACCCGGACCACGTGTTCGCCGCCGTCACCCGGCTGCGCATCCCGCTGGAGTACCTGGCGGAGCTGTTCACCGCCGGGGACACCGACGTGGTCGGCGGTGTCCTGATGAAGCTCACCGCGCTCCGCTCGTACATGCGTGAGCGCACCCTCGGCGAGGAGGGCGACGAGACCGTGCTCAAGGCCGTCGGGCTGACCGCGCGGGAGGCCGAGGACCTGCACCGGCTGCTCGCCGTCGCCAAGTACGCCGACCGGTACGTCGTCCCCGCCGCGCACAAGGAGGACGCGGCGGCGCTGTCCGCGATGGAGAACCGCTGCCCCGTCGGGACCGCCGGCGAGCCGGGGGCCGGCGACGGCCGCCGCGTGATGCTCGGCATCCCCACCCTGCGCCGCCGCACCACCGACACCCCCGCCGGAGGCCACCCGTGACCCCCCTGCCCGCCACTGTGCCCGGGATCGTCCGCACCCGGGTCCGGGCCGCCCTGCGCCGCCCGGACCGGACCTCCCGTACCTCACCGCTCACCCCCGAGGAGACGGAGCGACGGGCGCTGCTGCTGCGGCTGATGTCGCTGCTGCTGCAGTACCCCGACGCCGGTCTCACCGCCGCCCGGCCGGTGCTCACCGCCACCGTCGGGGCGCTGCCGCCCTCACCGGCGGCCGGACACCTGGCCGAGTTCACCGCCTGGTTCGCCGGGCAGGAGACCGACGCCCTGGAGCGGCACTACGTCGAGATGTTCGACCTGCGCCGCAGGAGCAGCCTCTACCTCACCTACTACCTGCACGGCGACACCCGCCGCCGGGGCATGGCCCTGCTCACCCTCGCCCAGCGGTACCGCGCGGCCGGCTGGGACACCGACGGCGGTGAACTCCCCGACCACCTCCCGGTCGTCCTCGAGTTCGCCGCCCTGACCGGCCCCGGCCGGGGCGAGGCCCCGCTGCGCCAGCACCGGCGCGGCATCGAGCTGATCCACCGCGCCCTGACCGACGCGGACTCCCCCTACCTGCACGTCCTGGCGGCGCTGATCACGCTGTTGCCGCCGCCCACCGAGGCCGATCTGCGGGCGGTGGCCGAACTGGCCGCCGAGGGCCCGCCGAACGAGGACGTCGGGATCGACCCGTACGGGGCCTACGGAGCCGGTGAGTTCGCGCCGCCCGGCTCGTTCGTCCCGCCCGAGCAGGCTCCGCCCACCCTCGCGCCGCCGTCCGCCGCGCACCGTCAGGAAGACCACCGATGAACACCTCCGCAGCCGACCTGCTCCTGTGGGTCGCCGTCCCCTACACCTGCCTCGCGGTGTTCGCCGTCGGGCACGTCTGGCGCTACCGCCAGGACCAGTTCGGCTGGACCTCGCGCACCAGCCAGCTCCTGGAGCACCGGTGGCTGCGCTGGGGCAGCCCGCTGTTCCACCTCGGCGCGTTCATGGTGATCGCCGGGCATGTCGCGGGTCTCGCGGTGCCGGCCTCCTGGACCGAGGCCGCCGGCGTCGACGAGCACACGTACCACACGGTCGCCGTGTGGGGAGGCTCGGTCGCCGGGATCGCCATGCTCACCGGTCTCGGCATGCTGTGCGCCCGCCGGCTGCTGAGCCGCCGGATCCGGCTCCGCACCGACCGCAGCGACAAGGTCCTCTTCCCGCTGCTGTCCGCGACCGTGCTGCTCGGCATCACCGCCACCGCCGCCCACAACGTCTTCGGCGCCGGTTACGACTACCGCTCCACCGTGTCGGTGTGGTTCCGGGGGCTGTTCGCCCTCTCCCCCGAGCCCGGGGCGATCGCCGGGGCCCCGCTGCTGTTCCAGCTCCACGCGCTCACCGCCTGTCTGCTCTTCGCCGCCTGGCCGTTCACCCGTCTCGTCCACGTGTGGAGCGCGCCGGTCGGCTACCTCGTACGCCCGTACGTGGTCTACCGGCGGCGCACGGCCGCCGCCACCACCGCGCCGGGCGGGCGGCGGGCCGCATGAGCGGGGCCGCCGGCACGGCGAC
>NZ_NCTE01000630.1 GCF_002114215.1 Streptomyces sp. 13-12-16 | reverse complement strand
GGGCGGGGCCTTCGGCGCGTCGAGGGACGGTGCGGGGGCGGGCGGCAGCGTACTGCCGGCGACCTCCTGGCCCTTTTCGGTGGCGGCGCTGCTGACCTGGGGCTTGTAGGCGATCCACAGCATCACGAACGCGACCGCCAGCGCCATGGCGACACTGAGGAAGGCCGCCAGCCAGCGCGGCAGGAAACCCCGCTGCACATACGTGCCCTCCACCTCCAGCGGCGCCACCCCCGACCGCTGCACCGCCAGGGTGTAGGGCCGGCGCTCCGCCGACCCGAACCAGATGATCTGCCGCGGCTTCAGCGTCGTCCTCACGAACGCCGCACGGCCCGGCTCGATCTGCACATTGCTCGGATGGATGTCGTACGCCAGCTGATCGCCGTTGTCGCTGCCGCTCACCGACGCCGTCAGCTTCGTGTTGCCCAGGTTGTCCACGGCCAGCCTCGGACGGCCGCGGAAACGGCCCTTCACCGTCTGCGGCACCAACTCCGCCCGCACTTCCGTGAACGGGGTGATGGTGAGGTTCCCCTCCGGGACCGTCGTCGCCTCCGGATGCTCCGTCGGCGTGATCCGCACCGCGTACGGATTCGGCCCCGCCGTCGCGTCCGGCGTACGCGGCGGAGCGAACGTCAGCTCCACCGACCCCGTGGTCCCCGGGTACAACCGCAGCGCCTGCGGCTCCACGACGGCCCAGGGCGCGAGGGGGCCCACCGCCTCGAAGCGGTACTCGTCCACCACGTCACCGGTGTTGCGCAGACGCAGCCGCACAGTCGTACTACCACCCGGGTCCACGGTCGCGGAGGCGGGCTCGAGGGATGTCCAGAGGCTCACTCCGGGACGTTAAACGTGGCGAGGGCGCCGAGTCAGGAAGCCCCGGGGCACGATGAGTGCCCGAAGAGGCGGGACCGACTGCCCGCCCTCCCGGAACCGGAATCCCACCGGTCCTCAACGGGACGCCACCCCTACGGCCCGACGAAGCGGCCGGACGGCGCACCGCGAGCACGGAGGCCCTCCCGAACACCGGGCGAGGGCCTCCGACCAGGTTTCCCGGGGAGCCTTTCGGACACTCGGGCACCCGGACACGGGGACCGTCCCCGGGTGTGGGTGAGGGCCCGTCGACCTCAGGTTCCGGCCGGTGGGGTGGACGATCCGGCGGCGCGCCGGTACTCGGCGTTGATGCGCTGGGCTTCCTCGAGCTGGTCCTCGAGGATGATGATCCGGCACGCGGCCTCGATCGGGGTGCCCTGGTCGACGAGTTCACGCGCGCGTGCCGCGATGCGCAGCTGGTAGCGGGAGTAGCGGCGGTGCCCGCCCCCGGAACGCAGTGGTGTGATCAGTCGTGCTTCGCCTATGGCGCGCAGGAAGCCGGGAGTGGTACCGAGCAACTCGGCGGCCCGGCCCATCGTGTAGGCGGGGTAGTCGTCGTCGTCGAGACGGCCCAGCGACTCGTCTGCTGTCATCTCACCTCTCAGTGGAACGCGTGGAGGGGCCCTGGTGCCGTACGGCACCAGGGCCCCGAAGGAACTACAACACCATCTGCCGACCCTAGTACTGCGTCGGCCTTCTGTTTCCGCACGGCCGTCCGGTACTCCGACGGGGGTGCGGGGATCGCGGATGCGTGACCGGAGACCACCTGCCTATCGATGTCCTGCGGTACCCGGGCTCGCGTCTTCCGCCCGGGCGATCCTGATGGCGCTCGACTCCTCCGTTCTTCCCTCTTGATCAATCACTTGCGAACGGGAACTGCGTACTGCTTGTACCGCTGCCCGGCAGTTCGTGTCTGCCGGGCCTGATCGACCTTGGCTACGAGAGAAATCGTAACCACGGGCTGTGCGAATGTCTACTCCGGCGAACATAGATTTAGTGCGTTCGGTGATGAGGTATCCCCTCGGACCGGCCTGTGCGTGCCGGGGACCGTCCGCGGCACGGGTCCGGCGTACGGATGAGACCCGGAGCCGCCCGCCGGGCTTTCCGTGACACCGCCGGGCTTTCCGTGACGCCGTCGACCGACGCGGCGCCTCGACCGTGGTGCGAGGACCCCTCCGGGCCACCTCCGGCTCGCAGCCGCCCCGCATGCGCACCCCCGCCCCGTACCGCGGCACCGGGGGAGGGGGGTGCGCTCGTCCCGCCCGTCGGTTTCACCACCCGAGCCGCACGGACGGGCGGGTGCATAGAATCCGATCTCATGCCGAAGCCTGACGAGCTGATCGTTGACATCGCCGCCCGTGTGGAGTCCGGGCAGAGCAATCAGATGTCCCTGACCGTGGTCACCGGTGGTGCTGTCATCACCGGCCGCCTGGCTCCCGAAGCCGTGTGGAGGCGGAGGGTGTCGGAGGTGCTGACGGACTCCGCCCGCCTGGGCGAGTTCTCCGCCGTCTTCGACGCCCCCGCGAAGAGGGAGGGGCCGCCCACGCATCTGCACTTCCACGTCGCCCGGATCCTCCAGGGCGCGGTGGGCATCCCGGAGACGGGCGGGATGTACCGCGTCGCGATCGAGGACGTCAGCGCCTGGACCGTGGGCGACTTCAGTTACTCCGACCACTGACCCCTCGCCGCGCCGAGAGCGGCGTGGCACGCGGTGAGGGCCCCACCGGCACGCGGCGGTTTCTAGGGGCCCTCACCCACTGCTCAGTTCGGCTCGCGCCCGTTCCGTCGGCCGGACGGACAGGGGGTGCCGGGCGGCATCGCGGAAGCCCGCTGCGACGGGCCTCCGCGGCGCGTCGGTGCGGCCCGGTACGGGTGCGACAGGTGGAGCCGGGCCGGCGGCGGCGCATCGCGCGCCCGGCCCGGGCCCTCGTGGTCAGCGGCGAGGGGAGGGGCCGATGACGCCGGCGATGTCACGCAGACGGATCCGGTCCGTGTATCCGGAACCGTCACGAGCGGCCGTGAGCCCGGCCCGGGTGACCAGGCCGGTGCACAGACCGTCCTCGTCGCAGACGATCAGACGACCCGTACGGGCGGCGGCCATCACGGACAGCGCCACCTCCACGGTCATGTCCTCCCAGACCTGCGGTCCGGCCGCGTCCACGGCGTCGGCGACCGTACCGTGCACGGGGCGGGCACTCGTCGGACGGGACTGAGTCTGGACCGGCGTCAAAGGGTGCCTCCTGCGGAGTCGGGTCGGTTTCCTGATCACGAAGGTTCTATGCGGCCGTACCGGCGGACCTCGGTACGGGTGCGCGCCGGGCCGCCGGAGCGGGGCGGCGACGGCCGCGCGACGTGCCGCCGCGCTTCTTGGGGCGTTCGGCCGCCGGGGCGGTGATGACGACCGGGACGCCGGAGGGGGCCTGGGCGCCGGTGATGCGGTGCAGGGCCTCATCGTCGACGCGGACCTCAGTGGTCCGCGGGACGATGCCGGCCGCTGCCATGAGGCGGGTCATGCCGCGGCGCTGGTTCGGGGTGACCAGGGTGACGACGCTGCCGGACTCGCCGGCGCGGGCCGTACGGCCGCCGCGGTGGAGGTAGTCCTTGTGGTCGGTCGGCGGGTCGACGTTGACGACGAGGTCGAGGTTGTCGACGTGGATGCCGCGCGCCGCGACGTTGGTCGCCACCAGCACGTTGACGTGCCCGGTCCTGAACTGCGCCAGCGTACGGGTGCGTTGCGGCTGCGACTTCCCGCCGTGCAGGGCGGCGGCCCGGATCCCGCTGTTCAGGAGGTGCGCGGTGAGGCCGTCGACGGCGTGCTTGGTGTCGAGGAACATGATCACGCGGCCGTCGCGTGCGGCGATCCGGGTGGTGGCCGTGTGCTTGTCGGCACCCCGGACATGCAGCACATGGTGCTCCATCGTCGTGACCGTGCCGGCCGAGGGGTCGACGGAGTGCACGACGGGGTCGCTGAGGTAGCGGCGCACGAGCAGGTCGACGTTGCGGTCGAGGGTGGCGGAGAACAGCATGCGCTGACCCTCGGGGCGGACCTGGTCGAGAAGGGCGGTGACCTGCGGCATGAAGCCCATGTCGGCCATCTGGTCGGCCTCGTCGAGAACGGTGACGGAGACCTGGTCCAGTCGGCAGTCGCCGCGGTCGATGAGGTCCTTGAGGCGTCCCGGTGTGGCGACGACGACCTCGGCGCCACCGCGCAGCGCGCTCGCCTGCCTGCCGATCGACACCCCGCCCACCACAGTGGCCAGCCGCAGCTTCACGGAGCGGGCGTACGGGGCGAGCGCGTCGGTCACCTGCTGCGCCAGCTCACGCGTCGGTACGAGGACCAGCCCCAGCGGCTGCCTGGCCTCGGCGCGCTGCCCGGCCGTACGGGCCAGCAGCGCCAGCCCGAAGGCGAGGGTCTTGCCGGAACCGGTGCGGCCACGACCGAGGACGTCCCGGCCGGCGAGGGAGTTCGGGAGGGTCGCGGCCTGGATCGGGAACGGTACGGTCACGCCCTGCGAGCCGAGCGCGGCCAGCAACTCCCGGGGCATGTCGAGATCGGTGAAGCCCTCCACGGCGGGAAGCGCGGGGGTGACCGTCTCGGGGAGGGCGAACTCTCCCCGGACCGCGGCGGGCCGACGGCCGTGACCGCCGGACCGGCGCGGGGCCGGCGAGCCGAATCGGCTGCCGCCCCTTCCGGAGTCGGCACCACGGCTACGGGTGCGGGCGAAGCGGTCGTTCGTGCGTGTGCGGTTCATGCGGAACCTTCCTCGATGCGGCACATATCAAGGAATTCCCGCAGCGATGAGCGGCATGGAGAATTGCAAGAATGGGCCGGTGGAACGCGGCGGCGAACCCGGCCGACGAAAAATCCGTACGGGTTCGGGCGCGGGCGCTGAAATGAATGGCGCGATGTGGACGCGGTATTCGTACGTCCACGGCGATGCGGCTGTACGGGGATGCGGGGTGCGTCCGCCCCCCCGAAGGGCGATCCGTGCGCGGTGGGCCTACGGATTTCCCGGTTGTCGCCCACAGGTGGAACCACTGCGGGAAACGCGAGCAGCTGGGGCCCGCACCCCGAAGGATGCGGGCCCCAGCTGCGAAGTGCGCGTCAGTGTCAGGCGGGAACGATGTTCTCGGCCGTCGGGCCCTTCTGGCCCTGCGCGATGTCGAAGGACACCTTCTGGCCCTCGAGCAGCTCTCGGAAGCCCTGGGCGGCGATGTTCGAGTAGTGGGCGAACACGTCGGCGCCGCCACCGTCCTGCTCAATGAAGCCGAAGCCCTTTTCCGCGTTGAACCACTTCACGGTACCGGTAGCCATGTCATTTCTCCTTCGGGGCAGTGCGTCGGGGCCCGCACCGTGCGGAACCCGTGTCGCCGCGATGATCACCCACCCGGAAAACGCCGGACGCACAAGCACTTCCGGCGATACGAAAACCGGCCGGAGAGCATGTGAAGTTTCGGGAACCACAACTGCAACTGAGATCGAAGGTAGCACGTCGCGGCAGCCATGTGTGCGGTGGAGAATCCCACTCTGCTAATCATGACAAGAAACCTGTCCGCACGTCCCGTGGAAACCTCATTTCGCGGACACAGCTATTGATTCACCGGGAGCGCAGCGTTCCGGGAAGTACGGGGCACGGTCAACGTGAGGACTGCCCTCGAAGGGCCTACCGGTCGGAGCGGCTGAGCCCCATGGCTCTCACCCCTGCCTTGGCCGTCGACTCGGCTCGGCGGACCGGGACACCCGTGCGAAGGCGTCTGTCGTTCGAGTGGCCGGAGTCCTGCCGCGCCGTCGGCTAGCCCATGGACTTGGCGCCGTCCAGGGACTCGCGGATGATGTCGGCGTGGCCGGCGTGCTGGGCGGTCTCGGCGATGATGTGCATCAGCACCCGGCGGGCCGACCACCGCGCACCCGGCTCGAACCACGGGGCCTTCGGCAGCGGTTGTGCGGTGTTCAGGTCGGGGAGGGTGGCGACCAGTTCGTCGGTCCGGCGGGCCGTCCTGTCGTAGTCGGCGAGCACGCCGGTCAGCGTCTCGTGGGGCAGCATCCGGAACTCGTCGTCCCGTCGGGCCCAGTCGGCCTCGGTCATGGTGGCGAAGTCGGGCATCGCCGACGGGCCGTCCAGGATGAACTGCGCCCAGCTCCGCTCGACCGCGGTGACATGTTTGATCAGGCCGCCCAGGCACAGCCGGCTGGCGGTGGTCCGGCGCCCGGCCTGCTCGTCGGTGAGGTCACGGGTGGTGAAGCGCAGGAAGTGCCGATGCTTGGCCAGGGCCTCCAGCAGGTCGGCGCGCTCGCCGGTGAGGGCCGGCTCATGGGTCGAGTCGGAGGTGGCCGGTTCGTTGACGGTCGCGGTCTCGCTCATGGTCACTGCCTTCCGTGGGGCGTATTCCGTCGGGCAGGAAGGACACTAGGGGCCATCGAGGTCAGATTCTGACCTAAACGACCGGCCGGGTTCGGTGCGGTCGCAGTACCGCTCTGCCGTACAGCAGCCCGTCACCGCAGAACTGCGAGGACCGCACCCACTCCCATGAGGAGAGTCCCCGTGCCCGACATGATCGCGGTCAGCATCTCGATGCGGTGTGCCACCCGGTCTCGTCGAGGTTCGTCCGTGACACCGGTGATCTCCATGTCTGCTCCTCTTTGCCGCACTCGCCCGTCCGGGCTGTCTCCGATCCCGCCCGTGCGCTCGGCAACGGAGTCCCTGGCACCTAGTCAAAATGAACTTCTCGAAATGCCGCAATACGGACTTTCGTGCAGGGCTGGTTGCGCGGCCTGCGGCAGCAACACGCCTTGGTGCCTTGTTGTCGTAGGGGTCGGCTGGAGCGGGTTTCCTCCTCCGCCCGCTGCACGCAGCGCGCCGCCGGGCGGGGCCGCCGCCGGCGGAGACAGGGCGGCGGCCCCG
>NZ_NCTE01000629.1 GCF_002114215.1 Streptomyces sp. 13-12-16 | reverse complement strand
CTCCGCCGGGTACGCCGAACGCGGGCGGCGCGGCGGCCTGGGCGGGCGGGGCGAAACCGGGCGCGGCTCCGCCGGCTTCCGGCTGCTGCTGGGGGGCGGCCGGCTCGTCCTCGGCCACCTCGCCGCCGAAGTTCCGCAGCAGTGCGTCGAGCCCGCCGTCGAAGCCCTGTCCGACGGCGGCGAACCGCCAGACGTCCTTGAAGTAGAAGTCACCCAGCATCACGGCCCGCTCGGTGGAGAACTCCGAGCCGCTGAACGGGTACCGGGCCACTTCCTCGCCGCCCGCGACGATACGGATGTACCCGGGACCGACCTGTGACATCTGTCCGGCGCCGTCGAGGGTCGCCGTGAAGGACAGCTTCCTGATCTGCTGCGGGATCCGGTCCAGCGTCACGCGGAACGACTCGGTGTCGCCCGCCTGGGCGCCCAGGAGCTGAACGGACTCCTCGGGGGACTTCGGCTGGTTGTAGAAGATGAAGTAACGGTCGTCGGAGAGCCGTTCGTCGGCGTCGAGACCGAAGCAGCTGATGTCGAAGGTCAGCCCCGGGCCGGAGATCTGCACACCTACGTACAGATCCGTCCCCGCCGTGAGGTCACTGATCCTGGCCTTGTGGCCGCGTTGGAATTCCCTGGCCATACGTACGACCGTCCCCCATCCCGAATGTGAGTGCGTCGCGCCAGGCTAACGGCAAACTCCGACACCGGATGAAGTCGGTACAGACCCGGTACACAACGCGCGCACGGGCCTACGGTGCGCTCACCTGGGGCGGTGCTCACGCATCGCGCGCACCCGGCACATGAGGCAGCCGCTCGGCCGCGACCACCCCTTCGAGGTAGCCACGGGCCCGCTCGGTCCTCGGATACGCCTCCAGCAGCCGCCAGAAACGCGGGCCGTGCCCGGGCACCAGCAGATGCGCCAGCTCATGGCAGAGGACGTAGTCGACGACGTACTCGGGCATGCCCTGCAGCCGGTGCGACAGCCGGATGCTTCCCTCGGACGGGGTGCACGATCCCCAGCGCGTGTTCTGGTTGGTGACCCAGCGCACCGAGGCGGGCCGGGCCCGTCCGCCGAAGTACTGCTCGGACAGCCGCCGGGCGCGCTCGGCCAGCTCCGCGTCCCCGAGCGTCCGCCTGCTCTCCTGCGCGGCCAGCTTGTCGAGCATGACGGTCACCCAGCGCTGCTCCTCCGCCTCGGACATCCGGGCGGGGATGAGCACGACGGTGCGATCGCCCTCGCGGTACGCGGAGACCGTTCTGCGGCGGCGGGCGCTCCTGCGGACCTCGATCGCGCTCGCCCGTGAGCCGTTCGTCGGCTGGCTCGTCGTACTGCGCTGTGACTTTCCGGCGCGGTGCAGTGGGTCGGCGGGCACGCCCCGACGGTACCCGCTGCACACGGGGAAGTCTTGGCTCCGGGACGGTTCCACGGTGATCCCCCCACCGGGCGCCGGATTTGTACGATGAATCCCGTCGCCTGTGGACAACTTTCGGCAGGCTCCGGCCCGTCCCGGCATGCTGGCATGCGTCGGACGAGCCGCGAAGGGCTCGACCGCCCAACAGGGACGATCCAGGACATACGGGGGCCTGTCATGCATCCGATGGTCAAGCCCGCGCTGCGGCGCGGATGGCGCGATCTCAACACCGTGCAGTTCGGGATGACGTCGGCCCACGCGTTGACGCTGGGCCCGGTGGACACGGCCACGGGCAGCTTCCTCGACCTGCTCAACGGCACCCGCGGGCTGGATCTCCTGCGGGAGGAGGCACGGCGCATGGACCTGCCCGAGGGCCATGTCGACCGGCTGGTGCGCCGGCTGTCGCGGGCCGGGTTGCTGGACGACTCGCGGGGCGGCGGGCCGGCCGCCGAGACCCTGCGGAAGAAACCGGAGGTCCTCGACCGGCTCCGTCCGGACCTGGCGTCCCTCGCCCTGACCACCTCAGGGCCGGGCGATCCGCTGCGCCGGCTGGCGGCGCGCCGCAGCATGCGGGTGCAGGTGAGAGGCGCGGGCCGGGTGGGCGCCGCCCTCGCGGCACTGCTGTCGGGGGCCGGGGTGGGCGAGGTCGACGTGCGCGACCTCGGGCAGGTCGAGCCGTGGGACGTCGTGCCGGGCGGGCTGCCCGCCGAGGCCGTCG
>NZ_NCTE01000628.1 GCF_002114215.1 Streptomyces sp. 13-12-16 | reverse complement strand
CGTCGTGGCCGCCGCCCTGGCGGCCGGGCCCACGACGGAGCCGGCGCCGACCGACGACTCCCGTCCGGCGGCGCCGGCCCCGGACGAGCCCGTGCCCTTTCCCACCGTCCCCGCGATCCCGGAGGCCCCCGCCGTCGACACCCCGTCGGTCCCCGCGCCGGTGCTGCCGGTGCCGCTGCGTGACGTCCCGGCCTTCGGTGCCTTCCTCGCCTCCGACGCCCGCGGCGTGGCCCGCATGGAACAGTTCAGCCGCTGGCTGGGCGGTGCCGAGCTGCGCGTCGGCCACACCTACCTGCCCGGCAACCACTGGAGCGACATCGAGGGGGACGTCGGCTTCCTCGAGTCGTGGGCGCACTGGCGCAACGCCGAGGACGACCGGATGCTCGTCCTCAACGTCCCCCTGCAGGAGCGCAACGAGGAGGGCGTCTCCGACCACGAGGTCCGGCAGCTGCTGCGGCGGGGCGCCGCCGGGGAGTTCGACCACCACTTCCGTGCCCTCGCCGAGCGGCTGGTCGAGCTGAAGGTGCCGGACACGGTCCTGGTGCTCGGCTGGGAGATGAACGGCGTCACCTACACCCACCGCTGCGGCCCCGACCCGGAATCCTGGAAGAAGTACTGGAACCGGATCGTCAGGACCATGCGCGCGGTACCGGGACAGGAATTCCGGTTCGACTTCACGCCGAGCCGCGGCCGGGACGCCGTTCCCTGGACCCAGTGCTACCCCGGGGACGAAACGGTCGACATCATCGGCATGGATTCCTACGACCAGCCGGCCGGGCACTCCTTCGACGAACAGGTGGAGGAGTCGTACGGACTCCAGGCACATGTGGATTTCGCGAAGGCCCACGGAAAACCGATCTCCTATCCCGAATGGGGGCTCTTCCGCAACGGCGACAATCCCGAGTACATGCGGCGCATGCTCGCGTGGATCGACAAGCACAAGCCGCTCTACAACACGCTCACCGACTACTGCCCGCACGGGGTGTGGCAGTGCGACGACAATCCGGACTCGTCCCGCGTCTACAAGTCCGTCCTCTTCGGCCGCACCCACGAGGAGGAGCCGGACACCACGCCGGAGACCCCGCTGCCCACTCCCGCACCGACCACGCCCGGGACACCGCCGCCGCCGGAGAACTGCTCGCCGCTGGACCTGGGCCAGTGGGTGGAGTACTGGCTCGGCGGAAGGCTCTGCCTCCGCTTCGACTGGTGGTCGCGCACCCGTTAGGGCCGCCCCGGCCGCGTCACCGCTGCACATCGGCGGCGGTGGCCGGGCCGGGCACCGAGGCGGCGGGGGCGGGGTCGTCGTCCCGGGCGGCCCGCCT
>NZ_NCTE01000627.1 GCF_002114215.1 Streptomyces sp. 13-12-16 | reverse complement strand
GGCCGCAGCCGAGGGCGACGGCGACCTCGTCGATGCCGAGTTGCTCCCAGGCGGTCAGGCGCAGCACCTCCTGGTCGCCGGGGGCGAGCCGGGCCAGCGCCTCGTGCACCCAGTCGCCCGGCGTCTCGGTGCCGGGGCCGGACACGACGTGCCGGCGGTGGGCGGTGTGGTCGTTGCCGAGCCGGTCGACGAGCCGCCGCCGGCGCCCCTGGCCGCGTACCGCGTTGGCCAGGCAGTTGCGTGCCACCCCGTACAGCCACGGCAGCGGGGAGGCCGGCAGGTCCGCCCGGCGCCGCCAGGCGACCGTGAACACCTCCGCCACCACTTCCTCCACCTCGCTCGTACGCCCGTCCAGTCGCCGCGCGACATAGCGGCTGACCGCCCAGTAGTGCTCGCGATAGGCAGCGGCGAAGATCTCGTCGTCGCTCATGTCCCGTTCGTGTCCGGCTCCCCCGTGATCGTCACAGCCGTGTGCCGTGATCCATGTCGCGTCCTTCGAGTGTGACCGGCGCGCGGGGCACGGACACAGGCGGGTCGTGAAAAGCATCGACGGACTCAGGGGCCGCAAGGGCCTCACGTGGCTGACGACCACGGACCACAAGACGATCGGCACGCTGTATCTGGTGACGTCGTTCGTGTTCTTCATCATCAGCCGGGCGTCGTGGCAGCGGACCGCCCGGCGGGGTGAGGAACTGCGGGCGCAGTACGAGACCCGGTACCGCCGTCTGCGGCAGCGACTGCTGGGCTGGGTGCTCCTGGGCTGCGCCCTGGCCTTCGGAACCGTCCTCGTCGCCCTGTCGGCCGGTTAGGGAGTCACCCGCGCGCATGACGAGGGCCGCGGGTGAGGGCCGCCGCCGGACGCCGACGGCATCTGATTTTGTCGTGTACGCGCTCTTGTCGCGGGCGGCCCTCTTCCTTACTTTTCAGTAAGTTGCTTTTCACGGCACGTGATTCCGGATTGTGGGGAGAGCCGTCATGCCGGTCCGCAGAACCAGGCACCTGTGCGCCATCGCCGCCGCGCTCGTCCTCACCGTCACGGCGCCCACCGCCGCGGCCGCCGACTCCTCCCCCGCCCTGCGGGAGGTGCTGTTCGTCGGCAACAACTGGGACGGCACCGCCGATGTCATCGAGTCCACCGGCGACTTCGCACGGATCGGCCGGATCGACGTCGTCCCGGACAAGGACGAGCGGATGGCCGAGATCAACGCCGACCCGATCCGCTGGATCTACTTCATGGCGATCCGAAGCAGCGTCGGCGAGGGCCACGACCAGCTCGTCGACGACATGTACTCCACCCCGGACGGCACCTCGGTGGTGGTCTCCCGGCCGAGCTTCGCCGACGTGGTCTCCCTCGACCTCACCACCGGGCGGATCAACTGGCGTTTCCCGGTGTCGGGTTACCGCTCCGACCACATGGCGGTCTCCCCCGACGGCAAGCGCGTCGCCGTCTCGGCCTCGACCTCCAACACGGTGCACGTCCTGGACATCGGGACCGGTGACGAACTCGGCTCGTTCAAGACCGGCGACAAGCCGCACGAGAACGTCTTCAGCAAGGACGGCAAGTACATCTGGAACAT
Organism: Streptomyces sp. 13-12-16; assembly: GCF_002114215.1. GTDB lineage: Bacteria > Actinomycetota > Actinomycetes > Streptomycetales > Streptomycetaceae > Streptomyces. The sequence continues at coordinate 2,235 of NZ_NCTE01000627.1, read as the reverse complement.
GTCCATCGGCGAGGTGAACACCGCGCTCGACGCGACCTGGCTGGACTGGACGAAGGGCGACCGCCGTATCACGGTCGTCGACGCGACCACGTTCCGGCAGGTCAAGGTGGTCGACATGCGGGACCGGCTCGACGCCGCCGGGCTGAGGGACCACTCGGACGCGGTGCGCCCGGCCGCGTTCTCCCCGGACGAGTCGAAGCTGTACTTCCAGGTGTCGTTCTTCAACGGCTTCTTCGAGTACGACGTCGCCACCGACCGCATCACCCGCACCAAGACCCTGCCGAAGAACCCGGCCACCAGCGACGACCGCACCACCTGGGTCAACGACTCGCGCCACCACGGCATCACCATGAAACCCGACGGCACCAAGCTGTGTGTGGCGGGCACCATGGACGACTACGCGACCGTCGTCGACCGCGCGACCCTCCAGCAGGGTCCGCTCGTCACCGCGTCCAAGCCGTACTGGGCGACCGTCAGCGGTGACGGCAGGTCCTGCGTGGTCTCCGAGAGCGGCGCCGACCGGGTCACCGCCATCGACTTCGCGACCGGCGAGAAGACCGTGTCCGTACCCGTCGGCGACCACCCGCAGCGGGTGCGCCTCGGCCATGTGGAGGCCGGCTGGCCGGGCGCGGAGGGCGGGCGGCGGTGACTTCCGCGACGCGCCGAGCCGGTACGACGGGCGTCCCGGGCCCTCAGACGATCTCGAGGTTGGCCATCATGCCCATGTCCTCGTGCTCGGCGTTGTGGCAGTGGAAGAGGTAGCGGCCCCGGTGGCTGTCGAAGCGGGTGATGACCTCCACCGTCTCACCGGGCCGCAGCGACACCGTGTCCTTCAGGCCGGCGTCGTACGGCAGCGGCGCGCGCCCGTCGCGGGAGAGCACCCGGAACCCCGTCTGGTGGATGTGGACCGGGTGGTGGACGTCGGCGGTGAAGCGCCACACCTCGACGGCACCGCGCCGGGTGCGGACGTCGGTGCGCGACGGGTCGAACGGCTTGCCGCTGATGTACCAGCCGCTCCCCTGCTGCGCGTGCCCGGCGCGGAAGGTGAACCGGCGGACCGCGGTCGCCTGCGAGCGCCGCCAGGTGGGCAGGTCGTGGCAGAGCACCCTGGGGATCCTGCTGTGGTCGGACGCCTTGCGTGCGACGCGGAACGCCATGACGTCACGGGTGCGTCCGCTGCCGAGCAGGTTGCGCAGGCGCACCCGGCTGCCGGGCCGCAGGCCCGCGAAGTCGACGACCACGTCGTACCTCTCCGACGGCGCGATGGGCAGGGCGGTGTGGGTGACGGGGCCGGCGAGCAGCCCCTGGTCGGCGCCGATCTGCACCAGGTCTAGCCGGCGCCCGTCGTCCGTGACGGCCTCCAGCCGGTAGTGGCGGGCGTTGGACGCGTTGACCAGCCGCAGCCGGTGGCGTACGGCGTCGACCTCGTGGACGGGCCACGGCGCCCCGTTGACCACGATCACGTCGCCCAGGACACCGGCCGCGTAGGGCCCGGTCACCCCGGGCCGGTCGCGCAGCTCCGGGTCGAGGGCCGGGTAGGCCAGGGACCCGTCGGCGGCGAACGCCCGGTCGGCGATCATCAGCGCCAGCTCCCGCTCGCCGCAGGGCAGGTCCAGGGCGTCCTCGACCGCGTCCCGGACGATGTGCATGCCGGTCAGGCCCCGCCAGATCGCCGGAGCGGTGAAGTCCATCCGGTGGTCGTGGTACCAGAGCAACGCGGCACGCTGGTCGAGCGGGTACGTGTACTCCCGTGTCACCCTGCTCGTCACCGCGCGCGGGTCGTGCGCCATGTGCGCCCCGCCGTGGCGCCGGCGGCGGGACGCGGGGTCGGGCCAGCCGTCCGGGAGGACGAGGTCGGTGGGGTAGCCGTCGGACTCGGCCGGGGTGCGTCCGCCGTGCAGGTGCACCACGGTCGGCACGGGAAGCTCGTTGCGGTGCAGCACGGTGACCGGCCGGCCGCGACGGGACTCGATCGTGGGACCGGGGTAGGTGCCGTTGTAGGTCCACAGCGTCGTCGGCACCCCCGGCAGGATCCGGGCGGTCACCTGGCGCTGGGTGATCTCGTACCGGTCGGTGCCCCCGGAGGTGCCGGCCGGCGCCAGGACGGGCGGGATCGGCAGGGGCACGGTGTACGGCTCGGGCAGCGGTACGGCGCTGCGCAGCTGCTTGCCGGTGACGGCCGGGGGGCGCGCCGGCGCGGCGGCGGCCGTACCGCCCGCGGCGACCAGCCCCAGT
>NZ_NCTE01000626.1 GCF_002114215.1 Streptomyces sp. 13-12-16 | reverse complement strand
CGGGCCGTGGCCGGTGTCCGCCGTGGCGAGGGTGCCGTCCGCCGTGCCGGCGGCCGGGGCCGCCAGGGCGGGCCGGTCGTCCGGTGCGGGGACGGCCTCGTGGCGCGCGATGCCGTCGGGCATCCGCGCGGAGGCATGCTCCTCGTGCCGTGCCTCCGGCGATGTCCCGCCACCGGGGCGTTCCGTCGCGCCGTCGTCCAGCAGGACGGTGGGGAGCAGGACGACCGCGGTGGTGCCACCGTACGGAGAGGCCCTGAGGTGCACCTTGATGTCGTGCCGGGCGGCGAGCCTGCTGACCACGAACAGGCCGAGCCGGTCACTGTCGAACAGGTCGAGCGCCTCGGACTCGGTGATGCGGCGGTTGGCCTCGGCGAGGGTCTCCTTGCCCATGCCCAGTCCCCGGTCCTCGACCTCGACGGCGTAACCGTTGCCGACGGGTTCGCCGGTGACGCGTACGCGCGTGTGGGGCGGTGAGAACTGGGCGGCGTTCTCGATGATCTCGGCGAGGAGGTGGGTGAGGTCGGCGACGGCCGCGCCGACGACGGACGCCTCGGAGAGCTGCCGTACCTCCACGCGCGCGTAGTCCTCGACTTCGGACACGGCCGCGCGCACCACGTCGGTGAGCGGTACGGGCATGCGCCAGGCGCGGCCCGGTGCCGCTCCGGAGAGGATGATCAGGCTCTCCGCGTGGCGCCGCATCCGTGTGGTGAGGTGATCGAGGCGGAAGAGGTCGCTCAGCTCGTCGGGATCGTCGGAGCGGCGTTCCATGCTGTCCAGGAGGCCCAGTTGCCGGTGGACGAGGATCTGGCTGCGGCGGGCGAGATTGACGAAGACGCCGGAGATCCCGCCGGCCAGCTCCGCGCGCTCCACGGCGGCGCGCAGCGCGGCGCGGTGCACCGTGCCGAGGGCCTCGGCGACCTGACCGGTCTCGTCCTGGGCGGGCGGCCCGGGCGGGGCCTCCGCGCGGATGTCGATCTCTCCGCCCGAGCGCAGTCTCCGCATGGCCTCGGGGAGTTTGCGGCGGGCGATCTCCAGGGCGTCGTTGCGCAGGCCGACCAGCTCGACCACGAGGCCCCGGCCGATGCGTACGGAGATGACGAGCGACGCGGCGACGGCGGCGAGGCCGAAGAGCACGGCGGCGCCGGCCGGGGTGAGCAGTCCGCGGGTGAACGGGTCGGCCCGGTGGGCGGCGCCGGTGGCCGCGTCGGTCTCGACGCTCCGCATGCCGTCCCGCACGCGCGCGTGCGCCGTGTCCCAGGTGTCCCGCGGGACCGCGTGG
>NZ_NCTE01000625.1 GCF_002114215.1 Streptomyces sp. 13-12-16 | reverse complement strand
CGCGCGCCGCACCGCGCCCGCCCCCTCCGCCCGGCCGCCGTGACGACCACCGGGCTCCACGCACCCGGCCCCGCCCCGGCCGTCCTCGGCGAACGGCACGCGTCCAAGAAGCGCGGCGCCGCCCGGACCGCTCAGCCGCCGCACTGCTGGAGCATCATGCGCTTGTCGGCCGGCGTCACCGGCATCTCGTACTCGACGGCGACCTGGGCGAAGCGGACCGCGTACGCGCACCGGACCCGCCTGTCGGGCGGCAGCCAGGCCGCGGGCCCGGAATCGCTCTTGGCCGAGTTGGCGCCGCCCTCGACCGGGATCAGGTTGAGCGGGTCGTTGGCGAGCCGCTCGCGCTTGCTCTCCGACCAGCGCGACGCGCCCATCTGCCAGCTGTAGGACAGCGGCACCACGTGGTCGATCTGGACCTCGGCGGCCTCCTGCTTGCGCCACTCGATGGTCGTGCCGGTGTACGGGTCGGCCAGGGTCATGGCGACCACCACGCAGTCGGACCCGGAGCGGAAACGCAGGTCCTGGCCGTCGCGTTGCAGCAGGTCGTTGCGGGTGTCGCAGCCGTTCCTCGCGAGCGGCACTCCGTCCGCCGTGTCCATCCAGGCGTAGCCGAACTCGTCCCGGTCGTAGCCCGTCTTCGGTCCGCGGCCCTTGGTCGTCACCTTCTCGATGAGGTCGACGGCCTCGGCCCGGTCCGACTCACCGGTCACGGACGCGAGGCCCGGTCCGGTGCCCTCGGGGTTGTCCAGCGGGCTGACGGCGCGCCCGTCGGAGGCGGCGGCGCCCCCGCTCTCGTCACCGGCCGGGGACTCCGCGTCCGGGATTCCCTCGCAGCCGGCGAGGAGAGCCACCGCGGCGATCACCGCCGGGCCCGCGCTCCGGGCCCGTATGCCCCATCCCTTGTTCCGCGTCACTGTGCCCCTCCTTCGCTCATCCGACTCCTGCCCTGACGGGGGCGGATCGTGCCGGATCTCACCGTAACGAGTGAGAGGTCCAGACCAATCTGGTACTACACGGGCATTCGCCGCAAAGCGCGCGTATCGTCGGTTCCGAGTCTTCTCCGGAAGGAGCTCCCGCATGGGCATCCTCGACAAGTTCAAGAGCAACAAGGCGGCACGCGACAAGGCCAAGCACGCCTCGGACACCGCGGAACGGAAGATGAACGAGAGGACCGGCGGCAAGTACGAGCAGCAGATCGACACCGGGCAGCAGCAGGCCGAACGCCGGCTCGACATGGACCGCGACCGTCCCGACCAGCCGTAAGGCCGCGCGCACCCGTCAGGGCCGTCCACGGCGACCTCACGCCGTGGACGGCTTCCCGTTGGCGTCGGTGACCCGTCAGGACCCCAGGACCGACGTCAGGAACTCCCCGACCCAGCCCAGCAGGTCCCGCCCGACCAGCGGCTTGCCGCCCACCTTCGCGGTCTTCGGGCGCGGGACCAGCACCTGGTGCGCGGCCGCCTTGATGACCGTGCCGGGGTACAGGCGCTTCAGGCGCAGTTCCTGGGACTCGCGCAACTCCACCGGCGCGAAGCGGACGTTGTTGCCCTGGAGCACGATCTCGCCGACACCGCACGCGCGGGCCAGCATCCGCAGGCCCGCCACCAGCAGCAGGTTCTCCACCGGCTCCGGCAGCTTGCCGTAGCGGTCGACGAGTTCCTCGCGCACGGCCTTGATGTCGTCCTCCGAGTTCGCGGAGGCGATCGACCGGTACGCCTGGAGGCGCAGCCGCTCGCCGGGCGCGTAGTCGTGCGGGACGTGCGCGTCGACGGGCAGCTCGATCTTGACCTCGAGCGGCGGCTCCTCCTCGATCTCGCCGGTCTCCAGCTGACGCCGGTAGTCCGCGACCGCCTCGCCGACCATCCGCACGTACAGGTCGAAGCCGACGCCCGCGATGTGCCCGGACTGCTCGCCGCCGAGCAGGTTTCCGGCGCCGCGGATCTCCAGGTCCTTCATCGCCACGTACATGCCCGCACCCATCTCCGTGTGCTGGGCGATCGTCGCGAGCCGCTCGTGCGCGGTCTCCGTCAGCGGCTTCTCCGGCGGGTACAGGAAGTAGGCGTACCCGCGCTCCCGTCCTCGTCCCACCCGGCCGCGCAGCTGGTGGAGCTGGCTGAGACCGAAGTTGTCGCCGCGCTCGACGATCAGGGTGTTGGCGTTGGAGATGTCGATGCCGGACTCGACGATCGTCGTCGACACCAGCACGTCGAACTTCTTCTCCCAGAAGTCGACGACGACCTGCTCCAGCGCCGACTCCGACATCTGGCCGTGGGCGGTGGCGATGCGCGCCTCGGGCACGATCTCGCGCAGCCGGGCCGCCGCGCGGTCGATGGACTCGACCCGGTTGTGGATGTAGAAGACCTGGCCCTCGCGCAGCAGCTCGCGGCGGATCGCGGCGCCGATCTGCTTCTGCTCGTAGGGCCCGACGAAGGTGAGCACCGGGTGCCGCTCCTCCGGCGGGGTGGTGATCGTCGACATCTCGCGGATGCCGGTGACCGCCATCTCCAGGGTGCGCGGGATCGGCGTGGCGGACATGGTCAGCACGTCGACGTTGGCGCGCAGCTTCTTCAACTGCTCCTTGTGCTCGACGCCGAAGCGCTGCTCCTCGTCGACGATGACCAGGCCGAGGTCCTTGAACTTGGTCTCGGACGAGAACAGGCGGTGGGTGCCGATGACGACGTCCACCGAGCCCTCCCGCAGACCCTCCATGGTCGCCTTCGACTCGGTGTCGGTCTGGAAGCGGGACAGCGCCTTCACGACCACCGGGAACTGCGCGTACCGCTCGCTGAACGTGCCGAAGTGCTGCTGCACCAGCAGCGTGGTGGGCACGAGCACGGCGACCTGCTTGCCGTCCTGTACGGCCTTGAAGGCGGCCCGGACCGCGATCTCGGTCTTGCCGTAGCCGACGTCGCCGCAGATCAGGCGGTCCATGGGGACCGACTTCTCCATGTCCTCCTTGACCTCGGCGATGGTGGTGAGCTGGTCGGGGGTCTCCGCGTAGGGGAAGGCGTCCTCCAGCTCGCGCTGCCAGGGCGAGTCGGCGCCGAAGGCGTGGCCGGGGGCGGCCATGCGGGCGCTGTAGAGCTTGATCAGGTCGGCGGCGATCTCCTTGACCGCCTTCTTGGCGCGCGCCTTGGTCTTGGTCCAGTCGGCGCCGCCCAGGCGGTGCAGGGTGGGGGCCTCGCCGCCGACGTACTTGGTGATCTGCTCCAGCTGGTCGGTGGGGATGTACAGCCGGTCGCCGGGCTGGCCGCGCTTGGCGGGGGCGTACTCCACGACCAGGTACTCGCGGGTGGCGCCCTGCACGGTGCGCTGCACCATCTCGATGTAGCGGCCCACGCCGTGCTGCTCGTGGACGATGTGGTCTCCCGCCTCCAGGGTGAGCGGGTCGATGGTCTTGCGGCGCCGGACCGGCATCCGGGCGCCCTCCCGGCCGGATGCCTTCTGGCCGGTCAGGTCGGTCTCGGTGAGCACGGCGAGCCTGAGCGCCGGGTCGACGAAGCCGTGGTCGATGCAGCCGCAGGCGACGTGCACGACGGACGGGGTGATCCCGCCGAGGTCCGTGTCGAGGCGGGCGGCGATGCCCTCGCCGCCGAGCACCTCGACCGTGCGGGCGGCCGGGCCGTGGCCCTCGGTGACGAACACCGTGCGCCAGCCGTCGGCGAGCCAGCCCTTGGTGTCGGCGAGGGCTCTGGCCGTGTCGCCGCGGTAGGTCTCGGGGGCGTGCATGCCGAGCTTGAGCGTGTCCGCGTCGAGCTCTTCGTCGGCGGCGAACGGCGACACCGACCACCACATCATGTCCAGCTCCCGGGCCCGGTCGCGGACGTCCGCGATGGACCACAGGGAGGCGGCGCCGACGTCGATGGGCGCCTCACCGCCACCGGCGGTGGCCGCCCAGGACGCCTGGAGGAACTCCTGGCTCGTCGCCACCAGGTCGGCGGCCCGGGTCCGCACCCGCTCCGGGTCGCAGACGACGGCCATGGCGCCCTTGGGCAGCACGTCCAGCAGCAGCTCCATGTCGTCGACGAGGACGGGCGCCAGGGACTCCATGCCCTCCACCGCGATCCCCTCGGCGATCCTGCCGAGCAGTTCCCCCAGCTCCGGGTGCCGTTCGGCGAGGACCCGCGCACGCTCCCGTACGTCCTCGGTGAGCAGCAGCTCGCGGCAGGGCGGGGCCCACAGGCCGTGCTCGGCGACCTCCAGGGAGCGCTGGTCGGCGACCTTGAAGTAGCGGATCTCCTCGACGTCGTCGCCCCAGAACTCCACCCGCAGGGGGTGTTCCTCGGTGGGCGGGAACACGTCGAGGATGCCACCCCGTACGGCGAACTCGCCGCGCTTCTCGACCAGTTCCACGCGCGCGTACGCGGCGGCGGCGAGGGCTTCGACGACCTCGTTCAGGTCGGCGCTCCGCCCGGTCCGCAGGGAGACCGGCTCCAGGTCGCCCAGGCCCTTGACCTGCGGCTGGAGCACGGAGCGCACGGGCGCGACGACGACGGAGACCGGGCCGGTCTCGGGGTCGTCGGGGCGGGGGTGGGCCAGGCGGCGCAGCACGGCGAGGCGGCGGCCGACGGTGTCGCTGCGAGGGCTGAGACGCTCGTGCGGCAGCGTCTCCCACGACGGGTACTCCACGACGCCCTCGGGCGGGAGCAGGGAGCGCAGGGCCGCGGCCAGGTCCTCCGCCTCGCGTCCCGTGGCCGTCACCGCCAGTACGGGGCGGCCGGTGTCGCGGGCCAGGGCGGCGACGGTGAAGGGGCGGGCCGCGGGCGGGCCGACCAGGTCGACGTGCATGCGGTTGCCGTCCGCGGCGGCCGCGATCGCTTCCGCGAGAGCGGTGTCCTTGACTACGGCGTCGAGCAGACCGTGCAGGCTCATTCGGGGCGCTTTCCGTCCGGGGGTGTGCAACACGTCGGGCCCGACGCGCGCGGCGGGCCGGGGTTGTCCAGCGTACGTCGCTGGACGACCCCGGCGCCTGGGCTGTGGACAACGTCCACCGACCGGTGAGCGGTGCCGGTGCCCGGCTCCCGGAGGTCCCGCCCTCTGGGCCCCCGTCCGGCCCTGGACGGGCCCCGTCCCCGGACGCCGGACTGGCCGAACGGAACGCCCGGCGCCGGAAAGCCCCCAAGGACTTCCCGGCGCCGGGCGTTTCCCCCGCAACCCCCGTATGCGGTGGCTAGTCGGTGGCGATGGCGTTCAGGACGTTCATGCGGCCGGCGCGGAAGGCCGGGACCAGGGCGGCGAACAGGCCCACGAAGGCCGAGCCGATGAACACTCCGATGATCGTCGGCCACGGGATGTCGAGGACCTTCAGGCCCTCCAGGGCGAGCAGCTGCTGCGCGGTGGCGCCCCAGCCCATGCCCAGGCCCAGGCCCAGCAGGGCACCGAAGAGGGCGATCACGACCGACTCCATGCGGATCATGCGGCGCAGCTGCCGGCGCGAGAGGCCGATGGCCCGCATCAGGCCGATCTCCCGGGTGCGCTCCACGACCGACAGGGCGAGGGTGTTCACCACACCGAGGACCGCGACGACGATCGCCAGGGCCAGCAGACCGTAGATCATGTTCAGCAGCTGGCCGATCTGGTCCTTCAGCGCCTCCTTGTAGTCGGTCTGGTCGCGCACCGTGTACTGCGGGTAGTCGTGCAGCGCGTCCTTCAGCGACGTGTACGCGGCGTCGGTCTGCCCGCCCTTCGCCGAGGCGAAGAGCAGCGTGTCCAGCGGCATCTTGTCGGCCGGCACGTATGTGGCGAGGGTGTCGATGGACGTGTACATCGCGCCCGCGTCGACGACTCCCTCACTGCTGGTGATCGCCCGGACCGTCAGCGTGCCCGTCTCGCCGTCCTTGAACGCGATCTCGATCCGTGAGCCGAGCTTGATGCCGTGGTCCTTCGCGAAGTCCTCGTGGACGGACATCGAGCCGGGCTCGTAGGCGTCGCCGAGCTTTCCGGCGACCGTCTCGACCCGCAGGTCGGTCGCGTACGTCGGGTCGGCCGCCGTGATCGCCGTGTCCTTCAGCGTCTTGCCGTCGGGCGTGGTGAAGTCGGCCTCGGTCCACTTGTACTCGGTGACCCGGTCCACCTCGGGTGACGCCTTCACGGCCTCGACGGCCTGCGGGGTGATCAACTGGCCGCTGTCGGACTGGATGATGAAGTCCGTGCCGACGGCCTTGTCGAGCTCGTCGGTGGCGGACGCCACCATGGAGGAGCCGACCACGGACAGGCACGCCACCAGCGCGAGCCCGATCATCAGCGCGGCGCCCGTCGCACCGGTACGGCGCGGGTTGCGCAGGGCGTTGCGCTCGGCCATGCGGCCCACCGGGCCGAAGGCCCGCAGCAGGATCGCGCCGAGGACCCGCACCACACCGCTCGCCAGCACCGGGCCGATGACGACGAAGCCGATCAGGGAGAGCACCACGCCCAGGCCCAGCCACATCGAGCCGTCCGTCGCCTTGTCCGCGCTGCCCGCCAGGTACAGGGCGAAGGCGCCGGTGCCGGTGAGGACCAGGCCGATCCCACCGCGTATCCAGCCGGCCCTGGCGTCCGCCGGGGTGCCGGCGTCGCGCAGCGCGGCCATCGGGGAGATCTTCCCGGCCCGCCGGGCGGGCAGGTAGGCGGCGAGGACCGTGACCACCACACCGAGGAGCAGTCCGATCGCGGGGGTCGTCCAGGCCACCGTGAGGTCGTCCGTGGACAGCTCCATGCCCATCATGCCCATGAGCTTCATCAGCCCGACCGCGAGTCCGACACCCGCGCCGACCCCGAGGACCGAACCGAAGACGCCGAGCAGCAGCGCCTCGACCAGCACCGAACGGTTGACCTGCCTGCGGGACGAGCCGATCGCCCGCATCAGGCCGATCTCCCGGGTGCGCTGGGCGACCAGCATGGAGAAGGTGTTGATGATCAGGAAGATGCCGACGAGGAAGGCGATCCCGGCGAAGCCGAGCATCGCGTACTTCATGACGTTCATGAACTCGCCGACGCTCTTCTGGTTGGCCTCCGCGGTCTCCTCGGCGGTCTGCACCTTGTAGGCGCCACCGAGCTCGGCCGCGACGTTCTTCTTCAGCTGCGCGTCGCTGACGCCGGACGCGGCGGTCACGTTGACGTTGGTGTAGACGCCGCTCTCGCCGACCAGGGCCTGCTGCGCGGTCCTGGTGTCCAGGTAGAAGATCGCCGCACCGGGGTTGGTGACCGTGAAGTCGGCGATGCCTGAGACCTTCGCGGTGAGCGTGCCGACCACGCTGATCACGCCGATCTCGTCACCGAGCTTCAGGTCGTGCTTGTCGGCGGTGTCGGCGTCGACCATGACCTGGTCCGCGCCCTTGGGCGCCGCACCGGAGGTGATCTCCATGGTGCGGGCGTCGTTGCCGTTCCAGCTGCCGACGATGGTCGGGCCGCCGCTGGTCGGCGAGAGGCTGTCCTTGTCGCCGTCGACGACGGTCACCGAGGTGGAGAACACCGTGCCCTCGGCCGACTTCACGCCGTCCGCGCCCTTGACCTCGTCGAGCACGGAGGCCGGTATCACCGGCGGCTTGCCGTTGTCCGCGGTCGTCTCACCGCTGTCGGAGGCGCCCTTGGCGCTCACCGTGACGTCCGAGGAGGTGGCCGCGAACAGCTTGTCGAACGTCGTGTTCATGGTGTCCGTGAACACCAGCGTGCCGCACACGAACGCCACCGACAGCAGCACCGCCACCGCGGACAGCGCCATCCTCCCCTTGTGCGCGAAGAAGTTGCGCATGGAGGTCTTCAGGACGGTCATGACGTGCGCCCCCGGGCGTCGAAGTCCTTCATGCGGTCCAGGACCTGCTCGGCCGTCGGCTGGTGCATCTCGTCGACGATGCGGCCGTCGGCGAGGTACAGCACCCGGTCCGCGTAGGAGGCGGCCACGGGGTCGTGGGTGACCATCACGATGGTCTGGCCCAGCTCGTCCACCGAGCGGCGCAGGAAGCCGAGCACCTCGGCGCCGGCACGGGAGTCGAGGTTTCCGGTCGGCTCGTCACCGAAGATGATCTCCGGCCGGGCCGCCAGCGCCCGCGCCACCGCGACCCGCTGCTGCTGGCCGCCGGAGAGCTGCGTCGGCCGGTGCTTGAGCCGCTCCGCGAGCCCGACGGTCTCCACCACCCGGTCCAGCCACCCCTGGTCGGGCTTGCGGCCGGCGATGTCCATGGGCAGCGTGATGTTCTCGATCGCGTTCAGCGTCGGCAGCAGGTTGAACGCCTGGAAGATGAAGCCGATCCGGTCCCGGCGCAGCCGCGTGAGCTTCTTGTCCTTCAGACCGGTGATCTCGGTCTCGTCCAGGTAGATCTGCCCGGACGTCACGGTGTCGAGCCCGGCGAGGCAGTGCATCAGCGTGGACTTGCCGGACCCCGAGGGGCCCATGATCGCGGTGAACCGACCGCGGGCGATGTCCACGTCGACGTGGTCGAGGGCGACGACACGGGTCTCCCCGGACCCGTACGCCTTCACGACCTGCCGCGCCCGCGCGGCAACGGCCGTGCTCCCTCCAGTGCCCCCGTGCCTGGGAATGGTCACAGCCGATGTCACGGTAAGTCTCCTATGTCGGTCAGCAGATGAAAGCGGTGTTCCGGCGCCCGCCCGTCGTACCCGGCGGCCGCTTCGTGCGTGTTCGTGCGACGTGATTCAGTCTGGCGGCCGGCAGGGGTCCCGCGCCCTGGTGTTCAGCGCAGTCTTGTACTGAGGAAAACCCCACCCCCGCCGGTACGGTGCGCCGCCCCCCAGCGGCGTGAAGCCAGGTCGCGCTGCCCCTCAGCGGCGTAAAGCCAGGTTAAGGACGACCCCCGCCCCGTCTCGTCCTCCGACGGTACGAACCCTCCCCGACCCGTAGTACGGAGGTACCCCTAAGGGCTCTCCTCCGATGGGCTGACACCGTCTCAGGGTCGGCTCCACCCACAGGCCCATACAGGCTCCACCCTCCCGCGACGTGTGGGTCAAGTGCGAAGCTGTGCGGCGGCGGACAGGTGCAAGGGGCAATCAACCGCGAGGGAGGCACTCCGGGTGGACGGCACCAGACCGGTGACACGCGACAGCGGGCGGCCCGCCGCGACCGGACGGCGCGGAGCCGTCGTCGCCGCGCTGATGCTCGCGATGGCCCTGGCGGCACTCGACTCCACCATCGTGGCCACGGCCGTCCCCCAGATCGTCGGCGACCTGGGCGGCTTCTCCTACTTCTCCTGGCTCTTCTCCGGCTACCTGCTGGCCGTCACGGTCACCCTCCCCGTCTACGGCAGGCTCTCCGACACCTTCGGCCGCAAACCGGTCCTCGTCGCGGGCGCCGCGCTGTTCCTGCTGGGCTCGCTGCTGTGCGCCGCGGCCTGGAACATGGCCGCGCTCATCGCGTTCCGCATCGTGCAGGGCCTGGGCGGCGGCGCGCTCCAGGGCACGGTGCAGACCCTCGCCGCCGACCTGTACCCGCTCCGGGAACGCCCGAAGATCCAGGCCCGCCTCTCCACCGTGTGGGCCCTCTCCGCGGTGGCCGGCCCCGGCATCGGCGGGCTGTTCGCCTCCTACGCCGACTGGCGCTGGATCTTCCTCGTCAACCTTCCCGTCGGAGCGGTGGCGTTGTGGCTGATCGTCCGTCACCTCCACGAACCGCGGCGGGAGAACGGCCGCCACGCGCGCGTGGACCGGGCGGGAGCGGTCGCGATCTTCGCCTGCGGGGGCGTCCTCATCACCGCGCTCGTGCAGGGCGGGGTCGCCTGGCCGTGGCTGTCCGCCCCGTCGCTCGCCCTGTTCGCGGCGGGAGCCGTCCTCCTGGCGGTCGTGGTCGTGGTGGAACGCCGCGCGGCGGAGCCGATCATCCCCGGCTGGGTGTGGCGCCGCCGTACGATCGCCGCCGTCAACCTGGCCCTCGGCGCCCTGGGCCTGCTGATGGTGGCCCCCACGGTCTTCCTGCCCACCTACGCCCAGTCCGTCCTCGGCCTCACCCCGGTGGCCGCCGGATTCGTCCTCTCCGTGTGGACGCTGACCTGGCCGGTGTCGGCCGCCCTCAGCCAGCACGTGTACCGCCGGATCGGCTTCCGCAGCACCGCGATGCTCGGCATCGGCACAGCCGCGCTCGTCCTCTTCGCGTTCCCCTTCCTGCCCTACCCCGGCCGGGCGTGGCAGCCGACCCTGCTGATGCTGCTGCTGGGCGCGGCCCTCGGCCTGTTCCAGCTGCCCCTGATCATCGGGGTGCAGTCGTCGGTGGAGTGGGAGGAACGCGGTACGGCGACCGGGTCGGTCCTCTTCTGCCGGCAGACCGGCCAGACCGTCGGCGCGGCCCTCTTCGGCGCGGTCGCCAACAGCGTCCTGGCCGCACGCCTGGGCGGCGCGAGCGACCTGGACTCCGTCACCCGCGCCCTGGACGCCGGCGCCGTCCCCGAGGCGACCCGCCGGGCCGTCGCGGACGCCGTGCACGCGGTCTACCTCGGCGCGG
>NZ_NCTE01000062.1 GCF_002114215.1 Streptomyces sp. 13-12-16 | reverse complement strand
CCGGCGGTGGCCTCCGCCTCCTCCGGCCGCGCGGTCCGGGGAGGACCCTCCGCCGGCTGGTCGCCGAACGCGCGGGTGACGGTCCGCACCGCCTCGGTCAGCTCCCCCGGGATCACCCAGAACGTGTTGTTGTCGCTGCTCGCCAGGTGCGGGAGCGTCTCGAGGTACTTGTAGGCCAGGACCTTCGGGTCGGCGTTGTTGCGGTGGACGGCCTGGAAGACGAGCTCCACCGCCTTCGCCTCGCCGTCCGCCCGCAGGATCATGGCCTGCTGCGTGCCCTGGGCCTCCAGGATGTCCTTCTGCTTCGTGCCCTCCGCGGTGAGGATCTTGGCCTGCCGCTCCCCTTCGGCGTGCAGGATGGCCGCGCGCTTGTCCCGCTCGGCCCGCATCTGCTTCTCCATCGCCTCCTTGATGGTGGCCGGTGGATCGATGGCCTTGATCTCGACGCGGTTGACCCGGATGCCCCACTTGCCGGTGGCGTCGTCGAGGACGGCGCGGAGCCGGGAGTTGATCTCCTCGCGCGAGGTGAGCGTCTCCTCCAGGTCCATGCTGCCGATGACGTTCCGCAGCGTGGTCACGGTGAGCTGGTCGATCGCCTGCAGGTAGTCGGCGACCTCGTAGGCAGCCGACCGCGGGTCGGTGATCTGGTAGTACAGCACGGTGTCGATGTTCACCACGAGGTTGTCCTCGGTGATCACCGGTCTGGGGTCGGACGAGTAGACCTGCTCGCGCACGTCGAGTTTGGTGTTGACGCGGTCCGCCACCGGCAGGACCAGGTTCAGGCCGGGCTGCAGCGTCCGGCGGTACCGGCCGAACCGCTCGATGTTGTAGCGGCGCGCCTGCGGGACGATCCGCACGGCGGAGGCCATGAGGAAGACGACGACGACGACCGCCACGAGAGTGAGGACGACCACTGGATCCACAGTGCCTCCGTTGCTGTGTGTTCAGCCGTTCACGGAAGGAGTTCGCGGGGGTAGACGAGGGCCGTGGCGCCTTCGATCTCCATGACGTCCACCAGCGCGCCCACCGGGATCACCAGGCTCTCGTCGAAGGCGCGGGCGGACCACTCCTCGCCGGACAGTCTGATCAGCCCGCGGGTCGCGGTGACCTCCTGCGTCACCTCGGCCCGTTTGCCGATCAGCGCGTCACTGCCTTCGTGCACGAGGGGTGGCTGTGCCATGTGGCGCAGCGCGACGGGACGGACGAGGAGGAGGCCCGCCGCGGCTGCCGCCGCCAGGGCCAGGAGCTGGCCGGACAGGCCGATCCCCACACCGGCGACCACGGCGGCGACCAACGCGGCGCCCGCCAGCAGCCCGAGGACGAGTGTCAGGGTGAGGAACTCGGCGACACCCAGTGCCGCGGCGGCGAGCAGCCATACGAACCACGGCATCGCGTCCGCCCTTCTTCAGGGGCCCTGCCCACCAAGCTACCGCTCGGACCGCCGGACGGAACAGACACGGCGACCGTGGTTCTCGGCCGCCGGGCGCCCGTCCCGGCCCCGGCCGGCCCGCCCCTCGCGGCACCGTGCCCACGGGGCGTCCATGGAAGCGGCCCCGAGGAAGGCGCGGGCGCCCGGCCGACCCGAAGGGCCCGCCCGGCCGCGGGTGCGCACCGAGGAGACACCCGCCGCCTCATGCACCAGACTCGGAGGGAGACCGCCGGTCGACCACGCCTGAAGGGCCGGGCCCGTGCACGATGTTCCACTGTGGCTGTGGATGGTCTTCGCCGTCACCGTACTGGTGTCCCTGGCGGTCGATCTGCTCGCGCACCGGCAGGCCCACGTCATCGGGTTCCGGGAGGCCGCCGCCTGGAGCGGGGTCTGGGTGGGGCTGGCGGTCACCTTCGGTGCCGTGGTCTTCCTCGTGGTCGGGACAGCTGCCGGGGTGGAGTACACCACCGCGTGGCTGCTGGAGAAGAGCCTCTCGGTCGACAACCTCTTCGTCTTCGCGCTGATCTTCGGGTACTTCCGCGTCCCGCGCGCCTACCAGCACCGCGTCCTGTTCCTCGGCGTCCTCGGCGCCCTGGTCCTCCGGGGCCTCTTCCTCGCCGCCGGTGTCGCCGTGGTCAGCCGCTTCACCGCCGTCCTGTTCGTCTTCGCCGCCGTCCTCTTCTACAGCACCTACAAGATCCTCAAAGAGGAGGAGGACAGCTTCGACCCCGGCAGGAGCATCGCCGTACGGCTGCTCCGCAAGGTCGTCCCCGTGCGGGACGACTACGCCGGCGCCCGTTTCTTCGTCAAGGAGGCCGGCCGGCGCGTCGCCACCCCGCTGCTCGCCGTCGTCGCCGCGATCGAAGCCGCCGACCTCGTCTTCGCCGTCGACAGCGTGCCCGCCGTCCTGGCCGTCAGCAACGACACCTTCGTCGTCTACACCAGCAACGCCTTCGCCATCCTGGGCCTGCGCGCCCTCTACTTCATGCTCGCCGGACTGCTGGACCGGTTCCGGTACCTGAGCAAGGGCCTGGCACTCATCCTCGCCTTCATCGGCGTCAAGCTGGTCCTCCAGGCGTCCCACGAGATCATCAGCCCCGCCGTGCCCGAGATCCCCTCTCCGCTCAGCCTCGCCGTCATCGCCGCCGTCCTGGGCGTCTCCGTCGCGCTCAGCCTGCTGCGTCCCCCGCCGGCCGGCCACGGGGACGCACCGTCGGCGGCCGGCACCGGCGCGCCCGAGGACCGCGCCGGGGACCGGTGACCGGACCCGGGCCGGGGAGCCCTCACACCGAGGGCCCCCGTCCCCCCTCGACCAGCTCCCACGCCCGGGCGAACAGCTCCGGCAGGGTACGGGTGGGGAGGGGCGGCGGGTTCTCCAGCCGGCCGTTGTAGGAACGTTCCAGCCCGAGCAGCTCCGCCTTCCACGCCTCCATGGGCTGGTAGGGCTTGCCGGCGTGGATCCACTCGCCCGGCAGGAAGAGCCGGCGGCCCGCGCGTGCGCGTCGGTCCTCGACGGCCAGGCCGTGCTCGACCAGCACGTCGGCGGCCTCCCGGTGCCGGGGGGCCTTCCAGCCGTTCCACGTACGGACGTTGCGGTCGCTCGGCGCGTACAGGGTGAGCAGTTGCAGGTAGAGCGCTGCCGCGTCCTCGTCGACGCCGAGTCCGCGGGCGGCCCGTCCCAGTACGTCGGGTGCGGAGAACACCGGGTTGGTCTCGTACGTCCCCGGTGGCAGCGCGGGGTCCCCGATCCGCTCGACGATGCGCTCGCAGACCGGGCCGCGCAGCCACTCGACCAGCTCGACATCGGGGTCGTAGCGGGAGCCCGCCCGGGCCTCCAGCAGCGTCCGGGAACGCTCGTCGTCGCCGTAGAACGCCGGGCGGAAGTACAGCTTGGGCCGGAACCGCGTGCCTGTGCGGTCGACACCGCCGTCCACGACCACGGTCAGTCCGTCGTCGACGTTCGCGACGTCCAGCGGTTCCGGGCCGGCGTAGGGACGCGAGCCGAACCTGTCGCGCACGTCGGCGACCCCGTCCCCCACCGTGCGGCTGAGGTTTCCGGCGTCCAGCAGCAGACCCGGGTGGTTCAGCCGCTCGCGCAGCGCCCGTACGAGGCCGGGCGCTCCGGCGCGGACCGGGTCACCGGCGGGAAGCTCCGCGTAGACCCGGAAGAGGTTCGGCACGACGGCGCGCAGGGTGTCCTCGAAATCGAGGAGGTCCCACTCCCCGGCGGCGGTCGGGAAGGGGCGGAAGTCGCTGTTGCGGATCCAGGTGTCGAGGTCCGAGCCGAGGCCGCGGATCGAGGCGTGGTCGGTGAACGCCGCGCAGAAGCGGCCCGCCGACAGCCGGGACGGGTTCAGCTCGATGACCGTCCCGAAGGTGCGCTCCGGGACCACGGTCCGCCTGCCGTACCGTTCCCGCCACGCGTGCGCGATCCGTTCCGCCACCGCGCGCATGCCCTGCGGCTCCCACAGCTCGGCGGGGTCCTCGGGCAGTACGGCCGCCATCAGGTCGAGGCGGTCGAGCGGGCTCGTCCGGCCGGGCTCGCGGACGCCGTCCTCGATCTCGGCCACCTTGAGCCGGTGGATCCTCCGCTCCCGGTCGTCGAGGTGCGGCAGGTACCCCCCGGAGACCATCCCCGCCAGGGCGAGGGACGCCGCCGCCCGGCCCATCCCCGTACCGTCCCGCAGCCCGGCCACCGCGTCGAGGTCCCACGGCACCGGACCGCGCTCCCGGACGAGGTCCACCAGCCGGCGCACCTGCCCCGCGTCGCCCCATCCCCCGCGCGGGACGTCGGTCACCTCCTCGACCGTCCCCAGGCCCGGCGGATCCGCCTCCCCCGCCCGCAGGTCGACGAACTTCCGCAGCCCTCCGGGAGCCCAGCCGACCGCGACGGCCGCACCCCGCTCGTCCCGGACGGCCTCGGGGCCGCCCTCGGCCATCCGCACTAGCCCGGTGCGTATCCGGGCGCGGGGATCGGCGAAGGGGCTGTCCGCCCAGATCTCCAGCAGCGCGAGCAGCCGCCGGCGCCGCTCGTCGCGGGTGGGCTCCACGGCGGCACGCAGCGCCACGGCACCGATCCGCCCGATGAACCGTGACCAGGACCCCTCCCCCGCCCTGCCCGGCTCCTCCCCCTGCTCCCCCCTCCCGGCCAGGTAGCGCCCCGTCCGCTCGATACCGGCCAGCGCCCCCTTGCCGCTCCAGTACCCCGTGCCGTCCACGAGCCCGCCCAGCGCGGCCACCACGCCGTGGTCGTCCAGGGCCGCCGTCCCGGCCCGCGCCGTCAGCGGCTCACTCGCCGTCATCCCGTCCGTCCCCCCGTGTCCCCGTACCGCGCTCGAACGCTCCACGGGGAGATCATGACGTACGGGTCCGACAACGGGGCACGGCCGCTGACGGGACGTCACCTCGGCCGTCGCCTCCCGGGCCGGGAGCACGGTTCCCGTGGTGCGCGGGCACCAGGACACGCGGGCGGCTGGTCCGGGCGCACCAGGGAAGGACGGCGTCGGGGAACGATGCCCGGCGGGGCGCCGGAGGGGAGTGTGGGAGGCGCGCGGATCCCGCGCGTTCGCTCCCGTCCGACGACGTGAAGGACGTCCATGTCCCAAACTGTGGTTTCCCCGGTCCGCACCGGGAGGCTTTCGATCGGTGCCCTCGGCGTCCTGGCGCTCGCCCTCGGCACCCTGCAGTCGGTGGTGGAGCCCGCGCTCCCGCTGCTGCAAAGCGAGTTGGGGGTCAGTCCCGGCGAAGGGGCCCTGGTCGCCAACGCGTTACTCGTCACCGGCGCGGTCACCGCGCCCGTCGCGGGCAAACTCGGTGACCGTCACGGCGGGAAGCGGGTGCTGGTCCGGCTGGCGGCCCTGGTCTCGGCCGGTGGTCTGCTGGCCGCACTGGCGCCGAGCCTGCCGGTGCTGCTGCTCGGTCAGGTGCTGCAGGGCGTCATGGTGGGCGCGCTGCCCCTCTCCTTCATCCTGGTGCGCAAGCACCTCCCGGCGGGGGAGTCGCAGGTGGCGATCGGGGTGGTCGTCGCGCTGTTCACGGGCGGCGGCATGGTGGGGACGGCGGTCGCCGGGCCGATCGCGGAAGGGCTGTCCTGGCACTGGATGTTCGCGCTGCCGACGATCGCGGTCGTCGCGGCGACGCTGGCCGTGACCCGGCTGATGCCGCACGATCCGCCGATCCGGCCGGACGACCGGATCGACTGGCCCGGCGTGGTCCTGCTGAGCGGCACGCTGCTCGCGTTCATGGTCGGGCTCGTGACGGTGACGGGCTCCGGTCTGCCGCCCCTCGCGGCCGGTGCCCTCGTGGTGGTCGTGGCCGCCCTCGCCACCGGATGGGTCGTCGTGGAGCGCCGGTCGGCCACGCCGATGGTCGACCTGCGCATGCTGGCGAAGCCCGCGATGCGGGACGCGTTCGTGCTCACCCTCGTCATCACCGCCAGCTTCGGGATGGTGGTCTTCCTGCTCCCGCAGCTGTTCGCGCTCCCGGCCGACGGCTACGGCTTCGGGGCCGACACCACCGACATCGGGCTGTTCCTGCTGCCCGGCGCCGTCGCCGGGGCGGTGAGCGACTCGGTCGGCGGTCTCGCGGCGCGGCGTTTCGGTCCGCGTGCCGTGGTCGTCGTGGGCACCGTCGTCACGGCGGCCACGCTGATCGCCCTGGCGTCGGTGCACACCGCCGCGTGGCAGCTCGTCCTGGCGAAGGTGCTGACCGCGTTCGCCGCGGGCGTCGGCACCACGGCGCTGCTCGCCGGCACCACCACCGCCGTGAGGGCCGAGGACACCGGCATCGCCACCAGCCTGCTCGTGGTGACCCGCGTGATCGGCGTCGCCCTGGGCGCCCAGGCCGGCGCCGCGATCCTCGACGCCGGGGCCGACCCGGTGACGGGCCTGACGGCCGAATCGGCCTTCGTCACGGGTTTCGCCGCCGCCGGCCTCGTCGCCGCACTGTCCCTGCTCGTCGTCCGCATCACGAGGAAAGAGGTCCAGGCATGAACGGGAAGCGCACGGTTCTGATCTCCGGGGCCGGTGTCTCCGGGCTCGCCCTGGCGTACTGGCTGCACCGGTACGGGTTCGCGGTCACCGTGGTGGAGAAGGCGGGCGCACCGCGCGACGGCGGTTACCCGGTCGACGTCCGCGGGACCGCGATCGAGGTGGTCCGGCGGATGGGGATACTGCCGCGGCTGCGGGACGCCCACATCGACTCGCGTCGCGCCACGTTCCTCGACGCCGACGGCGGTGAGGTGGCCACGGTCAGGACGCACGCCGTCGCCGGCAGCGTCGAGGGGCAGGACCTCGAGGTGCGCCGCGGGGAGCTGACCGCGAGCCTCCACGCGCTGGTCCGCGACGACGTGGAGTTCCTCTTCGACGACTCCGTCGACACCCTCGACCAGTCCGCGGGAGGCGTCGACGTCACGTTCCGCGGTGGGCGACGGCGTACGTTCGACCTGGTGGTCGGCGCCGACGGCACGTACTCGCGCACCCGGGGGCTCGTGTTCGGCCCCGAGGAGCGGTTCCACCACTACCTCGGTTACTGCTTCGCCGTCTTCACCATGCCGAACACCCTCGGCCTCTCCCGCGAGCTCGTGATGTGGAACACCCCGGGGAGGGCCGCGGCCCTCTACGCCACCGGGGACGGTGACGAGCTGCACGCCTTCCTGAACTTCCACCGGCCGCAGCCGCCGACGGACGCCCTCCGCGACCCCGGCGCCCAGCGGGAACTGGTCGCCGAGACCTTCGCGGGCGCGGGCTGGGAGGTCCCCGGCATGCTCGCCGCCCTGCGCGACGCGGACGACGCGTTCTTCGGCACGGCCGGTCAGATCCGCATGCCCCGCTGGAGCGACGGCCGTGTCGCGCTCGTCGGCGACGCCGCGTACGCGCCCTCGTTCCTCACCGGACAGGGGTCGAGCCTCGCGCTGGCCGGTGCCTGCGTGCTCGCCCACGCCCTGGCCGCGCACCGGGACCACACCGCGGCCTTCGCCGCCCACGAACGGGACTTCCGCGGGTTCGTGGACATGAACCAGGCACTGGTCACGGGCGGCGCGGCCACGCTCTTCCCCGCCACGGCGCGGGACCTGGAGCGACGCGACACCATGCTGCGCAACCTGGTCACCATGGACTCCGCGCCGGTACGCCCCGCCCACTCGGCCCTCGCGCTGCCGGAGGACTACGACGACCGGTCGGGGCCGGCGTGGGCCAGGCCCGTCCGGTAGGCGATGACGACGAGCTGGGCCCGGTCGCGGGCCTCCAGCTTCGTCATGGCGCGCTGCACGTGGGCGCGGACGGTGAAGGGGCTGAGGTGCATCCGCTCGGCGATCTCCTGGTTGGACAGGCCGGTCGCGACCAGGGCCACCATCTCGCGTTCGCGCGGGGTGAGCACGGCGAGCCGTTCGGCGTGGTGCGCCGGGACGTCGTCCGGTGTGGCCAGGAAACGGGCGACCAGGGAGCGGGTCGCGGCGGGGGACAGCAGGGTGTCGCCGTCGGCGATCGTCCGTACCGCGTCCGCCAGGTCCTCGGCCCCGATGCCCTTGCCGATGAAGCCGCCGGCCCCCGCGCGCAGCGCCTGGGCGACGTACTCGTCGGTCTCGTACGTGGTGAGGATCAGGACGCGGGTGGCCCGCAGTTCGGGGTCCGCGCAGATCTCCGCCGTGGCGGTGAGACCGTCCACCTCGGGCATCCGGATGTCCATGACCACCACGTCCGGGCGCAGTTGCCGGGTGAGGCGCACCGCCTCCCTGCCGTCGCCGGCCTCGCCGACCACGGTGATGTCGTCGGCGCTGTCGAGCAGCATCCGGAAGGCCCCGCGCAGCAGGGCCTGGTCGTCGGCGAGCAGCACCCGGAGCGTCATGGCGCGTCCCCGGCCTCTCCGTCGCCGGTCCGTCCGTCGGCCATCGGCTCCTCCTCGGTGGTCGTCGCTCCGTCGGTCCCCCGCGCCGTGTCCCTGGCGGGCGGGAGGGGCAGTCGGGCGGAGACGAGGAAGCCGCCCTCCGGGCGCCTGCCCGCGGTGAGTCGTCCCCCGACCGCGGTGGCACGTTCCCGCATCCCGATCAGACCGTAACCGGGCGGGCGGTCCGCCGTCACGGCCGCACCCGGTCCCGTACGGGCGTCGCCGCCGTCGTCGGCGACGGTGAGGGTGACGCGGTCGCGGTGCCAGGCGAGACGCACCCGGGCGCTGCCGGAACCGGCGTGCTTGGTCACGTTGGTCAGGGCCTCCTGGACGATGCGGTAGGCGGTGAGGTCCACTCCCGGCGGCAGCGGCCTGGCCGTGCCCTCCTGCTCCACCGACACCTCCAGGCCCGCGCGGCGGAAGGACTCCAGGAGCGTGGGGAGCCGGGCCAGTCCGGGCGCCGGTTCGGCGGGCGCGGCCGCGTCCCCGGACTGGCGCAGCAGACCGACCGTGGCCCGCAGTTCGTCGAGCGCGTGGCCGGTGGTCTCGACGAGCTCCCCCAGGCTCTTGCGGGTCTGCTCCGGGCGGGTGTCGAAGAGGTGGGCGGCGACCGTGGCCTGCGCGTTGGCCAGGGTGATCTGATGGGCCACCAGGTCGTGCAACTCCCGTGCTATGCGCACCCGTTCCTCGGCGACCCGCCTGCGCGCCTCGTGGTCCCGGCTCTCCTCGGCCCGCCGGGCCCGCTCCTCCACGGCCGCCAGGTAGGCCCGCCGGTTCCGCACCGAATGGCCGAACACACCGGCCATCAGCGGGAACGCCGCCATCACCCCCGTCCTGGTCGCGTCCCTCCACGAGAAGCCCCCGGACAGGGGGGTGGAGGCGGCCAGCACCACGGAAGCGAGCAGCACCGCGCCCGCCGCGCGTCGTTCGGTGCGCGCGGCGAGCGCGTAGGAGTAGGCGGCGATCACGGCGGGGGCCACGATGAGCGGGGACAGCAGGAGACCCAGGGCCGGCACCAGCGCGCCGACCGCGGTCGTGGCCGCCAGCGCGGCCAGGGGCGCCCGGTGCCGCACCGGCAGCACGGCGCAGGAGACCACGGCGACGGCGTAGGCGGCGGCGGACGGAGGTGCCAGCGTGTCGTCGACCTGCACCACGCCGCCGAGCAGAC
>NZ_NCTE01000624.1 GCF_002114215.1 Streptomyces sp. 13-12-16 | reverse complement strand
CGCCGGGCCTCGCGCTGCTCGCGTTCGCCGGCCGCGCGGGCGCTGCGCACCCGGTCGACGGCGCGGCGGTGGGCGAGGGTGAGGACCCAGGACAGCGCGCTGCCCCGGCCGGGGTCGAACCGCGCGGCGGAACGCCAGAGTTCGAGCAGCACCTCCTGGGCCACCTCCTCGGACTGGGCCGGATCGCGCACCACGCGCCGCACCAGCCCGTACACCGGCCCGGAGACCAGTCCGTACAGGTCCTCGAACGCCTTCTGGTCACCTCCGGCCACAAGCACCAGCAGCTCGTCCGCCTCCAACGCGCATCCCCCTCTCCACGCCCCTGCGGGCCGCCCGGTCACACGAGGCATGCGAGCCTCCGGACGGTAAGTACGGATCAACGGACCGAAAACGCGGGCCGGCAGCGAGAAATGCTACGGACGTACGGGTCCGGCGGGAGGAGCCCGGAAGAAATTCCGAACTCCACCAATCCGGCCCGTCGTCCGCTCCGAAAACCAGTGCGTCAAGGCAAGTCGGCACTGAGGACGGACGGCATGACAACTGACTCCAGGACCGGTGCGGGGCGCGGGAGTCTCGCGACCCTGATCTGCGGGGCGCTGGCCGCCGGGGGGCTCGCGGCGGCCGGCGTGACCGCGCTGGAACCCGAGGCGGCCTCCGCCTCCAGCCACCGGGAGGCCCCGCTGATCTCGGGCACCCCGCAGTACGACAACACGGACCTGTACGCGTTCGTCAGTCCCGACAAGCCGGACACGACGACGATCATCGCGAACTGGATCCCCTTCGAGGAACCGGCCGGCGGGCCGAACTTCTTCACGTTCGCCGAGGACGCGCAGTACGACATCCACATCGACAACAACGGGGACGCGCAGGGCGAGCTGCTGTTCCGCTACACGTTCAAAACGCACACGAAGAACGACAGGACGTTCCTCTACAACACCGGCCCGGTCACCGGTCTGGACGACCAGGATCTCAACATCACGCAGACCTACGACATCGAGCTGCTGAAGCTGAAGGACCAGCACGCGGTGTCCCGCACGAAGATCGCGGACGACGTCCCGGTGGCGCCGTCGAACGTCGGCAAGGCGTCCATGCCGGACTACGACACCCTGCGCAAGCAGGCGGTGCGCGAACTCGCGGGCGGGACGACGACGTTCGCCGGGCAGGCCGACGACCCGTTCTTCCTGGACCTGCGGGTCTTCGACCTGCTGTACGGCGGGAACCTCTCCGAGGTCGGCAACGACACGCTCAAGGGCTACAACGTCAACTCGCTGGCGCTCCAGGTCCCGACCGACATGATCACCGAGTCCGCGGACCAGCCGGTCGTTGGCATCTGGTCGACGACGCAGCGCAAGAACGCCGAGGGGCACTTCGTGCAGGTGTCGCGGCTGGGCGGACCGCTGGTCAACGAGGTCGTCAACCCGCTGAAGGACAAGGACACGTTCAACGCGTCCGCGCCGTGGGACGACGCGCAGTTCCTGAAGAACGTCACCGAGCCGGAGCTGCCGAAGCTCATCGAGGCGGTCTACAAGATCCCGGCCCCCGACGAGCCGCGCAACGACCTGGTCGACGTGTTCCTGAAGGGCGTCGAGGGACTCAACCAGCCGCCGCACGTGACGCCGTCGGAGATGCTGCGCCTGAACACGTCCATCGAGCCGGCCGCCGAACCGAAGCGGCTGGGCGTCCTGGACGGGGACAACGCCGGCTTCCCGAACGGGCGGCGGCTGACGGACGACGTGATCGACGCCGCGCTCCAGGTCGTCGAGGGGGAACTGGTCGGGGCGGCGAACGACCTGGGTGACGCGGTCGACGCCAACGACAAGGAGTTCGGGGCGGCCTTCCCGTACCTGGCGAACCCGACGGAGGGCTCGCGCGGCCCGCTCGCCGAGGGGGTGGACGGCGGCAACGACGTACGCAACCAGCTCGGTGACGCGCTGCGGCCGGCGGGCGCGGAGGAGTCCGGCGACACGGCCCTGATCGCCGCGTCCGCCGGTGCGGGAGCCGGCGGGCTGCTGCTGATCGGCGCGGCGCTGATGTGGTGGCGCCGGATGCGCGGCCGGGCGTACTGACCCCGTCCCACCCCGACCGGCGCGGCCCGTCCCCCACGGCACG
>NZ_NCTE01000623.1 GCF_002114215.1 Streptomyces sp. 13-12-16 | reverse complement strand
CCGCGGTCCGGGCCCGGGCGCTGTCCGCGCTGCGGATGCTCGGCGCTCCCGCCGACGACGCGCCGCCGCCGTCCGCCGACGCCCCCGGCCCCGGTGCGCGTGCGGGTTCCGGGTCAGGGGGTGTCCCGTGACCGCTGGTCACGGAGTCGGCCGCGGGTGGAAACCGCGTGGCCGGCGAGTCCGTGGTGCCGGTATCGTCCGGGTCTCCGGACCGTCGTACCAGCGGCCCACGTGCAGGAAGTGACGGGCATGACCAGTCGGCAGACAACGACGACCCTGTGGCGCCCCACCGGTCCCAAGGAGCTGGATCTGGTCCGGGAGCTGAACTGGCGTGCGTGGCCGCCCCGGCTGCCCGAGCAGCCGATCTTCTACCCGGTCCTCGACGAGGACTACGCGATCAGGATCGCCCGGGACTGGAACGTGAAGCACGACGGCGCCGGCTTCGTCACCCGTTTCGAGGTCGAGTCGGAGTTCCTGAGCCGGTACCCCGTCCGGCAGGCGGGTGGGCGGACGATCCTCGAACTCTGGGTTCCGGCCGGGGAACTGGACGACTTCAACGCCCACATCGTCGGCAGGATCCAGGTGGTCCACGAGTTCCGCTGAGGCGGGGAGGCCCGCGGACGGGGCACGCCGGCCCGGTGCCGTGATCCCGGCGTCGGCGTCGTGATCACCGCAGCGCGCTCTTCTGCCGCCAGGCGGTCCACGGCACGTTCCACGCACCGAAGCCGTTGCCCGGGTCGACCACGCCCTTGGTCTCCTCGCCCGTGATCTCGAACGGGTCGCCCGGCCGTACCTGCCCGTAGAACCAGGCCGCGTCCGCGTCGCTCATTCCTATGCAGCCCGAACTGCGGTTGGCGTTGCCGAAGTAGGGGGCGTTCCACGGAGCGGCGTGCGCGTACATGCCCGACCAGGTCAGCCGCATCGAGTAGTCGACCATCTTGTCGTAGGCGTCGCCGAGGCCGACCGTCTCGGAGTTCATGTTGATCGTGCCCTCCTTGGCCATGAGCACGGCCGTTCCGCGCCAGGAGCGCTTGTCGCCGCCGGGCGTGCCGCCGGAGACCGGGATGCTCCGGACGGTCTCGCCGTCGCGTACCAGTGTGAGCCGGTGGCGGTCGAGGTCGACCTCGACGATCTGCCGGGCGCCGACGGTGAAGGTCGTCGTGTAGTCGCGTACGAACCAGCCGCCGTCGGCGCCCGAGTCGGTGCCGTTCAGTTCGGCGTTCAGCGTCACCTTCGTCCCGGGCTTCCAGTACGACTTCGGTCGCCAGTCGACCCTGTCCCTGCCCGACCAGTCGCGTATCCAGCCCCAGGAGCCCTCGGTGCCGTCCGAGGTGGTGACCTCGAGCTGCTTCTCGACCTCGGCCCGGTTGCGGACCGGGTTGTCGAAGACCAGGGAGATCGGCTGGGCCACGCCGACGGTGGTGGCGGTGCCCGGACGCCAGTCGACCTTGTTGACCTTGTCCGCCCCGGCCGTGGTGAAGGAGGCCCTGGTGGTCGCGGCGGTGCCGCCCTCGGTGCGGGTCACGGCGGCGACGGTGTACGCCGTGCCGGGCGCGGCCTTGCGGTCCGACGTCCATGTCCCGCCGTCGGCCGCGACCTTGCCGGACAGTCCGCGGCCGTCAGCGTCGGTGACGGTCACCGAGGTGAGACGGCCGTGCGAGGCGGTGACCGTCACCGGCCGGCCCGGCGCGGCCTGCCGCCCCTCGGGGGTGACGGTGACCGTGACGGGCCGGTCGTCGGGCTTCCCGGTCCGCGACGCGTCCGGGGCGGTCTGCGGCGAACCCGTCGAGCAGGCGGCGAGCGGCGCCAGCAGGGCCGCCGCGACGGCGGCCCGTATCGGGGCGTGGGCGAACACACGTGTGCGGTGCAAGGGGACCTCCATGACGGACGACTCCGCGGTGATGAGCGGACGATCGTGACTTCAGAACCAGGAAAAGGCCAGGTCAGCCGCTACGGGGCAATGTGACGGGGGTTGGTGAGGAACGGTCATGGTCCCGTCACATTCGTCGTGCGGAGCGGTCACGGACCGCTGTGAGCATCGTCGGCGTCCCTGCGACAGGCCGGGGAGAAAGCGAGGATCGGACCGTGTCAGCACTGCTCGTACCGCCCGACCGCGTCCCTCGGGCGGAGAAGGGTCCCGTGGTTCTCGGGCCCGTCACGCCCGAGGTCTACCGCGGCTTCCTGGCGTCGCCCGCCGGCCGGGCCCTTGGCCCCGGCTTCCTGCAGTGCCCCTCCTGGGCCGACGTCAAGGAGGGCTGGCGGGCCCGGCTGATCGGCTGGGGCACGGATCCCGGATCGGGGGCGCTGAGCGGCGTGGCACTGGTGCTGCTGCGTCAGTTCCCCGGTACCCGCAGGTACTTCGCCTACCTTCCCGAGGGACCCGTGGCCGACTGGACGGATCCCGACGTCGACGTCTGGCTCACGCCGCTGCTCGACCACCTGCGCGGCGCGGGCGCGTTCGCCGTACGCATGGGCCCCTCCCCCGCGTACCGGCGCTGGGACGCCTCCGCGCTGAAGCCGCTCGCCGGACCGGGCCGCCGGCTGGGCGACGTGCTCGCCAGTGAGGTCGACCCGCTCGGCACCGCCGTCGCCGAGCGGCTGCGCGCCCGGGGGTGGCGCCGCTGCGGCGGTGACGGGACCGCGGACGACGGGGACGCCCAGCCCCGCCACGTCTTCCGGATACGGCTCGCCCGGCGCCCCC
>NZ_NCTE01000622.1 GCF_002114215.1 Streptomyces sp. 13-12-16 | reverse complement strand
TGCGGCACCGGGACGCCGGGCGGTCCGTGTGCCCGGCGGACGTCGGGGACCGGTCGTTCGTGGAACCGGCGGCGTCGCTCGGGACGGCGCTGTGCGGGGACTCCCCGGCCGGCCGTCCGGCGGACGCGGAGGGCCGCGGGGAGGGGTCCCCGGCCCCGCTCCCGCTCTCGGTGCCGCAGGAGGTCAACGCGCCCAGCAGGACCAGCGCGCCCGCCGTCACCGCCGTCGCGTGCCGTGACCCGTTCGCCATGCTTCACCTCGTGTCACATCTCGTCCACCAGGGCCAGTTCCGACCAGATGGTCTTGCCGTCGGCGGTGTGTCTGCTGCCCCAGCGCTGGGTGAGCTGGGCGACCAGCAGCAGGCCCCGGCCGCCCTCGTCCCAGGTCTTGGCCCGCCGCAGGTGCGGCGCCGTGTGGCTGGTGTCGGACACCTCGCAGATCAGCGTCGAGGCGTCGTGGATCAGCCGCAGCCGGATGGGCGGGGCGCCGTACCGGATGGCGTTGGTGACCAGCTCGCTCACCACCAGCTCCGCCGTGAACGACGCCTCGGTCAGCGCCCAGGTGGCCAGTTGGTCGAGGACCTGCTTGCGGATGGGGGCGACCAGCGCGGGATCGGCGGGGATGTCCCAGGTGGCGACCTGCGCGGACGGCAGACCGTGGGTGCGGGCCAGCAGCAGGGCCACGTCGTCCTTGGCGCCGCCCGGCGCGAGCACGGTGTGCAGGACCCGGTCGCAGGTCTCGTCGAGCGGGCCGACGGCGTTGGACAGCGCCTCGCGGAGCAGGGCGTGACCGGCCTCGGCGTCCCGCCCGCGGGACTCGACCAGCCCGTCGGTGTAGAACGCCAGCACCGCGTCGTCGGGCAGCTCCAGCTCGACCGACTCGAAGGGCAGACCGCCCAGGCCCAGCGGCGGCCCTGAGGGCAGTTCGAGGTGCCGGGCCGGACCGCCCGGCGGGATCAGGACCGGCGGGGGATGCCCCGCCCGGGACAGGGTGCAGCGCCGTGACACCGGGTCGTACACCGCGTACAGACAGGTCGCGCCGACCTCGCCCGCCCCGGGGTCGTCGCCCGATTCGTGCGAGAGGTGGAGCACCAGGTCGTCGAGGTGGGTGAGCAGTTCGTCGGGCGCGAGGTCGATGTCGGCGAGGGTGCGCACTGCCGTGCGCAGCCGGCCCATGGTCGCGGACGCCTGGATGCCGTGCCCGACGACGTCCCCGACCACCATGGCCACCCGCATCCCGGACAGCGGGATCACGTCGAACCAGTCGCCGCCCACGCCGGAGCGCGCGGCCGGCAGATAGCGGGTGGCCGCCTCCACGGCGGCCGTGCGCGGCAGGGTGCGGGGGAGCAGGCTGCGCTGGAGCGCCAGGGTGGTCTCGCGTTCGCGGGAGTAGCGGCGGGCGTTGTCGATGCAGACGGCGGCGCGCGCGGTCACCTCCTCGGCCAGCAGCACGTCGTCGTGGGTGAACGGCTCGGGACGGGTGAAGCGGGTGAAGGCGGCCACCCCGAGCGTCGTACCGCGCGCCTGGAGCGGGACCGACAGCATGGAGTGGACGCCGTACGTCCTGACCTGCAGGGCGCGTGCCTCGTCCACCGCGAGCCACGGGTCGAGGTCGCCGGAGGGCACCGAGGCCACGATGCTGTGGCCGGCGATCAGCGAGTCGGCCTGGGGCGCGGCGGCCGGGTAGACGACCACCTCGCCGACGCGGGCGACCGACTCGGGGCTGCCCGGTGTGAGGGACTGGTGGGCGACCCGGCGCAGCGAGACCGGCGTGGTCAGCGGGCCGGCGGGCTCGCCCCCGGGCTCCTCGGGCTCCAGCAGGTCCACGCTGACGAAGTCGGCGAGCGCGGGCACGCACACCTCGGCCAGCTCTTGCGCCGTCCGGGCGACGTCCAGGGTGGTGCCGATGCGGATGCTGGCCTCGTTGACCAGTTGCAGCCGCTCCCGGGCCCGGTACTGCTCGGTGAAGTCGTGGGCCGTCACGCACACGCCCCGTACCCGGCCGGACCGGTCGGTGAGCGGTGCGAGCCGGGCCAGCCAGGCGTGCGCGCGGTTCTCGCCGGTGGCCTTCATGTACGTCTGCATGTCGTGCGGGCGGCCGGTGCGCAGCACCTGGGCCAGGTGCCGCTCGAGTTCGGCGTGCTGGGGCCGGCCGCCGATGTCGGTGGGCCTGAGCCCTCGCAGGTGGGGGGCGGGCAGGCCGAGGAGGTGGGCCATGGCGTCGTTGACCCCGCGCAGGCGCAGCTCCTCGTCGAAGACCATCGTGGCGCAGGGCGACTGGAACACGGCCGTCCTGACCAGCGGATCGTCGGGCAGTTCCTGGTCCGTGGCCTCCAGCGGGGTGACGGCGAGCCACTCACCGGGGCCCTCGTCCGCCGGCTGTCTGTGGTGGGCGAGCACCCACACCGTGACGGTGGAGCCGTCGCGGTGCCGCAGGGCGAGGGTGCCGCTCCAGCGGGCGGCCGGGAGCCGGGGCGGACCCGAACCCCCGGCCAGCAGGTCGGCGGCCGGGCGGCCGAGGACCTCCTCGGCCGGGTGTCCCAGCAGCAGGCGCGCGCCCTCGCTCCACCGCGCGAGCGTGCCGTCGGCGGCGATGACGGCCCGGGCCGTCACGGCATCGTCGAACGGGTCGTCCGGCCTCATCGTCGCCACTCCATCGCGCACACTCACCGTGAACCGGTGTATCGCCTGAGTTCCAGCCTAGTGGGTCGCGGCCCGGCGCGGACGGCGAACCTCCGCTCCGGATGACCGCCATCAGTCCTGTCCCAACCGTTGACGGAGTGTCACACCTGCCACAACCATGTTCTGCGCACGGGAGTGGGAGCGCTCCCAAAACCCCGCACCTCCCCAAGAGGAGCCCATACGTGAACAGACGCAGAACCGCTCTGCTGTCCCTCACCGGCCTGCTGGCGACCGCGCTCACCGCGCTGCCCGCCGCCCCGGCCGGGGCGGACGAGGTCGAGCAGGTGCGCAACGGAACCTTCGACACCGGCACCGACCCCTGGTGGGCCTCCGCCAACGTCACCGCGGGCCCGTCCGACGGACGCCTGTGCGCCGACGTCCCCGGCGGCACCGCCAACCGCTGGGACGCGGCCGTCGGCCAGAACGACATCACCCTGGTGAAGGGTGAGTCGTACCGCTTCTCCTTCAGCGCCACCGGCTCGCCCGCGGGTCATGTCGTGCGGGCGATCGTCGGTCTCCAGGTGGAGCCGTACGACACCTACTACGAGGTGTCCCCGCAGGTCAGCGTCTCCGGGGACACCTACTCGTACACCTTCACCTCGCCCGTCGACACCGCGCAGGGCCAGGTCGGCTTCCAACTCGGCGGCAGCGCGGACCCCTGGCGGTTCTGCGTGGACGACGTGTCCCTGCTGGGCGGGGTCGCCCCCGAGCCGTACGAGCCCGACACCGGGCCCCGGATCCGCGTCAACCAGGTCGCCTACCTGCCCTCCGGGCCGAAGAACGCCACCCTGGTCACCGACGCGACCGAGCGGCTGCCCTGGCGGCTGGAGGACGACGACGGCCGGGCCGTCCGGCACGGCTGGACCGTGCCGCGCGGCACCGACGGCTCCTCCGGGCAGAACGTCCACTCCATCGACTTCGGCGGCCACCGCAAGCGGGGCACCGGGTACACCCTGGTCGTGGACGGCGAGACCAGCCGGCCCTTCGACATCGACGCGAGCGCCTACGAACGGCTGCGGCTGGACTCGGCGAAGTACTACTACACCCAGCGCAGCGGCACGGCGATCCGCGACGACCTGCGCCCCGGCTACGGCCGCCCGGCCGGGCACGTGGACGTCGCCCCCAACCAGGGCGACGGTGACGTGCCCTGCCAGCCGGGCGTCTGCGACTACACCCTCGACGTCACCGGCGGCTGGTACGACGCCGGGGACCACGGCAAGTACGTCGTCAACGGCGGCATCAGCACCTGGGAGGTGCTCAGCACCTACGAACGCGCCCGGCACGCCCGCACCGGTGAGGCCGACAAGCTCGGCGACGGCACGCTGAACATCCCGGAGAGCGGAAACAAGGTCCCGGACATCCTCGACGAGGCCCGCTGGGAGCTGGAGTTCCTGCTGAAGATGCAGGTCCCCGAGGGCGAGCCGCTGGCCGGCATGGCCCACCACAAGATCCACGACGAACAGTGGACCGGACTGCCGCTGCTGCCCAGCGACGACCCGCAGAAGCGGGAACTGCACCCGCCGACCACCGCCGCCACCCTCAACCTCGCGGCCACGGCCGCCCAGGCGGCACGGCTGTACCGCTCCTACGACAAGGAGTTCGCGGCCGAGACCCTGGCCGCCGCGCGCAAGGCCTGGACGGCGGCCCTCGCCCACCCGGACGTCCTCGCCGACCCGAACGACGGCATCGGCGGCGGCGCCTACAACGACGACACCGTGGCCGACGAGTTCTACTGGGCGGCCGCCGAGCTGTACATCACCACGGGGGAACGCCGGTTCAAGGAGTACGTCCTGAACTCCCCGGTGCACACCGCCGACATCTTCGGCCCCCTCGGCTTCGACTGGGCCCGCACCGCCGCGGCCGGCCGGCTCGACCTCGCCACCGTGCCCAACCGGCTCCCCGGCCGGGACAAGGTCCGCCGCTCCGTCGTCGAGGGCGCCGACGCCTACCTGGCCACGCTGGAGGCCCACCCGTACGGCATGCCGTACGCGCCGGCCGGCAACGTCTACGACTGGGGCTCCAGCCACCAGGTCCTCAACAACGCGGTCGTCCTCGCCACCGCCTACGACCTCACCGGTGCGCGGAAGTACCGGGACGGCGCGCTGCAGAGCATGGACTACATCCTGGGCCGCAACGCCCTCAACATGTCGTACGTCACCGGCTACGGCGAGGTCAACGCGCACAACCAGCACAGCCGCTGGTACGCCAACCAGCTCGACCCGAACCTGCCGGCCCCGCCCGCCGGCACGCTCTCCGGCGGACCCAACTCCAGCATCCAGGACCCCTTCGCCCAGTCGAAACTCCAGGGCTGCGTCGGTCAGTTCTGCTTCATCGACGACATCCAGTCCTGGTCCACCAACGAACACACCATCAACTGGAACGCGGCTCTGACCCGCATGGCCTCCTTCGTGGCCGACCAGGGCTGACACCCCTCCCCGCGGGGGCCGGCGGCCACTCGGCCGCCGGCCCCCTTTCGGTACCCCCTCGCATATCGCCTGAGCTGCGCATATTTACGATCCAGTACCCGAGCGGTACCGTGAGAGCATGCCAGCTCTCAACGTGGAGTTCAGCGACCGCGAGCTCGAGGACCTGCGGCAGATCGCCAAGGAACGCGGTACGTCCATGAAGGCGCTCGTGCGGGAGGCGGCCGCGGCGGACATAGCCCGCCACCGCGCCCTGCAGGAGGGCGCCGAGGCCTTCCGCCGGTTCTTCGCCTCCCACGCCGACGAATTCGCCGCCGCCTTCCCGGACGACGAACCCTCCGCCAGGGGCGCGGGGCGGGCCGCCTGACCGATGGCACCCTTGCTCCACATCGACGTGCCCTGGCTGCTCCAGCGGCACGAGGAGGTCCTCCCGGACCAGCCCACCATCAACGACTTCTCCGCCCTCGTCGCGGCCGTCGCCCGCCACCGCGTGGACCCGCCCCGGCTGGGCGTCGACTCCGACCCGGCCTGGCGGGCGGCGGCCCTGCTGCACACCCTCGCCGTGCTCCGGCCGCTGCCCTCGGCCAACGCCCGCTTCGCCTGCGCCACGGCGGTCGCCTACATGTTCGTCAGCGGGGTCGGCATCGACCCGCCCTACGGCGCCCTGGTCGATCTGGCGCGCGACCTGATCTCCGGCGAGGCGGACGTCTACGGCGCGGCCGACCGGCTGCGCTCCTGGCAGATCTGAACCGCGCCGGACGAGCCGCGCGGGACGCCGGGGCCCTCTCGGGGGCCCTTGTGCCGGGCCGGACGTGAACGGCCGTGCCGGGCCGGACGTGAACGGCGTGAAAACCCGGACCGAAAACCGGAGCGAGGGCCGCGGCCCGGTCTTCCTTTCTGACTTTCTGTCAACGCGCGGATGTTGCCCGAGCGCCTTGTTGGCCGAGTGCGGGTTGTGCGAGAGTGAGCCACCCGTGCGGGGGGTAATGGCCGGGGTCGCACGCGAGTCGATGAACCGGGTCCGATTCACCGTCGGTGAATTCGCGCCCCCCGTGCCCCGCCAAAGAGGTATGCACCAATCGGTCTTCCTTTTCGGCGTCGGAAACCCTCGAATGGCACATGCGCTGTGGGAAGGAACCATCTCAGTGCACACCCCCCACCCCCCTCGGCCCCCGTATCCCCCGCCCGGCGGGGATCCGGGGGAATCCGACGAGTTCCTCGCCGCCCGGCTGCGGAACCGTCCGGAGGGCGAGGCCGCCCACTCCGTCGCGCTGCTGACGGCGCGGCACTGGCAGTCGATGCACGACTACGCGGCCGTCTGCCTCGCGTCGTCGGGGCAGCTCGCCGCCATGGTCACCGCGGCCGCCCTGCACCGGGCGCTGGACCGGGTCGCCGTCGGCGAACCGGCCGTCGCGCTCCGGCCCGTACTGCTGGTGGCCGTGCGGGACACGGTCCGCGAGTGGGCCGCGGACGACCGAATAACCGGAGTTATGCCGGAGCTGCAGAAACCGGCCGGCGGGCGCGGCATGCGCGCGGCGAACACCATGACTCCGGAAAATCGCTCACTCGCTCAACGGGCATTCCGGTCGCTGCCCGCACGCGCGCGCTGTTTGCTCTGGCACGTCGAGGTCGAGGCCGAGCCGATTTCCGTACCGGCCGGTCTGCTCGGCATGGACCTCGCCGTCGCGTCGGGCGCGCTCGAACAGGCACGTGACAAATTCCGTCAAGGTTGTGTCCACGCCCATCAGGAACTGGCACCGACGAAGGACTGCCGCTTCTACAACCGCCTCCTCGACGTCCCGATCCGCCGGGGCGGAGCCCTGCTGCCGGACGTCCGTCAGCACCTGGCGGAGTGCCGCCACTGCCGGAACGCGGCCGAGCAACTGAGCCACTTCGAGGGCGGCCTGGGCCCGCTGATCGCCGAGGCGGTGCTCGGGTGGGGGGCCCGGCGCTACCTCGACTCGCGTCCGGGGCGCACGACGGCCGGCCCGCGCGGCGGACGCGCCGCCCGCCGCCG
>NZ_NCTE01000621.1 GCF_002114215.1 Streptomyces sp. 13-12-16 | reverse complement strand
TGTCCGTCGTCTCCGTCCTCATGGCCGTACGAGGTTCCGCAGCTCCGCGAAACGGCGGTCGCCGATGCCGTTCACCTCGCGGAGTTCGTCCACCGAGCGGAAGCCGCCGTTCCGGGTGCGGTAGTCGACGATGTGCTGGGCGAGCACGGGGCCGACCCCGGGCAGGGTGTCGAGCTGGTCCGGGGTGGCGGTGTTGAGGGACACCGGTGCGGTGGGGCCGGTTCCCGCCGTTCCCGCCGTACCGGGAGTGCCGCCGGGGGCCGCTCCGGCCGGTGCCGGGCCCCCTACGACCACCTGCTCGCCGTCGACGAGGAAACGGGCGCGGTTCAGGGTGTCGGTCCTGGTGCCGGGCCGTACTCCGCCGGCTGCCCGCAGCGCGTCCTCGACGCGTGAACCGGCGGGCAGGCGGTGGATTCCCGGGTCGCGCACCTTGCCGCTGACGTCGACCACGATCCCGGGCGCCGCCGGGCCCGAGCCGCCGGGCTTCACCACGGCGTCCGGCGCGGCCTCTCCCTTCGGCGCGCCCTTGACGTGCTCTCCGTGCGGAACCGCCGCCGCCCGCACCACCTCCGGTGCCCGTACCGGCTGGGTCCGCCCGGTCCAGAAGTGCTGTACGGCGAACCCCACGGCGACCACGAGCAGCACCGACAGCGCGACCACGCTCCGCCGCTCCATCCCGCACCGCGTCTGCGCCCACAACGGCAGACGCTCCCGCAGCGCGAGCCCGGCCCTCTCCCGCCGCCGCCCCCGCTCGGACCCTCCGCCGGGTTCCTCCGGGCCCGCGACCTCACCCTCTTCGTCCACCTCGGCCGCACCCCCACCGGGCCCCGCCACGCGGGGATCCGCAGCCACCACCCGCCCTCGCGCCGTCGGCCGCTCCACAGCCGCCGGCCGGTTCACAGCCACCGGCCGGTTCACGGCCACCGGCCGGTTCACGGCCACCGGCCGGTTCACTGCCGCCGAAGAGCCGGCCCGCCTGATGCGGCGGGTGCCGGTCAGGGCCCAGGCCGGTGGTCGCCTGGTGTGCGCGGAGTGGTCGTCGCCGTCGAACAGTGACTCCGCACGGCGGCGGAGTTCCTCCGCCGCCGCTCGGTGGTCCCGGCGCGTGGCCCGGCCGCGGGATCCGGTCGGCCTGCGGTGGCGGGCACGGCCGTCGGAGGCGGGTGGGCGGCCCGGACCGCTGGTCGCCGTCGCTGTGCGTGAGCGTGATCGAAGTGCCATGCCAGGAGAATCCGGCACATCGGCCCACTCGCGATGATCTTGCCCGTTTTCCGGGGACTACCGCCCGGTTGTGGACAACTCCGTCACCCGTACCGGTGCACCGGCCTCACCGGGCCGAGACCACGACCCCCAGCAGTCCGGGCCCCGTGTGCGCCCCGATCACCGCGCCCACCTCGCTGACGTGCAGGTCGGCCAGTCCCGGCAGCCGGGTCCGCAGCCGGTCGGCGAGGGCCGACGCGCGCTCCTGCGCCGCGAGATGGTGGACGGCGACGTCGACCTCCGCCCCGCCCGCCCGTTCGGCCGCGATCTCCTCCAGGCGGGCGATCGCCTTCGACGCCGTACGCACCTTCTCCAGCGGTTCGATACGGCCGCCCGCCAGCTGCAGCAGCGGCTTGACCGCGAGGGCCGAGCCCAGCAGGGCCTGCGCGGCGCCGATCCGGCCGCCCCGGCGCAGATAGTCGAGCGTGTCGACGTAGAAGTAGGCGGACGTGTCCGCCGCCCGCTTCTCCGCGGCCGTGACCGCCTCGTCCACCGTGCCGCCCGCCTCCGCGGTCTCCGCCGCCGTCAGCGCGCAGAACCCGAGCGCCATCGCGATCATGCCGGTGTCCACCACCCGTACCGGCACGGGCGCCTCGCGGGCGGCGACGACCGCCGCGTCGTAGGTGCCGGAGAGCTCGGCGGAGAGGTGGAGGGAGACGATGCCGGTGGCGCCGGACCCGGCGACCCTGCGGTAGGTCTCGGCGAACACCTCGGGGCCGGGCCGTGAGGTCGTGACCGGGCGCCGCTTCTGCAAAGCCTGGGCGAGGGAGCGGGTGGAGATCTCGGTGCCCTCTTCGAGCGCGCGGTCGCCGAGGACCACGGTCAGGGGTACCGCCGTGATGCGGTGCCGCTCCATCGTCCGGGCCGGCAGGTAGGCCGTTGAATCGGTGACGATCGCGACATGGCGGGACATGAGCTGGAGGTTACCTGCCGTGGTGCCCGTGCGGCAGCCCGGCCTCGCGGGGCGGGTTCGACGGTGGCCGGATCAGGTGGTGCTCACGTGGTGCTCTCGGGGCGGGGCTTCTTCTGCCAGGGGTAGGTGGGACGCGGTGCCGGCGGGGTGATGGCGGGCCGCTGCTTCTGTTCCTTCGCCCGGGCGGCGTCGGCGGCGGGGGCCTCGGGCCAGGGCGGGGGCGCCGGGTGCTGCTCCGTGGTGGTCCAGTGGCGCAGTGCCCCGGCCTCCATGTCGATCTGCTCGCTCAGCGAGTCCAGGTCGTCGGAGGCGAAACGGCCGGCGCGGTCGCGGGCCGCCCAGCGCAGGGAGTCCGCGGAACCCGTGATGCGCTCGGTGCGCTCGCGCAGCTCGGGCAGCCGGGCGGCGAGGGTGGTGCGGTCCGGTTCGGACTCCAGGCGCCTGAGTTCGCCGTCCAGTTCGTGACCGTGCGCGCTGAGCCGCTGGAAGAGGCCGAGGGACTCCTTGAGGGACTCGTCCTCGGCGACGGCGGCCTCCAGCGCCTCCTGGGTGGCCCGCATGGAGGTGCGCAGCCCCAGCCGGAGCTGGGCGATCTCGCCGGCCGGGCCGGGCTGCGCGAAGGCCTTGGCCCGCAGGGTGTGGTCCTCGACCGTGCGGCGGGCCTGGGTGATGTGGCGGTCCGCGCTGCGCTTGGCGGCGCCGACGACCTTCACCGTGGCGTAGGCGCCGAGCACGACGAAGAGCACGACGAGCAGGGCCACCACTGCGAACACCGCTTCCACGAAGCTCCTCCTCCGGACCCCTCTGGCCTGTCCCGGCGCACTTCGCGCCGCTCTTCAACGGTAAACGCAGCGGGCAGGCCCGGAGTTCCTGAAGAACCCCGAACCTGCCCGTAGGGGACCACCCGGACCACCGGGTGCCCCGAAGTCCGCCCGGCGAACCGTGCCGGACGGGCCCTGCCGCTCACGTCACGCCGGGACGATGTTCACCAGCTTCGGCGCCCGGACGATCACCTTGCGGATCCCGGCGCCGTCCAGCGCCGCGACGACCCGCTCGTCGGCCAGCGCGACCTTCTCCAGCTCGTCCTCGGCGATGCCCGGGGGCACCTCCAGCCGCGCCTTGACCTTGCCCTTGATCTGCACGACACAGGTGACGGTCTCGTCGACCACGTACGCCGGGTCGGCCACCGGGAAGTCCCGGTGCACCACCGAGTCCGTGTGCCCCAGCTTGCGCCACAGCTCCTCGGCGATGTGCGGGGCCAGCGGGGCGACCAGCAGCACCAGGGGCTCCGCGACGGAGCGCGGCAGCGCGCCCCCCCGCTTGGTCAGGTGGTTGTTCAGCTCGGTGACCTTGGCGATGGCGGTGTTGAAGCGCATGCCCTCCAGGTCGCCGCGCACGCCGTCGATCGCCTTGTGCAGGGCGCGCAGGGTGTCCTCGTCGACGTCGTCGGTGTCGACGACGGTGACCTCACCGCTCGCCTCGTCGACGATGTTGCGCCACAGCCGCTGCAGCAGCCGGAACTGGCCGACCACCGCGCGGGTGTCCCACGGCCGGGAGACGTCCAGCGGGCCCATGGCCATCTCGTACAGGCGCAGCGTGTCGGCCCCGTACTCGGCGCAGATCTCGTCCGGGGTGACGGCGTTCTTCAGGGACTTGCCCATCTTGCCCAGCAGCCGGGAGACCCTTTCGCCCTGGTACCAGTAGCCGCCGTCGTGCTCCTCCACCTCGGCGGCCGGTACGGCGATGCCCCGGCTGTCGCGGTAGACGTAGGCCTGGATCATGCCCTGGTTGAACAGCTTGTGGAACGGCTCCGCGGACGACACGTGCCCCAGGTCGTACAGCACCTTGGACCAGAAGCGGGCGTACAGCAGGTGCAGCACGGCGTGTTCGGCGCCGCCGACGTACAGGTCGACGCCGCCGTGCGGCATGCCCTCGCGCGGGCCCATCCAGTACTGCTCGATGGCCGGGTCGACCAGCTTCCCGTCGTTGTGCGGGTCCAGGTAGCGCAGCTCGTACCAGCAGGAACCGGCCCAGTTGGGCATGGTGTTGGTCTCGCGGCGGTACTTCTTCGGCCCGTCGCCCAGGTCCAGGGTGACGTTGACCCAGTCCTCGTTGCGCGACAGCGGCGTCTCGGGCCGGGTGTCGGCGTCGTCCGGGTCGAAGGTGCGCGGGCTGTAGTCGTCGACCTCGGGCAGCTCCAGCGGCAGCATCGACTCGGGCAGGGCGTGGGCGACGCCGTCCTCGTCGTAGACGATCGGGAAGGGCTCGCCCCAGTAGCGCTGCCGGCTGAACAGCCAGTCGCGCAGGCGGAAGTTGACGGTGCCCTCGCCGTGGCCCGACCGCTCCAGCCACTCGATGATGCGCGCCTTGGCCTCGGTGACGCCCAGGCCGTCCAGGGAGACCTCGTCGTTCGACGAGTCGATGATCTTCGCGTCGTACGAGGAGAAGGCGTTCTCCCACGTGGAGGTGTCCGTGCCGCGGCCGTCGGTCGGCTCGACGATGCAGCGGACGGGCAGCTCGAAGGCGCGCGCGAACTCGAAGTCGCGCTGGTCGCCCGCCGGGACGGCCATGATCGCGCCGGTGCCGTAGCCCATCAGGACGTAGTCGGCGATGAAGACGGGGACCCGCTCGCCGTTGACCGGGTTGGTGGCGTACGCGCCGATGAAGACGCCGGTCTTGTCCTTGGCCTCGGCCTGCCGCTCGACGTCGGACTTGGAGGCGGCCTGCGCGCGGTAGGCGGCGACGGCCTCCGCGGGCGTGGCGTGCCCGCCGGTCCACACCTCGTGGGTGCCCTCGGGCCACTCCTGGGGCGTGAACTTCTCGACCAGCGGGTGCTCGGGCGCCAGCACCATGTAGGTCGCGCCGAACAGGGTGTCGGGGCGGGTGGTGAAGACGGTGATGTTCTCGCCGTCGATCGGGAAGCCGACGCGGGCGCCCTCGGAGCGGCCGATCCAGTTGCGCTGCTGCAGCTTGATGGCCTCGGGCCAGTCCAGGGCGTCCAGGTCGTTCAGCAGGCGGTCGGCGTAGGCCGTGATCCGCATGTTCCACTGGCGCAGCTTGGCCTTGAAGACGGGGAAGTTGCCGCGCTCGGAGCGTCCCTCGGCGGTGACCTCCTCGTTGGCCAGCACGGTGCCCAGGCCGGGGCACCAGTTGACCGGCGCGTCGGAGGCGTAGGCCAGGCGGTACTCGCCCAGGACGTCGGCGCGCTCGGCCTCGGTCAGCTCGCTCCAGGAGCGGTCGCCGGGGACGGCGCGCTCACCGGACTCGAACAGCTCGACCAGTTCCGAGATCGGGCGGGCCCGCTTCGCCTCGTCGTCGTACCAGGAGTTGAAGATCTGCAGGAAGATCCACTGGGTCCACTTGTAGTAGTCCGGGTCGATCGTGGCGAACGAGCGGCGCTTGTCGTGGCCCAGGCCCAGCCGGCGCAGCTGGGACTTCATGTTCTCCATGTTGGCCTCGGTCGACACGCGCGGGTGCGTGCCGGTCTGCACCGCGTACTGCTCGGCGGGCAGGCCGAAGGCGTCGAAGCCCAGGGTGTGCAGGACGTTGTGCCCGGTCATGCGCTGGAAGCGGGCGAAGACGTCGGTGGCGATGTAGCCCAGCGGGTGTCCGACGTGCAGGCCCGCACCGGAGGGGTACGGGAACATGTCCATGATGAACTTCTTGGGCCTGGCGGCCGTCTCCGGGTCGCCCGACAGGTCGCCGCTCGGGTTGGGCGCGGCGTAGGTGCCGTCGGCGTCCCAGAAGTCCTGCCAGCGTGCCTCGATCTCGGCCGCCAGGGCGGCCGTGTAGCGGTGCGGCGCGGCCTCCGCGGCTGCGGGGTTCGTCTCGCTCATGATCCTCAATGCTCCATCGATCGTCTCTGCCTGCTGCTGCGAACTTCCCGGAAATGAAAAATCCCCTCGCACAGGAGGGGACGCCGCGCCGATTCCGACCTGCCGGTCACCGGCGGTCGGGACTGATCAGCGCGGCCCGCTAAGCAGAAGGCGTACGGCACGCATGGCACCAGGGTACCGCAGCCGCCGATCCGGCCGCGACGCGCTTCCACGACACGTTGACCCGAGGTCAAACATTACTTCGCGTAACGACCGCTAAGGGACATCACAACGGCCTCATTGTCTTTTGATAACAGCGCAATAACTCAAACCTCGTACTCATCGGTATGACGACCCTTAGAGTTCGGCAGCGGGACCGCTTTACCGAACCTTCGGAGTCGCCCCATGAACCCTCGTCCAGACAGCAGCCCACCCCCCGCTCGGGGCCGGTCGGCTGCGGCTCCGTCGTGCCCGCTCCGCGTCGCGGCGCCGGGGGGCAGGTCATGAGGCCGGACGACAGCACGGCGGACGACTGGCTCGTCGAGTTCCTCAACTTCGGTGTGGGCGTCCTGTCCCTGGTCTGCCTGAGCTGCTCGGTGATCTGGGGACTCGTCGCCCAGGACCGCATCCTGCTCGGCCCCCGGCAGCGGATCCTGGCGCAGGCGGTGCACCGGACGACCGCGGTCGCCTCGATCGCCTTCCTCCTGGTGCACATCGGCATCAAGCTGATCCAGGAGCACACCACGTGGATCGCCGCGGTGATCCCCTTCGGACTGCTCCTCACCGACGACGAGGTCGTCACCGGCAGGGCCTTCCTCATCGGGCTCGGCACCCTCGCCGGCCTGCTGATGATCTTCGTGGGCATCACCGGCGTGCTGCGCAACCGCTTCGCCTCCCCGGCACCGGTCGCGGCCCGCTGGCGGGCGATGCACATGCTGGCCTATCCGGCCTGGTGCGCCGCGCTGGTGCACGGCCTCTACGCGGGTCGAGCGGCGAAGCCGATCTTCATGATCCTCTACGGGCTGTCCGTGGTCGGCGTCATGGCGGCCCTCGCCGTGCGCGCCTCCCCGCCCCGCGTGAAGCGCAGAATCTCCGACCGGATCACCGCGCTGCTCGGCGCCGCCGACCAGCAGCGGAACCGTGAGGAGCAGTTGGAGGAGAGCAGGTCCCGGGCGGCCGGGTCCGCCCTGCCGGGATACGGCGGCGGGCGTGACTCCGCGCGGGGCGACGGGCGTCCGCGCGGGGACGGCGACCGGTGGAGCGAGGGCCCGCGCGACGGGCGCCCGCTGTACGAGACCGCCGAGCGCGCGCC
>NZ_NCTE01000620.1 GCF_002114215.1 Streptomyces sp. 13-12-16 | reverse complement strand
CGGTCGCCGCGGCCGGTGCCGGGGCGGGGTTCTGGCTCAACCGGTCGGCCGCCGCGGACCGGGACCGGGCCACGCCCCCCTCCTCGCCCTCGTCCTCACCCTCCGCCGCCCCCCGGCCCGTCCGGCCCGTCGGGCACTGGCCCCTCGACGAGACCTCCGGCACGGTCGCGCGGGACACCGCGGGAGGCCACGACGGCACCGCGTCCGGCGTCACCTGGGTGCCCGGCGGAGGCGGAGCCGTCTTCGACGGGCAGGGCGGCCAGATCATGACCGGGGGACCGGTGGTGGAGACCGGGGAGGGCCGGAGCTTCACGATCGCCGCCTGGGTCCGGCTCTCCGCCGCACCGGGGGGCTGGGCCACCGCCGTCAGTCAGGACGCAGGGGACGCCAGCGCCTTCTACCTCCAGTACGCCGTCGACGAGAACCGCTGGGCCCTCTCCCGCCCCGGCCTGCGCGCCGCCGGCCGCAGCGAGCCCGCCGTGAACGTCTGGACCCACCTGGCCGGCGTCTGCGACGGCCGGGCGCGCACACTGCGGCTGTACGTCGACGGCGTACAGGAGGCGGAGACCGAGGACACCAACCCGATGTCCGCCACCGGCCCCCTCATCATCGGCCGGGCGTCGTACGGCGGTCGGGCCGTCGACTTCTTCCCCGGTGCCGTCCGCGACGTACGGGTCTTCGACCGGGCCCTGACCGCCGCCCGGATCGAGGACCTCGTCGGCTGACCCGTCCCGGCGTGCGTGTCCGCGTCGCGGGGGAACGGGCGGGCGCCGCCACCGGTGGCGCGGTGACGGCGACCCGGAGCCGGACCAGGGGCCGGCCGGAGGGGAGGGGGCGGAGGCGGTCAGCCCGCCCCGCCGCGCTCGCCGTCCCCCGGCCTGTCGTCCTTGTCCCTCTCCTCGTCCAGCGACTTGAGGAAGTCGGGGTTGTCGTCCGGCGCGACCCACTGCCGCCGACCGCCGCCCCCGCCCCACGCGGCACCGCCCGCGGGGTGCCGCTTCTTGCCGGCGATCAGCCAGGAGATCGAGCCGACCAGCGGGAACAGCAGGACGAGGATCGCCCACAGCGGCTTGGGCATGTGGCGGATGTCCTCGTCCTTCGTGCTGATGCAGTCGATGAACGCGTACACGCTCAGGGCCAGTGGCACGAGGAACATCAGCACCCGCAGCATGGGGCCTCTCCAGCTAAAGCAAGCGAAAGCGGTGGGCGGTACAGGGCCAGGGTAACCGCTCGGGGATACTTGACCGCATGGCTTACGACGATCTTCGCTCCCTGCTCAGGGCGCTGGAGCGCGAGGGTGACCTCAAGCGCATCAAGGCCGAGGTCGACCCGTATCTGGAGGTCGGTGAGATCGTCGACCGGGTGCAGAAGGCCGGCGGTCCCGCGCTGCTCTTCGAGAACGTGCGCGGCTCGGACATGCCCCTCGCGATGAACGTGTACGGCACCGACCGCCGCCTGCTGAAGGCGCTCGGCCTGAAGTCGTACGCGGACATCTCCGAGAAGATCGGCGGACTGCTGAAGCCCGAGCTGCCGCACGGGTTCGTCGGGGTGCGCGAGGCGTTCGGGAAGCTCGGCGCGATGACGCACGTACCGCCGAAGAAGGTGAAGTCCTCCGACGCGCCC
Organism: Streptomyces sp. 13-12-16; assembly: GCF_002114215.1. Lineage (GTDB taxonomy): Bacteria > Actinomycetota > Actinomycetes > Streptomycetales > Streptomycetaceae > Streptomyces. Next base: position 3,788 of record NZ_NCTE01000620.1, on the reverse strand, counting down.
GTGCACGAGGTCGTGCTCACCGGCGACGACGTGGACCTCGACCGGCTCCCCGCGCTGTTCACCTGGCCCAAGGACGGCGGCTCCTTCTTCAACCTGGGGCTGACCCACACCAAGGACCCGGAGACGGGCGTCCGCAACCTCGGCCTGTACCGCCTCCAGCGCCACGACAGGCGCACCATCGGCATGCACTGGCAGATCCACAAGGACAGCCGCAACCACTACCAGGTGGCCGCCCGGCGCGGTGAGCGCCTGCCCGTCGCCATCGCCTTCGGCTGCCCGCCCGCCGTGACGTACGCCTCCACCGCGCCGCTGCCCGGCGACATCGACGAGTACCTGTTCGCCGGGTTCCTGCAGGGCAAGCGGATCGAGATGGTCGACTGCAAGACCGTTCCGCTCCAGGTCCCGGCGCAGGCGGAGGTCGTGATCGAGGGCTGGCTGGAGCCCGGCGAGATGCTGCCCGAGGGGCCGTTCGGCGACCACACCGGGTTCTACACCCCGCAGGAGCCGTTCCCCGCGCTGAGGATCGACTGCGTGACGATGCGCAAGCGCCCGCTGCTCCAGTCGATCGTGGTCGGCCGGCCCCCGACCGAGGACGGACCGCTGGGACGGGCGACGGAACGCTTCTTCCTCCCCCTCCTCAAGATCATCGTCCCGGACATCGTGGACTACCACCTCCCCGAGTCCGGCGGCTTCCACAACTGCGCGATCGTCTCGATCGACAAGAAGTACCCCAAGCACGCGCAGAAGGTCATGCACGCCATCTGGGGCGCCCACATGATGTCGCTGACCAAGCTGATCGTGGTCGTCGACTCCGACTGCGACGTCCACGACCTGCACGAGGTGTCCTGGCGGGCCCTCGGCAACACCGACTACGCCCGTGACCTCACCGTCGTCGAAGGCCCCGTCGACCACCTCGACCACTCCTCGTACCAGCAGTTCTGGGGCGGCAAGGCGGGCATCGACGCGACGAAGAAGTGGCCCGAGGAGGGGTACACGCGTGACGGCGGCTGGCCCGACATGGTCGAGTCCGACCCGGACACGGCCGCGCTCGTCGACCGCCGCTGGAAGGAGTACGGACTGTGACCTCGGCCTCCGCCGCGCTTCCGCAGCAGCCGGGACGCACGAAAGCCTTCCTGCGCCTGGTGATGATCGAGCACTCGGTCTTCGCCCTCCCCTTCGCCTACATCGCCGCCCTCACCGCGATGTACGAGTGGGACGAGAACATCCACTGGGGCCGGCTGTTCCTGGTCACCGTCGCCATGGTCGGCCTGCGCACCTTCGCCATGGCCGCCAACCGGATCATCGACCGCGAGATCGACGCCCGCAACCCGCGCACCGCCCACCGCGAGCTGGTCACCGGCGCGATGTCGGTCAGGCACGCCTGGACGGGCGCGCTCGTCGCCCTCGCCGTCTTCCTGGGCGCGGCGGCCCTGCTCAACCCGCTCTGCCTCGCCCTCGCACCCGTCGCCGTGATCCCGATGGTGGTGTATCCGTACGGCAAGCGGTTCACCAACTTCCCGCAGGCCATCCTCGGACTCGCGCAGGCGATGGGCCCGGTCGGCGGCTGGCTGGCGATCACCGGGTCGTGGTCCTGGGACGCCGTCGTCCTCGGCCTCGCGGTAGGCGTCTGGATCGGCGGCTTCGACCTGATCTACGCCTGCCAGGACGTCGACACCGACCGCGAGATCGGCGTGAAGTCGGTGCCGGCCCGCTTCGGCATCCCCGCCGCGATCTGGGGCGCCCGCGCCTGCCACACCGTCACGACGGCCCTCTTCGTCTGGTACGCGCTCCTCACCGGTGCCGGCGCCTTCTTCTGGCTCGGCCTGCTGATCGTGGCCGGCGCCTTCGTCTACGAGCACACGATCGTCCGCCCGAACGACCTGACCCGCCTGAACCGGGCGTTCTTCAGCGTCAACGGCTTCATCGGCATCGCGCTGTTCGTGTGCGCGCTGCTGGACCTGCTGGTGCGGGGCCTGACCGTGTAGGGCGCCGGCGAGCGGCCGGGACTCAGCCCTGGGGCTCCTGCGGCTCGGCGTCGACCTCGCGCAGCCCCTGGTCCCTGAGTTCGGTGCGGGCCTCCGTGCGGTGGCCGCGGGCGATGTAGTCCCGCACGACCACCTCGATCGCGTCCTGGGGCGAGCCGACCCCCGCCAGGACCATCACTTCCACCACGAGTTCGGCGTCGAGACTGATGTTGACCTTGGCCACCGTGCCCCCTCATCGCGTCGCACCGGCACTCTAGCCGTCCGGGGCGCGGTGGTACGAGGCCGAGGCGGTATACGAGGTCCAGGCGGTACGCGGGCGAGGCCCGGCCGGTGGCCGGACACCGGCCGGGTGCCGCCCGTGGGGCCTTCGACCGGTCCTGAGAACGGACGCCTGCCCTCCGCCGGTAGGCTCAAGATGTGAACGCAGGAGAAACGCGGCGCAAGCCTTGGATCGTGGGGGTCTCGGGGGCGTCCGGGACGCCCTACGCAGCCGCTGTGCTGCGTGCGCTTCTGGCGGCGGGCGAGAGCGTCGACCTCGTCGTCAGCCGGGCCTCCCGGCTCACCCTGCTGGACGAGACCGGCATCGCCTTCCGGGACGCCCACTGGCGGGACGACCTGCGGGAATGGCTGTCCCGGGGGGCGGACGGCAAGCCGGACACGTTCACCGTCGACCTCGACGGCGTACGGCACTGGGCCGCCGGTGACCTCGCGGCCGGGCCGTCCTCGGGGTCGTATCCGAGCAAGGGCATGCTGATCGTGCCCGCCTCCACGGCCTGTGTGGCCGGGGTGGCGCTCGGGCTGTCCAAGGACCTGTTGCAGCGGACGGCGAGCGTCACCCTGAAGGAGGGGCGCACGCTGGTCGTGGCCGTACGGGAGACCCCGCTGAACGGCCAGACCCTGCGGCACCTGGTGACGCTGGACGACGCGGGCGCGACCGTGGTGCCCGCCTCGCCGGCCTTCTACGCGGGCGCGACGCACATCCAGGACCTGGTGGACTTCGTCGCCGGACGCGTACTCGACGCGGCGGGTGTCGAGCACCGGCTCTACCGCCGCTGGAAGGGCGAACTCGGCGGTGGATCCCGCCCGCACTGAGCACTTCCCGCGACACCCCGGCACGTGCAGAACTCTCAGACCTCTTTCGGTTCCAGTGGAAGGCTTCGATTCGATGGACGCGGTGGACAGGCAGCTCATCCAGGCCCTGAGGGAGAACGGCCGGGCCTCCTACGCGGAGCTGGGGCGCCTCGTCGGACTGTCGGGCCCCAGCGTCACCGACCGCATCAACCGGCTGGAGGCGGCCGGTGTCATCACCGGCTACCGCGCCACCGTGGACGCCGCCTCGCTCGGCCTCGGCGTGACCGCCCTGATCGGCATCTCGCTCTCCGACGCCGCCGACCACGAGGACGTGGCGCAACGGCTGAAGGACCTCCGGGAGATCGAGGACTGCTGGTTCATCGCCGGCGACGACTCCTTCATGCTCAAGGTGCGGGCGACCGACGTGGACGGCCTGGAGAGGATCATCCGCCGGCTCTCCGGCACCAAGGGCGTCTCCCGGACCCGGACCACCATCGTGCTCTCCACCAAGTGGGAGAACCGCGTGGGTGAGCTGCCGGAGGAGATGGAGTGAGCGGGGCGTACGGTTGACCGGGTCTGTCTGAAGAGGGAAAGAGGGATCGGCATGGACGTCGGGCTCAAGCGCGAGCTGGAGGAGAAGGTCGGGGCGGGCGAGCGCCTGACCCGTGAGGACGGCATCGCGCTGTACGAGTCGGACGACCTGGCCTGGCTGGGCGGGCTGGCGCACGAGGT
>NZ_NCTE01000619.1 GCF_002114215.1 Streptomyces sp. 13-12-16 | reverse complement strand
CGGCGCCGGAGGCGTGCAGGGACACCCCGGACCAGGAGAACGGCAGCAGGCCCTGGTCGGCGTCCTTCAGCTCGACGAACTCCACGGCGTGCAGTGCGGCGGTGAGCAGGGCCGGGTGCAGGGCGAACAGTTCGGCGTCGTCCGCGCGGCCGGGCAGCTCCAGTTCGGCGAAGACCTCCTCGCCGCGGGCCCAGGCGGCGCGCAGGCCCTGGAAGAGGAGACCGTACTCGGTGCGCTCGTAGAAGCCGGTCAGGTCGAGGGGTTCGGCGCCCTGCGGCGGCCACTGGGCGGCGTCGAACTCGACCTGCCGCTCGTCGGGGACGAGGACACCGGTGGCGTGCTGGGTCCACGGCTCGTCGGGGGCGTCGGCGGACCGGGAGTGGATGCCGAGTTCCCGGCCGCCGGACTCGTCGGGGGCACCGACGCGTACCTGGACGGCGACGGCGCCGCGGGCGTCGAGCACGAGCGGGGTGGTGAGGGTGAGTTCCTGCACCCGGCCACAGCCCACCTGGTCGCCGGCGCGCACGGCCAGTTCGAGGAAGCCGGTCGCCGGGAAGAGGACCATGCCGCCCATGGTGTGGTCGGTGAGCCAGGGGTGGGTGCGCAGGGACACCCGCCCGGTGAGCAGCACTCCGCTGGTGCCGGCCAGTGGCACCGCCGCGCCGAGCAGGGGGTGTTCGGCGGGGGTGAGTCCGGCGCCGGCCACGTCCCCGGCGAAGGCGAGGGGCCGCGGCCAGTAGGCGCGGTGCTGCCAGGGGTAGGTGGGGACGTCGGTGCGGCGGGCGCCGGTTCCCTCGAAGAAGGCGGTCCAGTCGACGCGGACGCCCGCGACGTGCAGTTCGGCCAGCCCGGTGAGCAGCGCGGTCTGTTCGTCGAGCCGGGCGCGCAGGGCGGGCGCCGCCACGACGTCCGCCTCGTCGCCGAGGGTCTGACGGGTCAGGGCGGTGAGGACGGCGCCGGGTCCCAGTTCCAGGAAGGCGTCCGCTCCCCCGTCGGCCAGCGCGCGCACGCCGTCGGCGAAACGCACCGTGCCACGGACGTGACGCACCCAGTAGTCGGCCGAGCACAGCAGCTCCGGGTCCGCGATCTCGCCGGTCACGTTGGACACGACGGGGATGCGCGGCTCGGCGTACGTCAGTCCCTCCGCGACCTCGCGGAAGGCGTCGAGCATCGGCTCCATCAACGGCGAGTGGAAGGCGTGACTCACCGACAGACGCTGCGTCTTGCGACCCTTCTCCGCGAACTCCTCCGCCAGCGCCACGACCTCGGACTCGACACCCGCGATCACCACCGCGTCCGGACCGTTCACCGCCGCCAGGGCGATGTCGTCCGTCAGCCTCGGAGCGATCTCCTCCTCGGTGGCCTGTACGGCGATCATGGCGCCGCCCGCCGGGAGTTCCCGCATCAGCCGGGCACGCGCCGCGACCAGCGCGCACGCGTCCTCCAGCGACAGCACCCCGGCCACGTGCGCGGCCGCGATCTCACCCACGGAATGCCCGGCCACGAACTCCGGCCGCACACCCCAGCTTTCGACCAACCGGAACAACGCCACCTCGACCGCGAACAACGCGGGCTGCGTGTAACCGGTCGTGTCCAGGAGCTCCGCCTCCGGCGTGCCCTCCGGTGCGAACATCACCTCCCGCAACGGACGCTCCAACTCCACGTCGAAACGCGCCAGTACGGCATCCAACGCCTGCGCGAACACCGGGAACCGGGCATACAGCTCACCCCCCATCCCCGCCCGCTGCGACCCCTGACCCGAGAACAGGACGGCGAGCGACCGCTCCACCGCACGACCGCGCGCCACCTCGACGGGGGCACCGCCCTCCGCGCCCGCGAGGAGGACCGCCCGGTGCTCGAACACCGACCGTCCCGACGCCAGGGAGAAGCCGACGTCCAGCGCGGTGGCGTCGGTCAGCGCCGACACGCCTGCGAGCTGCGCCTCCAGGGCGCCCTTCGTCTTGCCGGCGACCGGCCACGGCACGACCGTCGGGTGGGCCGTCGGTGCAGCGGGCTGCTCCGACTCCTCCGGTTCGGGGGCCTGCTCGACGACGAGGTGGGCGTTGGTGCCGCTGATGCCGAAGGAGGACACGGCGGCGCGGCGGGGACGGCCGGTCTCCGGCCAGGGGGTGCGCTCGGTGAGGAGGCGGACGTTGCCCGCGGTCCAGTCGACGTGGGTGGAGGGCGCGTCGACGTGGAGGGTCCTGGGCAGCACGCCGTGGCGGATGGCCAGGACGGTCTTGATGACGCCGGCGACGCCGGCGGCGGCCTGGGAGTGGCCGATGTTCGACTTCACCGAGCCGAGCAGCAGCGGCCGGTCGGCGGGCCGGTCCTGGCCGTAGGTGGCGAGGATGGCCTGGGCCTCGATGGGGTCGCCGAGGGGCGTGCCGGTGCCGTGGGCCTCGACGGCGTCCACGTCGGCGGGTGAGAGCCCGGCGCCGGCCAGGGCCTGCCGGATGACACGCTGCTGCGAGGGCCCGTTGGGCGCGGTGAGCCCGTTGGAGGCGCCGTCCTGGTTGACGGCGGAGCCGCGGACCACGGCGAGCACCTCGTGCCCGTTGCGGCGGGCGTCGGACAGCCGCTCCAGGACGAGGACGCCGGCGCCCTCGGACCAGCCGGTGCCGTCGGCGGAGTCGGCGAACGCCTTGCAGCGGCCGCTGGTGGAGATGCCGCCCTGGCGGGTGAAGCCGGAGAAACCCATGGGGGTGGACATGACGGTGACACCGCCCGCCAGGGCGAGGGAGCACTCCCCCTGGCGCAGGGACTGGGCGGCCAGGTGGAGGGCGACCAGGGAGGAGGAGCAGGCGGTGTCCACGGTGACCGCCGGCCCGGCGAGGTCGAAGGCGTAGGCGACGCGGCCGGAGACGACGCTGGCGGTGAGGCCGGTGGTGGCGTGGCCCTCCGCGTCCTCGCGGGAGTTCATCACGACGCCGACGTAGTCGACGCCGGCGGTGCCGACGAACACGCCGGTGCGGGAGCCGCGCAGGGACACCGGGTCGAGGCCGGCGCGTTCCACCGCTTCCCAGGTGGTCTCCAGCAGGAGCCGCTGCTGCGGGTCCATGGCGACGGCCTCGCGCGGCGAGATGCCGAAGAACCCGGCGTCGAAGGCGGCGGCGTCAACGAAGCCGCCCTCGGCGGCGGCGCTGCTGCCCGTTCCCTCGCCGCCGAGGGCGTCGAGGTCCCAGCCCCGGTCGGTGGGGAACGGGGTGATGCCGTCGCGGCCCTCGTCCAGCAGCCGCCAGAAGTCCTCCGGGGAGGCGACCTCGCCGGGCAGCCGGCAGGCCATGCCCACGATGGCGATCGGCTCGTGCCGGCTCGCCTCGGCCTCCTCCAGCCGTCGACGGGTCTTGTGCAGGTCGGCCGTGACCCACTTGAGGTAGTCGACGAGCTTTTTGTCATCGGGCATGACGGGAAAACCTTCCTGTGGTGGATCGGCTCGTCTCAGTGGTCGCCCATGCGGCCGAGTTCGTTGTCGATGAAGGCGAACACCTCGTCGGCGCTGGCCGATTCGAAGGCGTCGTCCACGGGGGTGCCGGTCGCTTCCGGTGTTCCGCCGCGCACCTTGTCCAGCATCCGGCCGAGCCGGAGGGCGAGTCCCGCGCGGGTGATCCCGTCGTGCTCGCCCGCCGCGAAGAGCGCTTCCAGGCGGTCGAGTTCGGCGAGCAGCGAGGGGCCCTGGGGGTCCTCGTCGCCGGGGGCCAGTTCGGAGACGAGGTGTTCGGCGAGTGCCGTGGGGGTCGGGTAGTCGAAGACCAGGGTGGCCGGCAGGCGCAGCCCGGTCGCCGTGGAGAGGTGGTTGCGCAGTTCCAGGGCGGTCAGCGAGTCGAAGCCGAGCTCCCGGAACTCCTGGGTCACGTCGACGGCCTTCGGCGTGGCGTGGCCGAGGACCCGGGCGGCCTGTTCGCGGACCAGGTCGGTGACGTACCGGACGCGTTCGTCGGCGCGGAGTTCGCCGAGCCTGGCGGCGAGGGCGGCGGCCGCTCCGGCCGCGTCGGTGGCGGCGGCGGTGCGGCGGCCGCTCCTGACCATGCCGCGGAAGAGCGGCGGCAGGTCCTCGGGGGCGGCG
>NZ_NCTE01000618.1 GCF_002114215.1 Streptomyces sp. 13-12-16 | reverse complement strand
CCCCACCCCGGCGCGCGCCCCCGGCCGGCTTCCGTACGACCTCGTCCCGGGCACCCCCGACCTCGCCTCCTTCCCCCGCGCCGAGTGGCTCAAGGCCGCCCGCCGCGCCCTCGCCGCCGCCCCGCACGACGCCCTCGGCTACGGTGACCCGCGCGGCCGCCCCGAACTGCGCACGGCCCTCGCCGACTACCTCGCCCGAGTGCGGGGCGTACGCGCCGACCCCGAACGGATCGTCGTCTGCTCCGGTTTCGCCGGCGGCCTCCGCCTCCTCTGCGAGGTCCTGCGCGCCCGCGGCGCCCGCACCCTCGCCGTGGAGTCCTACGGACTGGACGCCCACTGGGACCTGGCCGCCCGCGCCGGCCTGACCACCATCCCGCTCCCCTTCGACTCCCTCGGCACCCGCGCACAGGACCCGGGCGCCGCCGACGCGGTGCTGCTCAGCCCGGCCCACCAGTTCCCTCTCGGCGGCGCCCTGCTGCCCGAGCGCCGCGCCGCCGTCGTCGACTGGGCGCGCCGCACCGGCGGACTGATCCTGGAGGACGACTACGACGGTGAGTTCCGCTACGACCGCCAGGCCGTCGGCGCGCTCCAGAACCTCGACCCCGACCGCGTGGCCTACCTCGGCACGGCCAGCAAGTCCCTCGCCCCCGGCCTCCGCCTGGGCTGGATGGTCCTGCCCCCGTCCCTGCTCCCGGACGTCGTCGCCCACGGCGGCGGCCGCTCCGTGAGCGTCCTCGAACAGCTCACCCTCGCCGAGTTCCTCACCTCCGGCGCCTACGACCGCCACGTCCGCGCCGCCCGCCTGCGCTACCGCCGCCGCCGCGACCGTCTGGTCCAGTCCCTCGCCACCCGGGCCCCCGACGTCCGGATCACCGGCATCGCGGCCGGCCTGCACGCCGTCCTCCGGCTCCCGCCCGGCACCGAACGGTCCGTGGTCCAGGCCGCCACCTGGCAGAACCTCGCCGTCCACGGCCTCTCCCGCTTCCGCCACCCCGCCACCGCCACCACGGCGGGCGACGCCCTGGTCGTCGGCTACGCCACCCCGCCGGACCACGCCTGGACCGGCACCCTGGACGCCCTGTGCCGGGCACTGCCCTGACGTACCAAGGCGGCATAACGCACCAAGAGCCGCAAACGGACGGCGGGGGAGTGCCGCCGACGGGGGGCTCCTGCGCGTGCCGTCCGGGCGGTCTCTAGGCTGTCCGCCGCGAGCCGGGAGAGGTGACCCGGGGGTATGCGAGGGGGAGTGAAGGGCATGGCGGAGACACGGCGGCGGCTGCGGTCCAGCACGGTGGTGCTCGGAGGGATGGGTGTGCTCGCGGCGGCACTGTCGGCGTGCGGGTCGGATCCGGACCGGCGGTGCGTGGACCGGGACAGCTACGACTACCTCAACGGCTACAAGGTCGTCGCCGACAAGAACTGCAAGTCCTCCGGGAGCACCTCCGTTTCGATCGGCAAGACCCGCACCGACGCCGACTGGTACTACGACGCCGACGTCAGCAACGGCTACGCCGACCACGGCACCTTCAGCCGCAGCGAGGCCGTCGACCGGGGCGGCTTCGGCTGCTCGGGCTCCGGCAGCAGCGGCGGCTGACCGGATCATGGAACGGCGTACGACCGAGCCCCGTCCCGGCTGGCAGGAGACCGTCGAGGAGCAGGGGCTCATCTATCCGCTCACCCGCTACCCGGACGGCTCCCTGCGCCCCTACTGGGACGAGAGCGCCTACTACGTCTTCAGCCTGGAGGAGGTCGAGGCGCTGGAGGAGGTCGTCGAGGAACTGCACGGCATGTGTCTCGCCGCCGCCGAGCACATCGTCACCGCCGACCGCTTCGCCGACCTCGGCATCACCGACCCGCGCATCGCCCGCGTGGTCGCCGAGGCCTGGCACCGGCGCGCCGAACTCCCCTCCGTCTACGGCCGTTTCGACCTCCGCTACGACGGCACCGGTCCGGCCAAACTCCTGGAGTACAACGCCGACACCCCCACCTCCCTGGTGGAGGCCGCCTCCCCCCAGTGGTTCTGGATGGAGGAACGCTTCCCCGGCGCCGACCAGTGGAACTCCCTCCACGAACGCCTCGTCGACGCCTGGAGGAAACAGGCCGGCCTCCTCCCGCCGGGCAGCCCCCTGTACTTCGCCCACTCCTCCGCCGACGAACTCGGCGAGGACCTCATGACCGTCGCCTACCTCAAGGAGACCGCCGAGCAGGCCGGCCTCGACACCGACTGGCTCTCCATGGAGGAGATCGGCTGGGACCGCCTCTCCGGCCGCTTCGTCGACAACGGGCTCCGGTTCATCCGCAGCATCTTCAAGCTGTACCCCTGGGAGTGGCTCACCACCGACCGCTTCGCCGACCACGTCCTCGACACCCTCGACAACGGCGGCGGCACCGGCACCACCCTGTGGATCGAGCCGGCCTGGAAGATGCTCCTCAGCAACAAGGCCCTCCTGGCGATCCTCTGGGAGCTCCACCCCGGCCACCCCAACCTCCTCCCCGCCCACCTCGACGGCCCACGGGACCTGGCGGACACCACCGGCTGGGTCGCCAAGCCCCTGCTCGGCCGGGAGGGCGCGGGAGTGACCCTCCACGAGCCCGGCTCCGACCCGGCCCCCCGCGAGGAACCCTGCTGCTACCAGCAACTCGCCCCCCTCCCCACCTTCGACGGCAACCACGTCGTCCTCGGCACCTGGGTGGTGGAGAACGAGCCGGCGGGCCTGGGCATCAGGGAGTCGTCGGGCCCGGTGACGGACGAGTACGCACGCTTCCTGCCGCACGTGATCCTCTAGCGCGCCGCCCGCGTCGACGAGGCGGAGCCGACGCCCGCATGGTGGACGCCTCCCCGTGGCACTTCGTGCCACCCGGTAATGTGACCGTGGGCCGTGACTGGCGCGCAAGGATGGGAACAACCATCGGGAAGCGGCCCCGGACCCTCCGGGTCCGAAACATGTGCCGTGCGCCTGGGCCGACCCGAACGCCGACCACAACGTCCGGAGGTCCCCATGTCAGCCGAGCCCACCCCCGCCTCCAAGGCCTACCGAGCCGCGCTCGACGTCATCCGCACCGTCGAGCCGCGCGTCGCCGACGCCATCGGCCAGGAGGTGGCCGACCAGCGCGAGATGCTCAAGCTGATCGCCTCCGAGAACTACGCCTCCCCGGCCACCCTCCTCGCGATGGGCAACTGGTTCAGCGACAAGTACGCCGAGGGCACCATCGGCCGCCGCTTCTACGCCGGCTGCCGCAACGTCGACACCGTCGAGTCGCTCGCCGCCGAGCACGCCAAGGAGCTCTTCGGCGCCCGCCACGCCTACGTCCAGCCGCACTCCGGCATCGACGCCAACCTGGTCGCCTTCTGGTCCGTACTCGCCGACCGCGTCGAGGCCCCCTTCCTGGAGAAGACCGGCGCCCGCCAGGTCAACGACCTCTCCGAGGCCGACTGGGCCGAGCTGCGCCAGGCCTTCGGCAACCAGCGCATGCTCGGCATGTCCCTGGACGCCGGCGGCCACCTCACCCACGGCTTCCGCCCGAACATCTCCGGCAAGATGTTCGACCAGCGCTCCTACGGCACCGACCCGGCCACCGGCCTCATCGACTACGAGGCCCTGCGCACCTCCGCCCGCGAGTTCAAGCCGCTGATCATCGTCGCCGGCTACTCCGCCTACCCCCGTCTGGTGAACTTCCGGATCATGCGGGAGATCGCCGACGAGGTCGGCGCCACGCTCATGGTCGACATGGCGCACTTCGCCGGTCTCGTCGCCGGCAAGGTCCTCACCGGCGACTTCGACCCGGTCCCGCACGCCCAGATCGTCACCACCACCACCCACAAGTCGCTGCGCGGCCCGCGCGGCGGCATGGTGCTGTGCGACGACTCCCTCAAGGACCAGGTCGACCGCGGCTGCCCGATGGTCCTCGGCGGTCCGCTCCCGCACGTCATGGCAGCCAAGGCCGTCGCCCTCGCCGAGGCCCGGCAGCCCGCCTTCCAGGACTACGCCCAGCGCATCGTCGACAACTCCCGCGCCCTCGCCGAGGGCCTGATGCGCCGCGGCGCCACCCTGGTCACCGGCGGCACCGACAACCACCTCAACCTGATCGACGTCGCCACCTCCTACGGCCTCACCGGCCGCCAGGCCGAGGCCGCCCTGCTCGACTCGGGCATCGTCACCAACCGCAACGCCATCCCGGCCGACCCCAACGGTGCCTGGTACACCTCCGGCATCCGCATCGGCACCCCCGCGCTGACCACGCGCGGCCTGGGCACGGCGGAGATGGACGAGGTCGCGGGCCTGATCGACCGGGTCCTGACGACGACCGAGCCCGGCACCACCAAGTCCGGCGCCCCCTCCAAGGCCGCCCACGTCCTCGACGCGAAGGTCGCCGACGAGATCTCCCGCCGCGCCACCGACCTCGTCGCCGGCTTCCCGCTCTACCCGGAGATCGACCTCGGCTGAGGCGGCCCGGCCCAGCTCGACGCGCCCCGCGGCGGTCCGGTCATGTACCGGGCCGCCGCGTGCCCGTCATCAGGCGTCCAGCAGCTCCTGCCGTGGCCCCGGATCATCCTTCCGTCGGCGGATCGGCGGCCACCGCGTCACATACGGGCGCAGCACCAGGGCCAGCGCCGCTCCGGCCACCATCCCCGGTATCGCCCACCACCAGTCGGTGCCGTCGCCCGCACCCGACGCGGCCCGTGTCCGCGAATCCGCCGCCGCGTCCTGCTCCGCACCGGAGCCCGGTGTGCCGGATCCCGCGGTGGCGCCGGTGGTCTCGGTCTCCCAGGGCACCGGGTAGATGTCGGGGGCCGGGTCGGTCCCTGTCGTGTGGCTCATCACGCCCAGCCCGTACAGCAGCTTGTGCAGGTCGGACGGGTCCTCGGCGCGGTGCCAGACGCCGTTCGGCGTCTCCGGGAGTTTCGCCGCCGTGTGTATCCACACATCCTCCTCGATGCTCCCGAGGAAGACCCGGTCCACCCGCCAGGGCGTCACGTCGTGCAGCATCCACGACACGTTGATCAACCGGACCGAGGCCAGGTCGGCCTCCGGCGGCTTGTCCCGGGTGCCCCTGTCGGACGGGCCGAGCAGCCGCTCCAGCTGTCCGTACTCCGCGTCGGAGTAGTACAGCGAGGCGGTCTCCTCGCTCCCCGGCGAGACCACCAGCACGCTCGTCGGCCCCCCGGCGGAGGCCGGCGCCGCTCCCCACACCATCAGGGCCAGCGCCGCTGTGAGCGCGCCCATGCCCGCCGTCAGTTGTCGAATCCTGCCCTTCCACCCGCGCATCCGGACCCCCACTCGGCCGGTCGATCCCCCTGCGACCCGCCCACGAGCCGCCTGTCACTTCTGGTACACCGGCCGCCCCGCCGGGGTTCCCAGTCGGCGCACCACGAATTTCACGACGCGGGGACACCGGGCTACCGGCCTGCCTCCTCGACCGCCTCCGCGATCTCCAGTGCCCGCGCCTTCGACGCCACCCCTTCCAGCCGCAGCGTCACCCCCTCACCGGCTCCGCCGCCGTGCGGCCACAGCAGCGTCGGCCCCGCCGTGCGCTCCTCCCGGGTGAACCGGTGACCGTCCGTGTCCACCAGCCAGAAGCTCAACACGTGCGGCCGGGGGAACCACAGGACCGGCTCCGGTACCCCGTCCTCCTCGCCCAGCGACAGCCACTCCGGCTGCTCGCGCACGCTCTTGACGAAGGTGACGTCCAAGCGGGCCGGGAACTCGTCGAGACGGATCGTCCGCCCTTGCTCCCGC
>NZ_NCTE01000617.1 GCF_002114215.1 Streptomyces sp. 13-12-16 | reverse complement strand
CGGGGGTACCGTCCTCGGTCCGGCGCGGAACCGGGCGCCCACAGGTGCCCGGGCCGACGCGCCGGACGCCGCGGTCCGGTATCCCCGCCCCGCCCCCTCACCGCCGTGGGCGGCTGCTCCTCCCTACGGGCGGAAGCGGAGCACCTGCGGGTCGTGGTCGCTGATCTGGTCGTGGAACTCCGCGTTGATGTGCACGCTGTCGTACGTGAAGGCGCCGCGGCGGACGGACGGACTGATCAGGATCTGGTCCAGGGCCTGGCTGTTGCCCTGGTAGACGTAGGAGTAGCGCTCCGACCGGGGAAGGGACTTGATCGCCGACCAGAGGACCCCCTCGCCTTCGAGGATCTCCGTCGTCTCCGAGAACTCGAAGTCGTTGATGTCGCCCAGGGCCACCACGTCGGCGTTCTTCTGGGTCTTGAGGATCTTCGCCGTGAAGTCGTGAACGGCCTTCGCCTGGAGGTGGCGCTGGGTCTCCGAGCTGCGGGCCGGGGGCTGGTACTGGGAGGTCAGGCCCTGGTCGCCGCCCTTCGAGGCGAAGTGGTTGGCGATGACTATGACCGTGCGGCCCCGGAAGGTGAACTCGCCGGCGAGCGGCTTGCGGCTGTTGTCGAAGGCCTCGGACGCCGGGTCGACGCGGCCGGGGGAGAGGGTCAGGGCCGCCTTGCCGCGGATCTTCGTGACACCGGTGGCGGTCGTGGCGTCGCCGCCGGCGCGGTCCGTGAAGGAGACCCTCGCGGGGTTGAAGAGGAAGGCCTGGCGGATGTTGCCGCCCGGTTCGCCGCCGTCCTGCTTGTCGGCGGGGTCGACGGAGCGCCAGTCGTAGCGGGGGCCGCCCGCCGCCTCGATGGCGTCGATCAGTCTGGCCATCGTCAGGTCGGCGGCGACCGTGCCGTCGTCGGTGGCGCCGTTGTTGTCCTGGATCTCCTCCAGGGACACGATGTCGGGGGACTTGAGGTTGTTCACGATCGCGGCGGCGTGGGCGGCGAAGGTGTCGTCGGAGGGGTCGAGGTTCTCGACGTTGTAGGTGGCGACGGCCAGTTCGGTGGCACGCTGCCCACGGGTCGTCTCGCGCTCGAGGCCCGCGCTTTCGAGGGTGCCCAGCTCGTTGGCCACGAGGGTGTAGCCGCCGTACTGGTTGTAGTCCAGGGGCCCCGAGGTGGTGCCGGTGAGGGTGTCGCCGACGTTCGCGTCGGGGAAGTCGGACGCCCTGCCCAGCGACTGGATCTGGAGGCGGCCGGTGTTCTGGGCGTCGTAGGAGCCGTAGACCGTGCCGCCCCGGCGGTTGCGGTGCTCGTACGGCTTCACCGTGACCCAGAGTTCGGTGTACGGGTCGGTGGCGCCCACCACGCGCGTGTCGGAGACCCGGACGTTCATGCCCTCCAGCGACTCGTAGAGGTCCAGGGCGTACTCGGCGGGCCGCAGGGGGAGCGCGTTGACCGAGCCGTTCGGCTCGGGGGTGTAGGCGGCGGGGACGGAACGCGCGTCGAGCGTGGTGGCGGCCGGCAGCGGGTTGCCGCTGGAGACGACCGTGAAGACCGGGCGGGTGATCTCCGTCAGGGACTGGTTGCCGGAGGACGTGCCGCCGGGGACGTACTCCGAGACCGTGCCGGAGACCGTGACGGCGTCACCCACGGCGACACCCTTGGGGGTGGTGGAGCCCGTGAAGACGAAGACGCCCTCGCTGGTGGCCGGGTCGGCGTCCGGGGCGGGATCCTGGATCCAGAAGCCGCGGGACGAACCGTAGGTGCGGATGCCGGTGACGATTCCGGTCACGTCGGTGACCTGCTGCCCGGCCAGCGGTGAGGTGCGGGTGTCGCCCTGGATGTCATGGATGCGCACCGTGTCGGCGTGCGCGGGCGACGTGAGGACGACGGCGGACGCCGCGGAACATGCGGCGGCGACGGTGAGCGCGGCGAGACGCGCGGACTTTCTCGGCAACGGATTCCCTCCGGGGACGTGTGACCCACCCTCTTCTACGCGCGTCAATCTCCTGTCAGGCCCCGCCACTTGTCAAGGTTTCGGCCATGTACGCCCGCCGAAGGGGAGATGAAGCGGGCGGCATGGGTGGAAATCCGTCTAGGCTGAGTGGCCGAGTCGTGAGAGGCCTAGGAGAAACAGCCGATGTCAGACAGCTCCACCCTGCCGCCTGCGCGGCTGCACCCCGAAGCGGAGCTGGCGCGCGACGCCCTGTCCACCCCGGTGCTCTCCCGGGCCGCCCGGCTCGCCCGCTGGGCCGGACCGGACACCAGGGTCGACGCCGGTGCCGGGCTCGTCGACGAGCAGTTGCCGGCGGCCGCCGCGGAGCTGGGGCTGACCGGGGAGGACGCCGCCGCCGACGCCAGTGAGGCCTGGCGCGTCGCCGTGGACACCGGGCTCGTCGAGGTGGTCGACGAGGAGGAGGGGACCGTCACCGCGGGGGACGGGCTGGGGGTGCTCACCGGGGGGTCGCCGCAGGACGTGCTCGGAGTGTGGCTCGCGGCCCTGGAGACGGTGGTCGGTGACGCGAGCGTTCCGGACCTGGGCGGGCTGGTCGACGCCATCGCCGAGGGGGAGGGGTCCGGGGGGATCGACTTCGACGCGCTGGACTGGGACCCGGAGGCCGAGGCGGAGTTCCTGGACGGCGTGCTCGGCAACCTCTACCTGCTGACCGTGGGCGGGGAGGACGCCGACGGGACGATGGTGCCGCTGCCCGCGCTGGCCGCGTCGGTGATCGTGCCCGACGACATGGCCGAACCCACCAACGACGTCCTGGAGCAGGTCTCCGACGCGATGATGCGGCTGGACGACCAGTTCCGCATGCTGGAGCCGGTCGGGCTGGTGGAGTACCGGCCGGTGGACGAGGCGCTGATGGCCGACGCCGACGAGGAGCCCGCCGCGCCGGTCGACGACACCGACGTCGCCCGGTACGGCATGGTGCGGCTGACCCCGCTCGGACTGTACGGACTGCGCGCCCGGCTGCTGGAGGCCGGGTTCGAGGCGCCGGCCGTCGGCGACCTCGTGGACAAGGGCGCGGACGCGCTGCTCGACGGCACCGCCGTCTTCCCGCCGGCCGCCGCCCACGCGGAGACCGAGCAGTGGCTGGACCGGCGCGATCCGCTCCAGGCCGCACGCGAGTTGCTGGCGGCGGCACGCGGGGCGGACCAGGGC
>NZ_NCTE01000616.1 GCF_002114215.1 Streptomyces sp. 13-12-16 | reverse complement strand
CGGGCCGAGGGCGGGTTGCTCGCAGGTCGCGGCAGACGGGAGGCGCAACGGCCGCGGGCGGCGGCCGGAGGGCGGCCGCCCGGACGACGCGGGCGAACAGCGGCACGGCGCTCGGCGGCGGGGCGGATCTGCCCGGGCGGTCAGTTGACCGCGCGCAGTATCAGCCGCACAACGCTCACGAATCCTCGCCAGACCCACCCGAGCAGTCCTGTCTCCACGGCCAGCTCTGCAGCGTCCGCGGCCGCTTCCCCCCGGTCCGCCCGGGAACGGCACCGGGAACAGGAGCGAGGCCAACGGCGCTTTTCCGCACCGCACTTCCTACACATCACCATGGCCCCATTCTCTCCTTGTCGCCGGGCCTCCCGTACACGCCGAGCCCTGCCCGTCCGCCCGCCCTCTGCGGTCCGGGCTCGTGCCAGGACGGACTCGACGAGCTTGAGGACCGCCGCCAGGGCGGTGGGTGGGCCGGCGCCGAAGTGTCCCGGCCCGGTGGAGAGCGCGACGCCGGTGCCGGCCTCGTCCTGCGTGACGCCGGTGGTGCCGAGCAGCAGGGGCAGCCGTCGGGTACCCACCGGCGGGTGCGCCGCAGGGGAGCTTCGCGTGCTCGGCCGGTCCGTCTGCCTCAGTAGACGCTCAGACCGTACGCCGACAGCCACTCGACCACCGGCTGGTAGTAGGTGAGGCCTCCCGAGCTGCAGTTCCCGCTGCTGCCGACGATGATGCCGAGAGCCGTGCCGCCCGAGAAAGCCGGACCGCCGGCGTCTCCGGGCTCGGAGCAGACGGTCGACCGGAACAGTCCGTATACGGTTCCTCCCCCGTAGTTGATGGTGAGGTTCACGGCCTGGACGGTCCCGCAGCGGTATCCGGTGGTCCGTCCGACGTGGCAGATGGACTGCCCGACGACGGGATTCGCCGCGCCGGTGATGTCGCGTGTACCGGCACCGGCGCCCAGCGAGACCTCGCCCGGGTAGGCGACCGCCGTATTGGTGTACCGAATGCTCGCGTAGTCGTTGCCCGGGAAACTCACTCCTGCGGTGACGCCGACACCGATGGTCAGGGCAGGGTCGGCGTACCAGGTACGGGCGCCCTGGGCGCACCGGCCCGAAACGAGCGCGTACAGCGTGGAGCCGGAGCGGGCGTTGAAGCCCACGGTGCAGCGGGCGCCGGTGCTGTAGAGGGTGTCGCCCCCGCGCACCGCGACGGCCGCCTGCTGCCCCGCTCGCCGGTCGGCGTGCGCGGCTGATCCGGCGGCGGCGGACCAGCCCAGGAGCAACGCCAGTACGACGACGGCCCGGAGGATGGTCCGGGGTCTTCCGGAACGCATGGGATTCACGACGACCTCCTACGGCATGTACCTGCCATTGTGGGTCGCCCCGACCCGGATGGTCAGGCCGAAAGCCGCCAGCCACCCGGCGCGCGGGCAGGACCCCCGGCCGCCCCGTATGCCAGACGGATCCACGCCGCTTGGCGGCCTGCCCACTCCGCCCGCTCACGTGCCTCGCCGACCGGATGATCCGGAATCGACCCGGGTCCGCCGTTCGGCTCGAGCAGCGGATCCGCTTTGTGGGGGCAGAGACAGCTGGTCCGTGCCGGCGCGACGGTCCGTCCAACCGACACGGGATCATCCACGCCCTCACGGAGACGGGAGTCAAGCACTGGACGGACAAGGCGTACCGGGGCGCCGGCGGCTTCGTTCGTGTCCCGTTCCGGGGCCGTCGGCTCAAACGGTGGAAGCGACGGCACGACACCGCCCACGCCGAGATCCGCTGCGTCGGTGAGCAGCCCGCTCCCGCCTGACGAGGAACTCACCAGAACATCAAGGGCAATGCGCCTGCTGCGAACGCCCTTCGGGTGCTTGCCGTCAGGCACTCCGGAGCGCGTGGGGTCACGCAACGGCTCTTCGGGAGCTCCTCAGTTCAGCAGCACGGCCGCGTACTGGCACTCCCCCTCCACCCAGTGCCGACGGTACCGGAACCCGAAGGATTCCAGCTCACGCACGAGTTCGCTCAGCTCGAACTTGTGCAGGACATCGTGAACGAGCGTCTCGTCCTTGGCGAGGTCAAGGGTCAGGCCGAGGCCCGGGAGGGCCACCCGCTGGCGCCTGGTGCTACGGATCTCACCCCGTATCTGCCGGAGGGGGACGTCGTAGACCACTTCCGGCTCGAAGCAGCCGAGGTCGAAATCGGCCCCGTACGCTCTGTTGAGGTGAGTCAGGGTGTTGAGGGCGAACAGCCGGCGCACCGGCCGCTCCCCCTCGTATCCGGCCTGGTACGCCCGGCGCACGGTGTTCACCGGCTGGAAGAGGTCGGCGCAGAGCAGAACGTGGTCGCGCGGCCCGCAGCAGGCCCGCAGAGCGCGCAGGAAGGCGAACCGCTCGGGCGGTGTCAGACACCCGAAGGTGCTGCCGAGCATCGCCATGAGACGCCCCGCCCCGCGGTCTCGGATCCACGGCAGAGCGGTGGCGAAGTCGCCGTGTACGACCGTGACACGGGCCGTCGGCCACCGGGCCCTGATGCGCAGGGCGGCCGCCCGCAGCGGCTGGGGACTCACGTCGATTCCCGTGTAGCCGTGAAGGGTCCTGTTCGCGTCCATGGCCGCCAGCAGGATCTCCGACTTCTCCGCGCTGCCGGCTCCGAGGTCGACGAGTTCGGTTGCGTTCGACAGACGCGCCATGTCGCTCCCATGGGCCCGCAACAGCTTGCGTTCCGAGCGGGGAGGGTAGTACGCGGGCAAGCGGCTGATCTCCTCGAACAACTGTGATCCTGCCGCGTCGTATCCGTAGCGGTGCGGGATCCGACGGGGCCGCTCGGCGAAACCCGCCCGCAGTTCCTCCGTCCCGTCCCCCGCCCGACGGTCCGGTCCGAGGACGACTTCCACGACACCGGCTCCGTGACCGTCTGCGCTCATCCACCGCTCCTGAGGCTCGGGCCCGCCCCTGGCTTCCTTCCTCACCGGCGCACTGCGTGGCGCCCCCTCGACGGGCTCGGGGGACGCGGGGCGGCCTCCTGGCGAAGTCCGGGTCGTCGGGTGCGCCGTCAGCACCGGTGTCGTCTTTCAGCAACTCACGACGCACCTGGTGCGTCCTGCCGGCCTCGGCCATTGGTGGGACACCCGGCAGCCGGCAGGACTCCGTCGGGGCTCTCTCGATCTTGATGTCGTGTGCGGTCCGCTGGGCAGGGGCCGGCGGCAGGGGGGCGGATACGGGTCCAGCACCTCAGGACGCCCCGCAGGGCGTCGTGGATCCGACAGAGAGCACGTGCGGTCCACGGGCCGGCGTGCGGCCGGGCCGGCGGGCCCTTCCGGGGTACTCGCCGGCGCCGGGGACGACGACGGGGCGGCGGAGCGGGGACTCGGCCGGGGAGCCGGCGCGGCC
>NZ_NCTE01000615.1 GCF_002114215.1 Streptomyces sp. 13-12-16 | reverse complement strand
CGCCCTGGACGCGGTGCGGGCGTGGCGGTGCCCCGCGCACGACACGGCCGACCACCCGCTGCTCACCGGCACGCCCGAGCGCCTGCACGAGGAACGGGCGGCCAAGGAACTGGAGGCCGCGCTCGCCGGCGCCCCGGCGGACGTGCGCCTGCGTTGGCACACGGTCGAGGGACCCGCCCGCCGAGCGCTGCTGGCCGCCTCGCACGAGGCGGACCTGCTGATCGTCGGCCGACGGCATCCCGGGCAGTTCGGGCACCGCCTCGGCCGGATCGCCCACACGCTCCTGCACCACTCCGCCTGCCCGGTCGCGGTCGTCCCCGACACGGTGTGATGACCCGAAGTCGCCGCCGAGCGGGACGACCGGCGCGAGACGGGGCCGACCGGCCCTCCAGGTGCCCCGGTCAGCCTCTGGGGGTGGCCGTCGTCGCGACAGATGCCCGACACGTCGAAAGCCTCGAGCGGATCGGAGGAGAGCCGCCATGAAGGACGACATGCCGCACCGCCCCGCAGTCCACGCACTGCTCGCGGACGGAACCACCATCCGCATCCGTGCCGTGGAGCCCGGGGACCATGACCAACTGGAAGGTCTCTACGCGGAGATGTCCCCGGAAAATCTTCGCTTGCGGTTCTTCTCCGCCGGCCTCCGCTCAGCCGGCCTGGCCGCGGACAACGTGTGCGCGCCGGCCCGGCGCGGGCACCGGGCCCTGCTCGCCGAACGGGCGGGACAGGTCGTCGGTCTCGTCGAGTACCACTCCGACGACGATGCGCCGCAGACCGCCGAACTCGCCGTCGCGGTCGCCGACGGCCTGCACCACCGGGGCGTGGGGACCCTGCTCGTCGAGCACCTCGTCTCGGCCGCCCGTGCCGACGGCATCACCGCCTTCACCGCTGACGCCCTCAGCGAGAACCACGAAGTGCTGCGGCTCTTCGCCGATCTCGGCCTCACCACGACCCGGCGGTTCGACGGCCCCGAGGTCCACTGTGTCATCGACCTGCACGAGGACGAGACCTACCTGACGGCGACGGAGGCCCGAGGCAGGGCCGCCGACGTGGCCAGTCTGGAGCCGTTGCTGAGGCCGCGGTCCATCGCCGTCGTCGGGGCCGGCCGCCGGCCCGGCTCGGTGGGACGCGCCCTGCTGCACCACCTCCACCGGGACGGCTTCACCGGCCGCCTGTTCGCCGTGAACCCGGCCGCCAAGGTGATCCTCGGTGTACCGTCCTACCCGTCCGTCAGCGTCCTGCCCGTGACTCCTGACCTCGTGGTCGTGGCGAGTCCGGCCGTGTCCTTGCCCGCCGTCGCCGAGGAGTGCGGCAAGGCGGGCGTACGCGCCCTGGTCGTGGTCTCCGCCGGACTCGACACCGAGCAGTCCGATGCCCTGCTCACCGCCTGCCGCACCTACGGCATGCGTCTGGCCGGCCCCAACTGCCTCGGTGTCGCCAACACCGCTCCCGGGCACCGGTTCGACGCCACCTTCGCCGCCGCGCACCCGCGCGCCGGGACCGCGGGGGTCGCCGTGCAGTCCGGCGGCGTCGGCATCGCCCTGCTGGAGGGACTGTCCCGCCTGGGCATCGGCGTCTCCACGTTCGCGTCGCTCGGCGACAAGTACGACGTCAGCGGCAACGACATGCTCCAGTGGTGGGAGAGCGACGACCGCACCGACCTCGCCCTGCTCCACCTGGAGTCCTTCGGCAACCCGCGGGCCTTCTCCCGCACCGCCCGGCGCGTCACCCGGCGGATGCCCGTGCTGACCGTCGACGCCGGACGCACCGACGCCGGCCGCCGAGCCGCCGCCTCCCACACCGCCGCCGCGGCCACCGGCACGATGACCCGCCAAGCCCTGTTCACCCAGGCGGGCGTCACCGCGACCCGCTCCGTCGGCGAACTGCTGGAAACGGCGGCCCTGCTGCACGCACAACCACTGCCGGCCGGCACCCGCGTCACCGTGATCACCAACGCCGGCGGCGCGGGAGTCCTGGCCGCCGACGCCTGCGCCGAGGCCGGACTGGTCCTGAACCCGCCCAGCCCCGAACTGGCCGACGACCTGCTCGCCGCGCTGCCCGCCGGAGCGAGCGCCGGCAACCCCGTGGACGCCACCGCCGCCGTGACCGAGGACGCGTTGAGCACCTGCGTCGAGCGGCTCGCGGGTCACCCGACCGTCGACGCGGTCCTGGTGGCCCTCGTCCCCACCGCGGTCGCCGCGGCGACGGGTGACGACCTGGTCCGAGCCGTCACCCGGGGGCCCGGCCGCCGGGCCAAACCCGTCATCGTCGTACGCCTGGAACAGGACCTGCCGGTCACCCTGCTGCCCGTCGCCGACGGCGAGGCGGTCCCCTCGTACGCCGAACCGCAGGCGGCGGCACGAGCGCTGGCCCACGCCGCCCGACGGGCGGCCTGGCTCGCCCGGCCCGTCGGCACCGTGCCGGACCCGGACGACATCGACACCTCCCGTGCGCAAGCCCTGGCGGACGACTTCCTCGCCCAGCAGCCGGACGGAGGCTGGCTGGACCCGCGTGCCTGCGCCGAGCTCCTGTCCTGCTACGGCATCCCCCAGCTGCCCTGGGCCTGGGCCGAGACCGAGGACGACGCAGTACGCGCCGCCGAACGCCTGCGCGGCACCGACGGCCGAGTGGTCCTCAAGGCACACTGGCCCGGACTCGTGCACAAGAGCCTCCAGCACGCCGTCCACCTCGACCTGCGCGACGAGGCCCGGGTACGCACGGCCTTCCAGGACCTGCGGACCCGCTTCGAAGGACTCATGACCGGTGTCGTCGTCCAGCCGCTCGCATCCCGCGGCACCGAGCTGTTCGCCGGCGTCGTCCAGGACGGCGTCTTCGGCCCGCTCGTCGTCTTCGGCCTGGGAGGCACGGCGACGGAGGTGCTCGCCGACCACGCCGCCCGCCTCGCCCCGCTCACCGGTCAGGACGTGCACGACCTGATCACCGCCCCGCGCTGCGCCCCCCTGCTCTTCGGCACGCAAGGCGGCGGCCCCGTCGACCTGGAAGGGCTGGAGCAGGTACTCCACCGGCTGTCCCTGATGGCCACGGACCTGCCGCAGCTCGCCGAAGCCGACTTCAACCCGGTCCTCGCCACACCCGGCGAGGTCACCGTCCTCGACGCGCGGATACGCCTGCTGCCACGCCGGCCGCAGGACCCCTGTCTGCGCCGACTGCGCTGAGGAGGAACAGACATGAGGAACCAGAAGGTCGGCTCCGTGATGACCACCGAGGTGGTCCGCGCCGAGTACGGCACCCCCTTCAAGGCCGTCGCCAGGCTGCTCGCGGAACACCGCGTCAGCGGACTGCCCGTGGTGGACGACGACGAGCACGTCATCGGCGTCGTCTCCGAGACGGACCTGATGCTCCACCAGGCCGCGACCCCACTCGCCTACGAGCCGCCCCCGCGGTTCCGCCTCGCGCGGCTGACGCCCCGCGCCCGTCGGCGGGCGGCGAAGGCGCGGGCCCGGACGGCAGGCGGTCTGATGACCTCCCCCGCCGTCGGCGTGCACACCGAGGACACCGTCGTCGAGGCCGCCCGCACCATGGTCCGGCACCAGGTGAACCGGCTCCCGGTGCTCGACGAGGAAGACCGCCTGGTCGGCGTCGTCACCCGGCACGACCTGCTGTGGACCTTCCTCCGCCCGGACGCGGAGATCCGCGAGGAAGTGGTCCACGAGGTGCTGGAACGCGGACTGTGGCTGGTCACCGGCAGCATCGACGTCACCGTGACCGAGGGAGTCGTCACGCTGCACGGTCAGATGGAACGCAAGAGCGAAACCGAGGTCGCCGTGGCCATGACCCGCAGGACCGATGGGGTCGTCGACGTCGTGGACCAGCTCACCCACCGCTTCGACGACTCCGGGTTCCAGAACGACACGCGAGTGCCGAGCGGCGTCGCGGACGACTGGCTGCGGCGGCTGTGAGAGGAGGCGGACCACCATCAGGACCTAGCCAGGGGACGCCCCGCTTTAGCGGGGTGGGGAATGGCTTCTCTGGGTTGCTCTGACCTCAACCGGGTGCACGGATCTGCACTGTTCACCTCGGCTGACCTCTCTGCCGCAATAGACATGCGGCACATGTATAGTGATCGTGTGACTGTGACCAGGAAGGTTCGCCGGTTTTCTGGTGGCGTGTACGACCTCGGGCTCCACGTGCTGTGGTGCCCGAAGTACCGCCGTCCGGTCCTCGGCGGCCGGGTCGCGGAACGCCTGGACGAACTGATCCGACAGAAGGCGGACGAACGCGGCTGGGAGATCATCGCCCTTGAGGTGATGCCCGACCATGTCCACCTGTTCGTCAAGCACGACCCGAAGGCATCGGCCTCATATGTGGCCAACCAGTTCAAGGGCTTCACCTCCCGCGTGCTGCGCGAGGAGTTCCCGCACCTGAAGTCGCGGATGCCTACCTTGTGGTCGTCGTCGTACTTCGCGGCATCGGTCGGAGCCGTCTCGGCGGCGACGGTGGAGAAGTACATCAACACCCAGTGGGAACGCCCGTGGAAGAAGGGGGACGGCTCGTGATCCGCGCGTACAAGTTCCTCCTGCGCCCCACGGCCCGTCAGACCGTCGCGCTGGGCGAGATGTTGCGGGACCACCGCTCGCTCTACAACGCGGCGCTGCAGGAGCGGCGGGACGCCTACCAGCACGCATCCAAGACCAGCATCAAGTATGGCGACCAGTCCGCCCAGCTCAAGGAGATCCGCGCGTTCGATCCCGAGCGCCAAGGGCGCTGGTCGTTCTCCTCCCAGCAGGCCACCCTGCGCCGTCTCGACAAGGCTTTCCAGGCGTTCTTCCGGCGCGTCAAGGCCGGGCAGACACCGGGCTACCCACGCTTCAAGGGCGTCGGCCACTTCGACACCGTCACCTTCCCCAAGGACGGTGACGGCTGCCGCTGGGACTCCACCCCACACGATGCGCAGACACGCGTCCGCCTCCAGGGCGTCGGGCACGTCCGCGTGCACCGGCACCGGCCCGTACAGGGCCGCGTCAAGACGATCAGCGTGAAGTGCGAAGGCAACCGCTGGTACGCCGTCCTCGCCTGCGACAACGTGCCCGCCGAGGAGTTGCCACCCACCGGGGGAAACGTCGGCATCGACATGGGCATCACCCACTTCCTCACCACCTCGAACGGCGAACACATCGCCAACCCGCGCTTCCTCCAGGTGATGGCCGACGAACTCGCCGAAGCGCAGCGGCACCTCGCGACGTTCCCGAAGCGGACCCGGCAGCGCACCAAACGCCACCGCGCCGCCGCCCAGAAGGTCGCCAAGCTGCACGCGAAGATCCGGCGGCAGCGCGCCGACTTCCACCACAAGACCGCCCGCGCGCTCATCACCGACCACGACGTGATCGCGCACGAGCGGCTGAACACCGCGGGCATGGCCAAGAGCCCCGCGCCCAAGGCCGACCCCGAGCAGCCCGGCACCTTCCTGCCGAACGGCGCCGCAGCGAAGGCCGGGCTCAACCGCAGTATTCTCGACGCGGGTTGGGCACAGTTCCTCGGAATCCTGGCGAACAAGGCTGAAAGAGCCGGTCGCCTCATGGTCCTGGTGGACGCGCGCAACACCTCCCGCACATGCCCCGACTGCGGGCACGTCGCGAAGGAGAACCGTGTCACTCAAGCGAAGTTCGAATGTGTCAGATGCGGGTTCGAAGCGAACGCGGACCACGTCGGCGCGACGAACGTCCTCAACAGGGCCGGGCTGGTCCTCTGCGCGGCGGCTTAGCCACCGACGCAGGAAGCCCGCGCGTTTACGCGTGGGTGGAGTCACGAACGAGTGGCAGCGCGCCGGCCAAGGTGAAGCAGCCGAGGACCGAACCGGGATTTGGTCCGTGACTGGTCCGGAAACACTGGTCAGGAGGGGTGCGGCAGTGGGAGGAACTGGGAGTTGGCGCGTGATCCGGGCTCGGTCGAAAGCGGTCTGGGTGACAGGCGCCTGACGGGTGAAAGCCCAGTTCAGGCGCCTTTTTTCATGCGTCTAGAAGAACCCGAGCTTCTTCGGCGAGTACGACACCAGCAGGTTCTTCGTCTGCTGGTAGTGGTCCAGCATCATCTTGTGTGTCTCCCGGCCGATCCCGGACTGCTTGTAGCCGCCGAACGCGGCGTGCGCGGGGTAGGCGTGGTAGCAGTTCGTCCAGACGCGGCCCGCCTGGATCGCGCGCCCGGCGCGGTAGGCCGTGTTGATGTCGCGGGTCCACACGCCCGCGCCGAGGCCGTACGACGTGTCGTTGGCGATCTTGATCGCGTCGTCGAAGCCGTCGAACGAGGCCACCGAGACGACGGGGCCGAAGATCTCCTCCTGGAAGACACGCATCCGGTTGTCGCCCTCGAAGATGGTCGGCTGCACGTAGTAGCCGCCCTTCAGGTCACCGCCGTACTCGGCGCGTTCGCCGCCCGTGAGGACCTTGGCGCCCTCCTGCCGGCCGATGTCGATGTAGGACAGGATCTTGGTGAGCTGCTCGCTGGAGGCCTGCGCGCCGATCATCGTGTCGGTGTCGAGCGGGTGTCCGGGCCTGATCAGCTCGGTGCGGGCGACGGCCGCGGCCAGGAAGTCGGGGTAGTTGCCGCGCTGGATCAGCCCCCGGGAGGGGCACGTGCACACCTCGCCCTGGTTCAGCGCGAACATCGTGAACCCTTCGAGGGCCTTGTCGCGCAGCTCGTCGTCCTTCTCCCACACGTCGTCGAAGAAGATGTTCGG
The DNA here is from genome assembly GCF_002114215.1 of Streptomyces sp. 13-12-16. Lineage (GTDB taxonomy): Bacteria > Actinomycetota > Actinomycetes > Streptomycetales > Streptomycetaceae > Streptomyces. Next base: position 1,009 of record NZ_NCTE01000615.1, on the reverse strand, counting down.
CGACTTGCCGCCCAGCTCCAGCGTGACCGGCTTCAGGTTCTCGGCCGCGTACTGCATGATCAGCCGTCCCGTGGACGTCTCGCCGGTGAAGGCCACCTTCGCCACTCGCGGGCTGGAGGCGAGCGGCTTTCCGGCCTCCGGGCCGAAGCCGTTGACGATGTTCAGCACGCCCGGCGGCAGCAGGTCGCAGACGAGGCTCAGCCAGTAGTGGATGGAGACCGGTGTCTGCTCGGCGGGCTTGAGGACGACCGCGTTGCCCGCGGCGAGGGCGGGCGCGAGCTTCCACGTCGCCATCAGAATGGGGAAGTTCCACGGGATGATCTGGGCGACGACGCCCAGCGGCTCGTGGAAGTGGTAGGCGACCGTGTCGTCGTCGACCTCGCTGAGCGAGCCCTCCTGGGCGCGTACGACCCCGGCGAAGTAGCGGAAGTGGTCGATGGCCAGCGGGATGTCGGCCGCCAGGGTCTCCCGTACGGGCTTGCCGTTCTCCCAGCTCTCCGCCACCGCGAGCGATTCCAGGTTGGCCTCCATGCGGTCGGCGATCTTCAGCAGGATGTCGGACCGCTCGGACGCCGGCCTGCGCCCCCAGCCGGGCGCGGCCGCGTGCGCCGCGTCGAGCGCCGCCTCGACGTCCTCCGCCGTGCCACGTGCCACCTCGGTGAACGGCCGGCCGTTCACCGGGCTCGGGTTCTCGAAGTACTGCCCCGCGACCGGGGGTACGTACTCGCCGCCGATGAAGTGGTCGTAGCGGGACTGGTAGGAGACGATCGCGCCCTCGCTCCCGGGCGCCGCGTAACGGGTCATGCGGAACTGGCCTCCTTCGGCAGCGCTGCCCGCCGTTGGGCAGCTCCGCACCGGAGCGTAAGGACACGGACGTTGCAACCACGTTGCGGACGGGCGGCGTTGCTACCGGTCCTCGAAGCGGGCCCAGCCGTCCGGGGCCCTCAGTTCCGATTCGAGCGTGGCCAGACGGAGCCGGTTCACGGCCGTCGGCCGGGCCGCGGCCAGC
>NZ_NCTE01000061.1 GCF_002114215.1 Streptomyces sp. 13-12-16 | reverse complement strand
CCGCCGCCACCAGCGCCGCCGCCGTGACCGCGAGACCGAGTGCCATGGCCCGCCTCCGGTGCCGTACGAGCCCGCCCGGGAGCGGCAGGCCGCCGCGCACCCGCACCGGGGCGAAGTGCGGCACCTCGCACGGGGGAGGGACCTCAGGGCCGGGCGGGCGGGGGGAAGAGGGGGAACGGAGCGGGGAGGGAGGACGGGACACGGGTACCACCACCTGCGACGAGGGACCGGCTTGCGACTCCCACGATGAGGCCTCGCGCCGCGCCCCGCCGGGCCCTGGGGACGTACCACGGCCCTGTGGAGAACTCCCCCACCCGAACGGGACGTTCCGCCCCGCCACCGGCTTCCGCCCCGCCACCGGCTTCCGCCCCGCCACCGGCTTCTGCCTCGCCACCGGCTTCTGCCTCGCCACCGGCTACGGCAGCGCGAACCCCGGGTCCATCCCGCCCAGCGCCGACGCGCACAGACAGTCCCGGTCCTCCGTCGCCGGCAGCGCGGCCACCGCGTCGAAGAGCACGCCCCGCAGCCGGTCCACGTTGGCGGCGAACACCCGCAGCACCTCGTCGTGGGAGACGCCCTCACCGGTCTCGGCGCCGGCGTCCAGGTCGGTGACCAGGGTCAGGGAGGTGTAGCAGAGCTCCATCTCACGGGCGAGCGCCGCCTCGGGGTGACCGGTCATGCCCACCACCGACCAGCCCTGCGCCCGGTGCCACAGCGACTCGGCGCGGGTGGAGAAGCGCGGCCCCTCGACCACGACCAGCGTGCCGCCGTCCACCGGCTCCCAGTACCGGCCCCGTGCCGCCTTCAGCGCGGCGGCCCGCCCGGTGGGGCAGTAGGGGTCGGCCAGCGACACGTGGACCACGTTCGGTACCGTGCCGTCGGGCAGCGGCAGCCCGTCGAAGTAGGTGCCCGCCCGGGACTTCGTACGGTCCACGAGCTGGTCCGGCACCAGCAGCGTGCCCGGCCCGTACTCGGGGCGCAGGCCGCCGACCGCGCACGGCCCGAGGACCTGGCGCACACCGACCGACCGCAGTGCCCACAGGTTGGCCCGGTAGTTGATGCGGTGCGGCGGCAGGTGGTGGCCGCGTCCGTGCCGGGGCAGGAAGGCGACCCGCCGGCCGGCCACCTCGCCGAGGAAGAGGGAGTCGCTGGGCGCCCCGTACGGGGTGTTCACCTGGACCTCGGTCACGTCGTCGAGGAAGGAGTAGAAACCGGAGCCGCCGATCACGCCGATCCCGGCCTTCGCCATGTTCGCCATGCCCGCACCCTAACCGCACCCGGAAACGCCGAAGACCCCGTCGTCGGCGGACGACGGGGTTCCGTAAGAATCCGTGAGAAGCGGCCCTACGCGGCGGTGCTGCTGGTGGAGCTGCCCGAACCGGAGGAGCCGGCCGACGAGCCGGACGGCGAGCTCGAACCCGAGGAGGAGGAAGACGTCGTGGACGAGCTGCTCGACGGCTTCGACGACGCCGGCGAGCTGCTCGACGAGGAGCCGCGGCTGTCGTTGCGGTAGAAGCCGGAGCCCTTGAAGACGATGCCGACCGCCGAGAAAACCTTCTTCAGGCGGCCCTGGCAGTTGGGGCACTCGGTCAGGGCGTCGTCAGTGAACTTCTGCACCGCCTCGAGGCCCTCGCCGCACTCGGTGCACTGGTACTGGTAGGTCGGCACTGTCTTCCTCCTGGCACTCTCACTCGATGAGTGCTAACGACGGTCCATCTTGACGTATTCCGCGGGTTCAGTCCACTGCGACGGACTCGCGGTGACCGACGCCACGTGCGACGGTGCGCCCGCGCGGGGCCGCGGCCAGCCGCGACCGCAGCGCCAGCAGCGTCGCGAGGGCCAGCACCGTACCGGCCATCGGGACCAGGAAGCCGGCGCCGCCCCACAGGCGGTCCTCCAGCTGCCCCGCGACCGTCACGGCCGCCGCCTGGCCGAGCGCGACGGCGCCGGTCAGCCAGGTGAAGGCCTCGGTGCGGGCACCCGCCGGGACCAGGTTCTCCACCAGTGTGTAACCGGTGATCAGGGCCGGTGCGATGCACATGCCGACCAGCAGGCCGAGCCCGGCCAGCAGCAGGGCCGAGTGGGCGGTCCACAGGGCGGACGCGGTCAGCGCGAGCGCCGTGTAGCCGATCACCAGGCGCCGCTGCGGGGCGGTCTTCCAGACGATCGCGCCGCAGGCGATGCCGGAGAGCATGTTGCCCGCGGCGAAGACGCCGTAGAGGACGCCGTTCAGTCCGGGCTCGCCGATCGACTCGGTGAACGCGGCCAGCGAGACCTGCATGCCGCCGAAGACGGAACCGATGCCCAGGAACGTCACGATCAGCACGCGCACACCGGGGACGCGCAGCGCGGAGACGTGCTCCGCGCGCGCGTGCCCGTCGCGGCCCGTCTCGGGCTGCGTGCCCTTCTGCGCGGCGAACAGCAGACCGCCGACCAGCGTCAGCGCGGCCTCGGTGAGCAGGCCCGCGGCCGGGTCGACGGCCGTGCACAGGGCCGTCGCCAGCAGCGGTCCGACGACGAAGGTGAACTCGTCGGTCACGGACTCGAAGGCCGCCGCGGTGGTCAGCAGCGGGGAGCCCTTGAGCCGCACGCCCCAGCGGGCCCGCACCATGGGCCCGATCTGCGGCACCGAGGCACCCGTGGGCACGGCGGCGGCGAACAGCGCCCACAGGGGCGCGTCGGACAGCGCCAGCGCGGTGAGGGCCAGTCCGGCCGCCGCGTGGACGAGGACGCCGGGCACGAGGACGGCACGCTGACCGTGGCGGTCGGCGAGACGGCCGCTGTAGGGGGCGAACAGCGCCATGGAGACGCCGGTGACGGCCGCGACGGCGCCGGCCGCGCCGTACGAGCCTGTGGTGTGCTGCACCAGCAGCACGATGGAGAGGGTGAGCATCGCGAACGGCTGGCGGGCCGCGAAGCCGGGGAGCAGGAACGTCCACGCGCCGCGCGTGCGCAGCAGCCGGCCGTATCCCGGTCGGGAGGTGGCCGCCGAGTCCTTCGACGTGGTGACCGTGGATGCCACGGCCCGTGCCTTTCTGCCACCTGGTAGCGGCCCGCGCGGGTCGTGCGGGGGCGCCGAGAGCTGTCCTCTTGCGCTGACTGCGGTAGATACCGGCGCCACAGCTCAGGGCGTCCCGGCCGCCATACGGTCGCGCCAGCTCTGCGTCAGGCAGAGTTGGTTCGATCTGGGGGTCGCCTGCATCGTACAGGGATCACCTGACGTCCGCTGTGAAGCCGGGCACGCCGCCGGCGTCCCGCCTGCGGTCCGGTGGCGTCCCGTCCGCCGTCCGTCAGCGTCCTGCCTGCGGTCCGTCGGTGTCCCCCTACGGTCCGTCGGTGTCCCCCTGCGGTCCGGTGGCGTCCCGTCCGCCGTCCGTCAGCGTGCCGCCTGCGGTCCGTCGGTGCCCAGCCAGCCGGCCAGCTTGCCGCCCCGGCCGACCGCGCGCAGGCGCCGTTCGGCGGCGTCCCGTACCGGGTCCGTGGTGACGACCAGTAGCTCGTCCCCGCGGCGCAGCACCGTCGACGGCAGCGGTACGAACGACTCCCCTCCGCGCACGACGAGGGTGACGGCGGACCCGCTCGGCAGCCGCAGCTCGGCGACCTCCACGCCGTGCATCCTCGACCCGGCCGGGATGGCGACCGACAGCAGGTGCCCGCGCAGCCGCTCCAGGGGCGCCGACTCGATGCCGAGGTCGGCGGCGGAGTCCGCGCCCAGGCGCAGCTTGCGGGCCAGCCAGGGCAGGGTCGGCCCCTGGACGAGGGTGTAGACGACGACCAGGACGAAGACGATGTTGAAGATCCGCTCGCTCCCGGCGACGCCCTGCACCATCGGGATCGTCGCCAGGATGATGGGCACGGCGCCGCGCAGTCCGGCCCAGGACATCAGTGTCTGTTCCTGCCAGGGAACCCGGAACGGCATCAGGCAGACGACGACGCTCAGCGGGCGGGCCACCATGGTGAGCGCCAGCCCGATGACCAGCGCGGGCACGATGTCGTCACCCAGTTCGTGCGGGGTGACGAGCAGGCCGAGCAGGACGAACATGCCGATCTGGGCGATCCAGCCGAGCCCCTCGGCGAAGCCGCGGGTGGCGGGCCAGTGCGGCAGTTTGGCGTTGCCCAGCAGCATCGAGGCGAGGTAGACGGCGAGGAAGCCGCTGCCGTGGGCGATGGCGCCGGCCGCGTAGGCGGTGACCGCGATGGCCATGACGGCGATCGGGTAGAGGCCGGAGGCGGGCAGCGCCACGTGCCGCAGTCCCAAGGCGCCCAGCCAGCCCACCGCGAGTCCGATGGCGGCGCCGATGGCCAGCTCCAGCACTATCTCGCCGACCAGGACGTACCAGTGCTCGACCGGTCCGGCCGAGGAGAAGGCGACGACCAGGATGACGACGGGAGCGTCGTTGAAGCCGGACTCCGCCTCCAGTGCGCCGGTCACCCGCGAGGGGAGCGGTATTTTCCGCAGCACCGAGAAGACGGCCGCCGCGTCGGTCGAGGACACCACCGCACCGATGATCAGCGCCTGCCGCCATTCCAGCCCGACCAGGAAGTGCGCGGCCGACGCCGTGACGCCGACGCTCACCGCGACGCCGGTCAGGGCGAGCGCGGCGGCGGCGGGCAGGATCGGTTTCACCTCCGTCCACTTCGTGCCCAGGCCGCCCTCGGCCAGGATCACGACCAGGGCCGCGTATCCGATGACCTGGGTCAGCTCGGCGTTGTCGAAGTGGATGTCGCCGAAGCCGTCCTGGCCCAGGGCGATGCCGATGCCCAGGTAGACGAGCAGGCTGGGGAGCCCGCTGCGCGAGGAGATCCGGACCGCTGCGACGGCGACGAGCAGGACGATCGAGCAGACGAGCAGGAGCTGGTTGAGGTGGTGGACAGTCAGTGGCCGTTCCCTTCCCTGCCTCAGGCGCATCCGCGCGTGAGCTCACGTACATCGCATACGAGCCACCGCTTCCGCGGCAAACTACTTCGTTACCTTACCTAACTCTTGACGCTTTCTTGACGCTCGGGACGGCAAGATCGAACGTCCGTCCGGGCTGGTTCCCCACTCCGCGTCAAGTGCTGCGGGGCCCTGCGCCTATCGTTGCTCCAGCGCTCAGTTAAAAGCACAGCCCGACCTGCCGCTCGCGTTAGGACAGCAAGGACAGCGATGCCCACCGACACCACCGCCTCCACGGGTCAGCAGGCCGGCGCCGCCGCGGGGCAGCAGCCCGGCAAGTCCGGCAGGAAGAAGGGACGCAGAGGACGACTGATCGTGCTCGTCCTGGTGCTGGCCCTGATCGGTGCTGTCGCCTACGGCGGGTACTGGTCGGTCAGCACCGTGCGTGCCTCCTTCCCGCAGACCGAGGGCTCGATCACGCTCAAGGGCCTGACGGGGACCGTGGACGTCAAGCGGGACGGCTACGGCATCCCGCAGATCTACGCCTCCTCCGACGAGGACCTGTTCATGGCGCAGGGCTACGTCCAGGCGCAGGACCGGTTCTACGAGATGGACGTGCGCCGGCACATGACCGCCGGGCGCCTGTCGGAGATGTTCGGCGAGAGCCAGATCGACAACGACGAGTTCCTGCGCACCCTGGGCTGGGACCGGATCGCCGAGGAGGAGTACGAGAAGAAGCTCTCCCCCGCCACCAAGAAGTACCTCCAGGCGTATGCCAAGGGCGTCAACGCCTACCTGGAGGACAAGGAGGGCAAGGAGATCTCCCTCGAGTACGCGGCACTGGGCTTCGAGAACGACTACAAGCCCGGGAAGTGGACCCCGGTCGACTCCGTGGCCTGGCTGAAGGCGATGGCCTGGGACCTGCGCGGCAACATGCAGGACGAGATCGACCGCGCGCTGATGACCAGCCGCCTCGGCCCGAAGCAGATCGCCGACCTGTACCCGGCGTACCCGTACAGCCGGAACAAGCCGGTGGTCCAGGAAGGCCAGTACAACCAGCTCACCGGGGCGTACGAGCAGGGCGAGAGCACGGGTACGGGCACCGGGACGGGGACGGGGACGGGGACGGGTACCGGCATCGGCACCGGCACGGGGACCGGTACAGGTACCGGCACGGGCACGGGGACCGGCACAGGCCTCGGCACGGGCACCGGCACCGGCGGTTCCGCCCTGGAGAGCCAGCTCACCGGCCTCCAGGAGGTCCTGCAGGACCTCCCCACCGCCGTCGGCGTCAACGGCGACGGCATCGGCTCCAACTCCTGGGTGGTCGGCGGTGAGCACACCATCACCGGCAAGCCGCTGCTCGCCAACGACCCGCACCTGTCGGCCTCGCTGCCGTCCGTCTGGTACCAGATGGGCCTGCACTGCCGCGACGTCTCCGCCGAGTGCCGGTACGACGTCACCGGCTACACCTTCGCGGGCATGCCGGGCGTGATAATCGGCCACAACCAGGACATCGCCTGGGGCCTGACCAACTCCGGCGTCGACGTCACCGACCTCTACCTGGAGAAGATCACCGGCGACGGCTACCAGTACGACGGCAAGGTGGTGCCGTTCGAGACGCGTGAGGAGACCATCAAGGTCGCCGGCGGCAAGGCGCAGAAGATCGTCGTCCGCGAGACCAACAACGGCCCCCTGCTCTCCGACCGCTCCGACGAGCTGGTGAAGACCGGCAAGAAGGCCACCGTCGACAGCGCCGCCCCCGACCGGGGCGACGGTTACGGCGTCGCGCTGCGCTGGACCGCCCTGGACGCCGGCCGCACCATGGACTCCATCTTCGCGATGAACCGCGCGAAGGACTGGGACGACTTCCGTGAGGCCGCCGCCCTGTTCGAGGTGCCCTCGCAGAACCTGATCTACGCGGACACCGAGGGCAGCATCGGCTACACGCTCCCCGGGAAGATCCCCACCCGCGCGGAGAACCACGACGGCTCCGTCCCCGCCCCCGGCTGGGACCCGGACTACGAGTGGACCGGCTGGATCGAGCAGGACGCGCTGCCCCACGAGTACAACCCGGACCGCGGCTACATCGTCACCGCCAACCAGGCCGTCGTCGACGAGGAGTACCCGTACACGCTGACCACCGACTGGGGTTACGGCGCCCGCAGCCAGCGGATCACCGAACTGATCAAGTCGAAGATCAAGGACGGCGGCAAGATCTCCACCGACGACATGCGGCAGATGCAGCTCGACAACTCCAGCTCCATCGCCAAGCTGCTGGTGCCGCACCTGCTCAAGATCGACACCGAGGACGCGGACGTCCGCGAGGCGCAGAAGCTGCTGGAGGGCTGGGACTACACCCAGGACGCCGACTCGGCGGCGGCCGCCTACTTCAACTCCGTGTGGCGCAACATCCTCAAGCTCGCCTTCGGTCACAAGCTGCCCAAGGAGCTGCGGGTCAAGGGCCAGTGCCTGTGGGTCGACCCGGTCAACACCACCGGGCCCGCCGACGAGGCGGGCAAGGTCCGCGAGTGCGGTCAGCGCGACGCCGACCAGGCGCAGCCCGACGGCGGCGACCGCTGGTTCGAGGTGGTCCGCAAGCTGATGGACCAGGAGGACAGCTCCTGGTGGAAGACCCCCAAGTCGGGCACCCGCCCCGCCGCGGACAACCGTGACGAGCTGTTCAAGCGCGCTCTGATCGACGCCCGCTGGGAGCTGACCGCCAAGCTCGGCAAGGACATCGACACCTGGAGCTGGGGCCGGCTGCACCGCCTGTTCCTGAAGAACCAGACCCTCGGCACCGAGGGCCCGGGCTTCCTGCAGTACATGCTCAACCGCGGCCCGTGGAAGCTCGGCGGCGGCGAGGCCACCGTCAACGCGACCGGCTGGAACGCCGCCGGGGGCTACGGCGTCGTGTGGGTGCCGTCCATGCGGATGGTGGTCAACCTCGGCGACCTCGACAAGTCCCGGTGGATCAACCTCACCGGCGCCTCGGGGCACGCCTACAGCGCCCACTACGTCGACCAGACGGACAAGTGGGCCGAGGGCGAGCTGCTGGAGTGGTCGTACTCGGAGAAGGCGGTCGCGGACAGCACCAGCGACACCCTGCTGCTGAAGCCCTGACCCCCTGGTCCCCGCCGTCGGAAGCGGCCGCCACGCGCACGCGTGGCGGCCGCTTCCGCGTGTGCGGGGCCTCAGCCGAACCGGCGTGCCCCGGACGGTGTCACCACCGCGTGCACCGGCCGGTCGTGCGGCTCGGCGGGGACGCGCGCGACGACCTCCGTGTCGTACAACAGCACCACCAGCGCCGGACGCGCGCCCGCGCGGTCCAGCCGGGCGAGGACACGGTCGTAGGAGCCGCCGCCGCGTCCCAGGCGCATCCCGCGCGCGTCGACGGCGAGGCCCGGCAGCAGGACGACGTCCGCCTCCGTGACGGCGTCCGGTCCCAGGCGCGGACCCGAGGGTTCGAGAAGCGCCATCTTCGCGCCGTGTCGCATCCGCGTGAGTGAGTCCTCGCCCTCGTACGCCCCCCAGTCCAGGTCGTTGTCGGGCAGCAGCGCGGGCAGCAGGACGCGTGCGCCCCGCGCGCGCAGCGCGTCGAGCAGCGCGAGCGTGCCGGGTTCGCTCCCCACGGAGACGTACGCCGCCACCGTGCGCGCGTGCGCCAGTTCGGGCAGTCCGAGCGCCTGCCGGGCCAGCGCGGCCGCGGATTCCCGCACGTCATCCGCCGTCAACCCGTTCCTCACCGAGAGGAGTTCCCGACGCCATGCCCGCTTGTCAAGATCGCTCGGGCCTTCTGGGTGTTTCAAATCTGTCCCCGTACCGTTCCAATATGCTCATATGAGCAGTAATTAACCGGAGCCTCAGAATCACTGCAAAGGGGCCCGATATGGTGGCGGGCATGTCTCAGTCACACCCTCGGATCAGCAAGGCTGTCATCCCCGCAGCCGGTCTCGGCACCCGGTTCCTGCCGGCCACCAAGGCCACTCCCAAGGAGATGCTGCCGGTCGTCGACAAGCCGGCGATCCAGTACGTGGTCGAAGAGGCCGTCTCCGCCGGCCTCGACGACGTCCTCATGGTGACGGGCCGCAACAAGCGCCCCCTGGAGGACCACTTCGACCGCAACTACGAGCTGGAGTCCGCCCTCCAGAAGAAGGGCGACGCCGGCCGTCTCGCCAAGGTCCAGGAGTCCAGCGACCTGGCCACCATGCACTACGTCCGCCAGGGCGACCCCAAGGGCCTCGGCCACGCCGTGCTGTGCGCCGCCCCGCACGTCGGCGACGAGCCCTTCGCCGTCCTCCTCGGCGACGACCTGATCGACCCGCGCGACCCCCTGCTCCAGCGCATGATCGAGGTCCAGCAGCAGCACGGCGGCAGCGTCGTCGCGCTCATGGAGGTGGCCCCCGAGCAGATCCACCTCTACGGCTCCGCCGCGGTCGAGACCACCGCGGACGCCGATGTCGTCAAGGTCACCGGCCTGGTCGAGAAGCCCGCCGCCGAGGACGCGCCGTCCAACTACGCCATCATCGGCCGTTATGTCCTCGACCCGGCCGTGTTCGACATACTGCGCAAGACCGAGCCCGGACGCGGCGGCGAGATCCAGCTCACCGACGCCCTCCAGCAGCTCGCCGAGACGCACACATCAGCGGCTACCGCCGCGGGGAAGGCCGGCGGCCCGGTGCACGGCGTCGTCTTCAAGGGCCGCCGCTATGACACCGGCGACCGCGGAGACTACCTGCGTGCCATTGTCCGACTCGCGTGCGAACGTGAGGACCTGGGCCCGGACTTCCGGACCTGGCTCCAGCGATACGTCACCGAGGAGATGCAGCAACGTTGAGCACCGCCGCGCCCCGCACCGCAGGACCGGACCACCTCTGGTCGGTGGACGAGCACCTGGACGACATCCTCGCGACCGTCCGGCCCCTCGAACCCATCGAGCTGCACCTCCTCGACGCCCAGGGCTGCGTCCTGGTCGAGGACGTCACGGTGCCCGTCTCCCTGCCCCCGTTCGACAACAGCTCCATGGACGGGTACGCGGTGCGGGTCGCGGACGTCGCGGGCGCGAGCGAGCGGTATCCGGCGGCCCTCGAGGTCGTCGGGGACGTCGCCGCCGGCGCGGCCGGTCTCCTCCACGTCGGCCCCGGCCAGGCCGCCCGCATCATGACCGGCGCCCCGCTCCCGCCCGGCGCCGAGACCGTCGTCCCCGTCGAGTGGACCGACGGCGGGCTCGGCGAGGGCCCGGCCACCGGGATGCGAGCCCGCAGCCTC
>NZ_NCTE01000614.1 GCF_002114215.1 Streptomyces sp. 13-12-16 | reverse complement strand
GGCCCTCGGGGGGTGTCGTCCGGCTCATGCCGGGGGCACCGCCCACGCCCCTTCGGGCAGTGGGGGAGTGCGCGCCGGGCCCCGTGCCCCCGGCACGGTCCGGGCAGCACTCCCTTCGCCGCCGGTGCACCGGGGGGGCATGCCTTCCGCGGCCGCCGTGCCGGTGGGGGTGGCGGTCGGAACCGTCGTGAGGGCCGCCGTGCCGGATGTGGTGGCCGCGGCAGCGCGCGGCCGTGCGCCACGGTCGTCGCCGACGGCTCCGCCGCGTCGGATCGCTCGTCCCTAGGCCGTGCATCGCCCGTCGCCCCCCTCACTGTCCTCAGTGTCCTGCCCCCGCGCCGATGGTCAGCGGCGCGGCCCCTGTCGGGACGATACACCAGCATCGTCACTCAGGGACATAGGTTCTCTACGCTCCGTAACGATCAACTGATGTATGAGTACCCACCGCGCCCGGAGAAACGCGGACGGTACTCGAAACGGACTACAGGTCTCCCGCTCCCGTCACCAGAACCACGTTGCCGGGCTCCTCCTGGTTCAGGTGACGGCGCAACTGATTGACCAGCAACCGCTCGGCGCGCGGCCGGAAGGCGGAGGTGGGTCCGCCGACGTGCGGGCTGATGAGGACGCCCGGCGCCCGCCACAGGGGATGTTCCGAGGGCAGCGGTTCGGGGTCGGTGACGTCGAGGGCCGCGGTGATGCGGCCGCTCTCCACCTCGTTGAGCAGCGCCTTGGTGTCGACGACGCCGCCGCGGGCCACGTTCACCAGCAGGGCGCCGTCCTTCATCCGGGCCAGGAATCCGGCGTCCACGAGGTGCCGGGTGGCCTCGGTCAGCGGCGTGGAGAGGACGACGACGTCCGCCTCCGGGAGCAGGGCGGGCAGTTCGGTGAGCGGGTGCACCGGCCCGCGCTCCGTGGTGCGTGCGGAGCGCGCGACGCGCGCCACCCGCGCGAGCTCGAACGGAACGAGCCGGTCCTCGATGGCCGCGCCGATCGAGCCGTACCCCACGATGAGCACGTTCTTGTCGGCGAGCGCGGGCCGGAACCCGCCGCGCCACTCCCCCTTGTCCTGTGCCCGCACGAAATCGGGGATGCCCCGCAGGGAGGCCAGGATCAGCGCGAGCGTGAGCTCGGCGGTGCTGGCCTCGTGCACACCGCGCGCGTTGCACAGCCGTACGCCGGCGGGCAGGTGCTTCAGACCGGGCTCCACGTGGTCGGTGCCGGCCGACAGGGTCTGTACGACGCGGACGGAGCGCATCAGGGGCATCGGCCGTACACCGACCCCGGCGGGCTTCATGTACGGCACGACGTAGAAGACGCAGTCGGCCGGGTCGGCGGGGAACTCCTCACCGCCGTCCCAGAAACGGTAGTGCGGCCCTTCGGGGAGGCCCTCGATCTCGTCCGGCGGGATGGGAAGCCATACGTCAGCAGCGTTCATGCTCCGGAGGCTAGTTCAGGAGTGCGGGAGCGCAGAGGTTAGGTTGGAGGACCGGAGAGGGAGGGTCACGACCAGGTGGAGCGCAGGACGATCGGCGCGGGGGCGCTCGCGGTGGGGGCCGTCGGACTCGGGTGCATGCCGATGAGCTGGGGTTACAGCACGTCCCGGCAGCGCGGCGAGGAGTCGCTCAGGGCGGTGCACCGGGCGCTGGACGCGGGCTCGACGCTCCTCGACACCGCCGACATGTACGGTCCGTTCACCAACGAGCTGCTGCTCGGCCGGGTGTTGAAGGAGCGGCGCTCCGACGCCTTCGTGTCCACGAAGGTCGGGCTGCTGGTGGGTGATCAGCACATCGTGGCCAACGGCCGCCCCGGCTACGTGAGAAGGGCCTGCGACGCGTCGCTGCGCCGGCTCCAGACCGATGTCATCGACCTCTACCAGCTGCACCGCGCCGACCCGGAGGTCCCGGTCGAGGAGACCTGGGGTGCGATGGCGGAGCTCGTACAGGCGGGAAAGGTACGAGCGTTGGGGCTGTGCGCGGTGGGGGCGCGTTCGGCGCGGCGGTCGGGGGCGCGGCCGCACGACGTGACGATCCGGCAGCTGGAGCGGGTGCAGCAGGTCTTTCCGGTGAGCGCGGTCGAGGCGGAGCTGTCGGTGTGGTCGCCGGAGGCGCTGCGGGCGCTGCTGCCGTGGTGCGCGTCGCGGGGGATCGGCTTCCTGGCGGCGATGCCGCTGGGCAACGGCTTCCTGACCGGGACGCTGACGCCCGGCGTGGGCTTCGAGGCGGACGACCTGCGCGCCCGGCACCCCCGCTTCACGGCCGAGATGATGGCCGCGAACCAGCCGATCGTGGCCGGCCTGCGCCGCGTCGCCCGCCGGCACGGCGAGCACGTCACCCCGGCGCAGGTGGCGCTGGCCTGGGTGCTGGGCCGGGGCCGCCAGGTGATCCCGGTCCCCGGTGCCAAGCGGGAGCGGTGGGTCGTGGAGAACGCGGCCGCGGTGGACCTGCGCCTGACGGAACGCGACCTCGCGGAGATCGCGGAGCTGCCCGCGGCACAGGGGTCGTGGGACTGACCGACGGGCCGGCGGCGGCGATCCCTGCGGTTCGGGGTTCCGCGATCGGGAACTTCGGAGGCACGAGCGGTGTATGACAGGTAGGACCCGCCGCGTCGAAGGGACGAGATCGTGCAACGACGAGCCGTGACGGCCGTACTGGCCGCCGCCGCGCTCCTGCTGACCGCCGGCTGCTCCTCCGACGACGGGGGACCGCCGGGCGGCTCGGACACCGGCGCCGCCCCGAGCGGTACGGCGACGGGGTCGTCGTCGCCGGAGGGGAGCGCGGAGGAGACGCCGCCCGCGAAGGGCTCGGTGAAGGTGGTCCGCACGGTGACCACGGGCCTGAGCACTCCCTGGGGCCTGGCCCCGCTGGCCGACGGCGACCTGCTGGTCTCCTCCCGGGACGAGGCGACGATCACCCGGGTCGACGGCGGGACCGGCGAGAAGACCGAGCTGGGCGAGGTGCCCGGGGTTTCGCCGTCCGGCGAGGGCGGCCTGCTCGGCATCGCCCTCTCCCCCGAGTACGCCTCGGACCGCATGATCTACGCGTACTTCACCTCGGCCTCCGACAACCGCGTCGTCCGCATGATCTACGACGCGGAGAAGCCGGCCGGTGAGCAGCTCGGCGCGCCGGACACGGTCTTCCGGGGCATCCCCAAGGGCGAGATCCACAACGGTGGCCGGATCGCCTTCGGCCCGGACAGGATGCTGTACGCGGGCACGGGCGAGAGCGGTGACACGGGCCTGTCCCAGGACAAGGAGTCCCTGGGCGGCAAGATCCTGCGGCTGACCCCGGAGGGCGAGCCGGCCCCGGGCAACCCGTTCCCCGGCTCCCCGGTGTACTCGTACGGCCACCGCAATGTGCAGGGGCTGGCCTGGGACGCCGAGCAGCGGCTGTTCGCCTCGGAGTTCGGCCAGGACACCTGGGACGAGCTGAACGCGATCACGCCGGGCGACAACTACGGCTGGCCGGAGGCGGAGGGCGAGTCGGACGACAGCGGCTTCCACGACCCGGTCGACCAGTGGACCACGGACGAGGCCTCCCCCAGCGGTATCGCCTACGCCGGGGGCTCGATCTGGATGGCCGGCCTGGGCGGCGACCGGCTGTGGCGCATACCCCTGAAGGGCACGGAGGCCTCGGCGGACCCGGAGGCCTTCCTGGAGGACGAGTACGGCCGCCTGCGCACGGTGGTCCCGGCGAGCGGCAACAAGCTCTGGCTGGTCACCAGCAACACGGACGGGCGCGGCGATCCGAAGGAGGGCGACGACCGGATCCTGGAGCTGGAGGTGAGCTGAGCGGCGCTCACGCCTCGTCGGGTTCCTCCTCCGGGACGGCCGACGGGCGCACGGTGACCTTTCCGGACGCGAGGTCTATCGGCCCGCGTCCGGGGTCGGCGTCGCCGACGTCCTCCCGGGTCAGCTCCAGACGGTTCTGCTCGTCGCGCGTGTGTTTACGGCCGGGGGCGAACAGTTCCTCGAAAGCGTTGAACATCGCTCCCCTCCCCAGGGACGAATGGATCGCACACCTATTGTCCCGCCGCCAGCCGTTCACCCGTCTCCGCCGCGAACAGACCGAGCCGGTGCGCCACCGCCGCCGCCTCCCCCCGCCCGGAGACGCCCAGCTTGGCGAGGATGTTGGAGACGTGGACGCTGGCCGTCTTCGGGGA
>NZ_NCTE01000613.1 GCF_002114215.1 Streptomyces sp. 13-12-16 | reverse complement strand
CCGAACGGCCACCGCACCCGAATCCGCCCCGCCCGAACCCCCACCCCCCACCGCCGTCCCCCAGGCCGGCGACCCCGCCCTCACCCTCCTCCGCCGCGTCGGCACGACCGACCCCACCGACCTCGACGACTACCGGGCGCACGGCGGCTACACCGCCCTGCGCCGCGCCTTCGCCCTCGGCCCCGCCGCCGTCATCCGCGAGGTCACCGACTCCGGCCTCCTCGGCCGGGGCGGCGCCGCCTTCCCCACCGGCCGCAAGTGGCAGGCCACGGCCTCCCGGCCGGACCACCCGCACTACCTCGTCTGCAACGCCGACGAGTCCGAGCCGGGCACGTTCAAGGACCGCGTCCTCATGGAGGGCGACCCGTACGCGCTGGTCGAAGCCATGACGATCGCCGCGTACGCGACCGGCGCCCGCAAGGGCTACCTCTACCTCCGGGGCGAATACCCGCGGGCGACGGCCCGCATGGAACACGCGATCAGCCAGGCCCGCGCCCGCGGCCTGCTCGGCGACGACATCCTCGGCCAGGGCCACGCCTTCGACATCGAGATCAGGCGCGGCGCGGGCGCGTACGTCTGCGGCGAGGAGACCGCCCTCTTCAGCAGCATCGAGGGCCACCGCGGCGAGCCCCGCACCAAGCCCCCCTTCCCGGTGGAGAAGGGCCTGTTCGGCAAACCGACGGTCGAGAACAACGTGGAGACCCTGATCAACGTCCTGCCCGTCCTGACCATGGGCGCCCAGGCCTACGCGGCGATCGGCACGGAGGGATCCACCGGCCCCAAACTCTTCTGCGTCTCGGGCAGCGTCGCCCGCCCCGGCGTCTACGAACTCCCCTTCGGAGCGACCCTGGGCGAACTCCTCCGCCTCGCCGGCGTCCGCGACGGCCTCCGGGCGGTCCTCCTCGGCGGAGCCGCCGGCGGCTTCGTACGCCCCGACGAGCTGGACATCCCCCTCACCTTCGAAGGGACCCGGGCGGCGGGCACCACCCTCGGCTCCGGAGTCGTCATGGCCTTCGACGACACGGTCCCGCTCCCCCGCCTCCTCCTGCGCATCGCCCGGTTCTTCCGCGACGAGTCGTGCGGCCAGTGCGTCCCCTGCCGCGTCGGCACCGTCCGCCAGGAAGAGGCGCTGCACCGGATCGTCGACCGCACCGGCGCCGACGCCGCCACCGACATCACCCTGCTGCGCGAGGTCGGCCGCGCGATGCGGGACGCCTCGATCTGCGGTCTGGGGCAGACCGCGTGGAACGCCGTGGAATCCGCCATCGACCGTCTGGGGGCGTACGAATGACCGTGACACCGCTGGGGATCCCCCGCCGTCTGCTGGAGTTCACCCTGGACGGCGAGCCGGTCCGGGCGCCCGAGGGGTCGACGATCCTGGACGCCTGCCGGGCGGCCGGAAAGGACGTCCCGACGCTCTGCGAGGGCGACACGCTCACCCCCAGGAACGCCTGCCGTGTCTGCGTGGTGGAGGTGGAGGGCTCCCGCACCCTGGTCCCCGCGTGCTCCCGCGAGGCCGAGCCGGGCATGGAGGTCCGCACCGGAACCGAGCGGGTCCGGCACAGCCGCAAGGTCGTCCTGGAGCTCCTCGCCTCCTCCGTCGACCTGTCGACGACCCCCCGGGTCGCCGGGTGGCTCAAGGAGTACGAGGCGAAACCGGACCGCTTCGGCCCGGAGGCGGCCCGGCTCGGCGAGGAACCCCGGATCGACAACGACCTGTACGTCCGCGACTACGACAAGTGCATCCTCTGCTACAAGTGCGTGGACGCCTGCGGCGACCAGTGGCAGAACACCTTCGCGATCTCGGTCGCGGGCCGCGGTTTCGACGCCCGGATCGCCGTCGAGCACGACGCCCCGCTGACCGACTCGGCGTGCGTGTACTGCGGCAACTGCATCGAGGTCTGCCCCACCGGGGCCCTGTCGTTCAAATCGGAGTTCGACATGCGGGCCGCGGGTACGTGGGACGAGTCGAGGCAGTCGGAGACGACGACCGTGTGCGCGTACTGCGGTGTGGGCTGCAACCTCACCCTCCATGTGCAGGACAATGAGATCGTGAAGGTCACCTCACCGCACGACAATCCGGTGACCCACGGCAACCTGTGCATCAAGGGCCGCTTCGGCTATCAGCACGTACAGAACCGGGACTGAGCGGAACTGGTGGGAACATGGGACGAGTCACGGAACGACGCAAGGTGCTCCGCATCCGGGACGGAGCGGTGTCCAGCCGCCCGGACACACTCGTCGCCGAGGAACCCCTGGAGATCCGCCTCAACGGCAAGCCCCTCGCCGTCACCATGCGCACACCGGGCGACGACTTCGCGCTGGCGGCCGGGTTCCTGGTGAGCGAGGGAGTGCTCGCCACCAGCTCGGACCTGCAGAACATCGTCTACTGCGCCGGGGCGACGGCGGACGGGTCGAACACCTACAACGTGGTCGATGTGAAGACCGCCCCCGGAGTGGTGATCCCGGACATCACGCTCGAACGCAACGTCTACACCACGTCCTCCTGCGGCCTGTGCGGCAAGGCCAGCCTGGACGCGGTGCGCACGACGGCCCGCCATCCCATCGCGGACACCCCCGCGCTGCGCGTGGAGCCGGAACTGCTGGCGAGCCTGCCCGACCGGCTGCGCGCGTCCCAGCGGGTCTTCGACCGCACGGGCGGCCTGCACGCGGCGGCCCTGTTCGACGAGGACGGCGAGCTGCTCGACGTACGGGAGGACGTGGGCCGGCACAACGCGGTCGACAAACTGGTCGGCCGTGCCCTGCAGGGCGGGAACCTGCCGCTGTCCCGGACGATCCTGCTGGTCTCCGGCCGGGCCTCGTTCGAGCTGGCGCAGAAGGCGGTCATGGCCGGCGTTCCGATGCTGGCGGCGGTCTCGGCGCCGTCCTCGCTGGCCGTGGACCTGGCGGCGGAGACGGGTCTGACCCTGGTGGGATTCCTGCGGGGCGGTTCCATGAACGTGTACGCGGGTGAGGACCGCATCGCCCTGCGGGCCGCGGCCGCCCGGGGCTGACCGGTTCCCCCGCTGCACGGCGGCGGGGCCCCAGCCGGCGGGGAGCGCCCCCTGCGCCGCGGGGCCCCG
>NZ_NCTE01000612.1 GCF_002114215.1 Streptomyces sp. 13-12-16 | reverse complement strand
GAGGTCGCGCACCCGCTCGCCGGTGTCGGCGGCGACGGCGCCGCGCGTGACGAACACCAGCCGGGACGGTCCGGACGGGTTCAGCTCCAGCCACTCGCGCACCAGGTCGAGGGCGCGGGCGGTGAGGGTGTGGGCGGCGGCGGGCAGCTCACCGCCGCCGTCCAGCGGCACCAGGACCAGCTCGGGCCGCGGAGAGGCGGCCAGGCTGTCGGCGAGGGCGGTGACGGCGGTGCCCGGCAGTCCCGTGCCGGCGCCGAGGACGGCGCAGTGGACGTCCGTGTCGGCGCCGGTGTCGGGGGCGGGGGTCCACTGGAGGCGGAGCAGGCCGTCCTGTTCGCTGCCGTGCAGCGCGGGGGCCTGGATGGCGGAGGGGACGCGCAGGATCAGCGACTCGGCGGAGAGCACGGGTGCGCCCTCGACGTCGACCGCGGCGATGGAGACGGAGTCCTCGCCCGTGCGGGCGACCCGGACGCGGACCACGGAGGCGCCGCCCGCGTGCAGGGACACCCCGGACCAGGAGAACGGCAGCAGCTTCTTGCCGTCGCCGAGGCCGACGAAGCCGACGGACTGCACGGCGGCGTCGAGCAGCGCCGGGTGCATGCCGTAGTACTCGGCGTCGTCGACCTGGTTCGGCAGGGCGACCTCGACGAACGCCTCGTCGCCGCGCCGCCAGACGGCGCGCAGCCCCTGGAAGACGGGGCCGTACTCGGTGCGTTCGTAGAAGCCCTCGAGGTCGGCGGCGACGGCGCCGCGCGGGGGCCAGACGCTCGCGTCGAAGGCGGTGGTGCGTTCGCCGGTGGAGAGGACGCCGTTGGCGTGCTCGGTCCAGCGCTGCTCCGGGTCGTCCATGGACTGCGAGTAGACGGTGACCTTGCGGGCTCCGGTCTCGTCCGGGGCGCCGACCCACACCTGGACGACGGCGGCGGCGTTCTCGGTGAGGATGAGCGGCTTGGCGAGGGTGAGTTCGTCGATGCGGTCGCAGCCGACCTGGTCGCCGGCGCGGACGGCGAGCTCCAGGAAGCCGGTGGCGGGGAAGGCGACCACGCCGCCCACCGTGTGGTCCATCAGCCAGGGGTGGGTCTGCGCGGAGAGCCGGCCGGTGAACAGGACCCCGTCGAGGCCGGCCAGGGACACCGCGGCGCCCAGCAGGGGGTGTTCGGCGGAGACGAGGCCGGCGGCCGACACGTCGCCGGCGGCGGCCATCAGGACGGGCCAGTACCGCTCGTGCTGCCAGGGGTAGGTGGGCAGGTCGGTGCGGCGCGCACCGGTCCCGTCGAAGCAGCGGGCCCAGTCGACGCCGACGCCCGCGACGTGGAGCCGTGACAGCGCGGTGAGCAGGGCGCGTTCCTCGGCGCGGTCCTTGCGCAGGGCGGCGGCGGAGACGGTGTCGGCGGTGCCGTCGAGCACCCGCGCGGCCATCCCGGTGAGGACGCCGTCGGGGCCCAGTTCCAGGAAGGCGTCGGCGCCGGCGTCGGCCAGGGCGCGCACGCCGTCGGCGAAGCGCACCGTCTGCCGGACGTGGCGCACCCAGTAGTCGGCGGAGCACAGCAGGTCGGGGCCGGCGATCTCGCCGGTCACGTTGGAGACGACGGGGAGGAGCGGTTCGGTGTAGGTGAGGCTCTCGGCGACCTCGCGGAAGGCGTCGAGCATCGGCTCCATCAGCGGCGAGTGGAAGGCGTGGCTCACCGACAGCCGCCGCGTCCTGCGGCCCTGGTCGGCGAAACCGGCCGCGAGGGCGAGGACTTCCGTCTCGTCACCGGCGACGACCACGGCGTCCGGACCGTTGACCGCGGCCACCGACACACCGGCGGTCAGCTTGCGGGTGACCTCCTCCTCGGTGGCCTGGACGGCCATCATGGCGCCACCCGCGGGGAGTTCCTGCATCAGCCGGGCGCGGGCCGCGACCAGCGTGCAGGCGTCGTCCAGCGACAGCACGCCCGCCACGTGCGCGGCGGCGACCTCACCGACCGAGTGCCCCCCGACGAACTCCGGTGTCACACCCCACGACTCCACCAGCCGGTAGAGCGCCACCTCGACGGCGAACAACGCGGGCTGCGTGTAGCCGGTGGCGTCGAGGAGTTCCGCCTCGGGGGTGCGGCGTCCGGCGAAGACGATGTCGCGCAGCGGACGGTCGAGTTCGCGGTCGAGCCGGTGCAGTACGGCGTCGAGGGCTTCGGCGAACACCGGGAAGCGGGCGTACAGTTCGCGGCCCATGCCGGGCCGCTGGGAGCCCTGGCCGGAGAACAGGACGGCCAGTGACCGTTCCGTGGCCCGGCCGCGGGCCACCTCGGCGGGTACGCCGTCGGCACCGGTGAGCAGCACGGCCCGGTGTTCGAAGACCGAGCGGCCGGTGGCGAGGGAGTAGCCGGTGTCGAGGGCGGTGGCGTCGGTGGGTGCGGTGATCTGTGCGAGCCGGTCCCGCAGGGCGTCCTCGGTCCTGGCGGAGACCGGCCACGGCACGACCGCCGGGGTGAGGGACGGGGTGGCGGGGTCTTCGGGCTCCGGGGCCGGCTCCGCCTGTTCCAGCAGGACGTGGGCGTTGGTGCCGCTGATGCCGAAGGAGGACACGCCGGCCCGGCGGGGGCGGCCGGTCTCCGGCCAGGGGGTGCGCTCGCCCAGGAGCCGGACGGCGCCCGCGGTCCAGTCGACGTGCCGGGACGGCCGGTCGGCGTGCAGGGTGGGCGGCAGGACGCCGTGGCGCATGGCCATGACCATCTTGATGACGCCGGCGACGCCGGCGGCGGCCTGTGCGTGTCCGATGTTCGACTTGACGGAGCCGAGCAGCAGGGGCCGTTCGGGGTCGCGGTCCTGGCCGTAGGTGGCGAGCAGGGCCTGTGCCTCGATGGGGTCGCCGAGGGGGGTGCCGGTGCCGTGGGCCTCGACGGCGTCGATGTCGGCGGTGGTCAGGCCGGCGGACTGCAGGGCGCGCTGGATGACGCGCTGCTGGGCGGGGCCGTTGGGGGCGGTGAAGCCGTTGGAGGCGCCGTCCTGGTTGACGGCGGAACCGCGGATCACGGCGAGCACGGGGTGGCCGTTGCGGCGGGCGTCGGAGAGGCGTTCCAGCAGGAGCATGCCGACGCCCTCGGACCAGCCGGTGCCGTCGGCGTCGTCGGAGAAGGCCTTGCAGCGGCCGTCGGGGGCCAGTCCGCCCTGGCGGCTGAACTCCATCAGGGAGCCGGGCGCGGACATGACGTTGACGCCGCCCGCGAGGGCGAGGGAGCACTCGCCGGCGCGCAGGGCGTGGACGGCGGTGTGCAGGGCGACCAGGGAGGAGGAGCAGGCGGTGTCGACGGTGACGGCCGGGCCCTCCAGGCCGAGGGTGTAGGACACGCGGCCGGAGGTGGCGCTGGCGGCGATGCCGGTGCCGATGTCGCCGGTGGCGTCGGCCAGTGAGCGGATCAGCAGGTAGGCGTAGTCCTGGCCGTTGGTGCCGACGAAGACACCGGTGGAGCTGGAGCGCAGGCTCTGCGGGTCGATGCCGGCCCGCTCCAGGGTCTCCCAGGAGGTCTCCAGGAGCAGGCGCTGCTGCGGGTCCATGGAGACGGCCTCGCGGGGCGAGATCCCGAAGAAGGCGGCGTCGAAGTCGGCGACGCCGTCGAGGAAGCCGCCCTGCCGGCTGACGGAGTGGCCGCGCGCGTCGGCCCCCGCGTCGCGCAGGGCGTCGAGGTCCCAGCCGCGGTCGGTGGGGAACCCGGAGATGGCGTCGGTGCCGGACTCGACGAGCCGCCACAGGTCCTCCGGGGAGGTGACGCCTCCGGGGTAACGGCAGCTCATCGCGACGACGGCGACGGGTTCCGCGGCGGCGGCCGCGAGTTCCCGGTTCTGCCGCCGCAGCCGCTCGGTCTCCTTGAGCGAGGCCCGGAGAGCTTCGACAACTTTTTCGCTGGGCGTGGTCATGGTCGCTCCGTCAGTCCCGCTGTTCGTCGAGGTTGCCGTTGAGTGCCGCCTGCACGAGGTCGTCGACCTCCATGGCGTCGATGGACGCGTCGGACACGTCCTCGGTGCCGGTGCCCTCCGCCCGCGTCCCGGCCGCCGGTGCCTGGGCCCGTCCGGCGAGCTTCAGGAGCGGTTCCAGGACGCCGATCTCGCGCAGCCGGTCGAGGGACACCGAGGCGAGGACGGCGCGCAGCGCGTTCTCGTCGGCGGTGTCGTCGTCCGGCGTGTCGGCGGGCAGCAGCTCGCCGAGGATGTGCTCGGCGAGGGCGGCGGGGGTGGGGTGGTCGAAGACGAGGGTGGCGGACAGGGTGAGTCCGGTGGCGGCGCCGAGCTGGTTGCGCAGCTCGACGGCGCCGAGTGAGTCGAAGCCGAGGTCGCGGAAGGCCCGGTCGGGGCCGACCAGGTCGGTCCCGGTGTGCCCGAGGACGTCGGCGGCGCGTTCCCGCACCAGGGTGAGCACGGTCCCCGGGCGCCGGTTGCCGGGCAGCCGGGCCAGCCGGTCGCGCAGTTCGGACCCGGCCCGGCCGGCGTCGGATCCGGTGGCGGTCGCGGTGGCCGTGAGGGCGGCGTGGGCGGGCATCTCCGTCAGCAGGGCGCTGGGCCGCACGGTGGTGAAGGCCCGCGCGAACCGCTCGGGG
>NZ_NCTE01000611.1 GCF_002114215.1 Streptomyces sp. 13-12-16 | reverse complement strand
ACGTGGGCAGCCCGGAGTTCTCCGGCCGCCCGACGCCGCAAGAGGGGACCCCCATGAGAAAACCTCTCGTCGTCGCGCTCTGCGCCCTGGCCTTCGCCGGGGCGGGCGCGACCCCCGCGGTCGCCGCCGCGCCAGCCCCCACGGGCGCGGACACGACCACGGACGCGGCCCCGACCACGCTGACGGATGTCGTCAACGGCGTGGTCGGGACCGCGGCGGACACCCTGTCCGGACTCACCGCGCCCCGGGAGGGCGCGGTGAACTTCGCCGGCACCGTCTCGCTCAGCAACTGCTCCGGCTCCGTCGTCCGCATGCCCGGCTCGGCGGACGACGACCCGGCGCTCGTGCTCACCAACGGCCACTGCCTGGAGAGCGGCTTCCCGGCCCCCGGACAGGTCCTCGTCGACCGGGCGTCCAGCCGCAGCTTCGGCCTGCTGAACTCCTCCGGCTCCAAGGTCGCCACCCTGCGCGCCGACCGGCTCGTCTACGCGACCATGACCGACACGGACGCCGCGATCTACCGGCTGAGCACGACGTACGCGCGGATCAAGAGCGCGTACGGCATCGACGCACTGACCCTGAGCGGCACCCGCCCGGCGGCCGGTACGTCCATCAGCGTGGTGTCCGGCTACTGGAAACGCATCTACAACTGCTCCGTCGACGGGTTCGCGTACCGGATGAAGGAGGGAGACTGGACCTGGAAGGACTCGGTCCGTTACACCTCCGCCTGCAACACCATCGGCGGCACCTCCGGCTCACCGGTCGTCGACGACGCCACCGGCAAGGTGGTCGCCGTCAACAACACCGGCAACGAGGACGGCGAGCGCTGCACGGTCAACAACCCGTGCGAGGTCGACGAGAACGGGCAGGTCACGGTCCGCCAGGGCATCAACTACGCCCAGCAGACCTACCTGTTCCCCGCCTGCTTCGGCACGGACAACAGGCTCGACCTGAACGCGAGCGGCTGCGTGGTGCCCAAGCCGTAGAGGGCCGGTGGGGCGGGCGGTCAGCGGGGGGTCCTGCGGACCGCCCGCCCCGCCAGCACGTCCGTGCGCCGCCCGTCCTCGATCACGAACCGCCCGTCGACCAGCACGTACGGGATGCCCGTCGGCAGCGTCCGCGGCTCGGCGAAGGTCGACCCCGCGGCCACCGTCCGCGGGTCGAGGAGCACCAGGTCCGCCTTGTACCCCTCGCGGACCAGCCCCCGGTCCGGCAGCCGCAGCCGCGCCGCCGGGCGCGACGTCAGGTGCGCGACGCACTCCTCCAGCGACAGCACGCCCAGCTCCCGTACGTAGTGCCCGAGGTAGTGCGGGAACGTGCCGTACGCGCGCGGGTGCGGCTTCGCACCCTGCAGGATGCCGTCCGAGCCGCCGGTGTGCACCCGGTGCCGCATGATCGCCCGTACGTTCTCCTCGTGGCCGACGTGCTGGAGGATCGTCGGAGCGAGCCTGTCCTTCAGCAGCAGCTCCCGCGCGACCACCCACGGCGACTCGCCGCGCACCCGCGCCGACTCCAGGACCGTACGGCCCACGTACTCGCCCAGCGCCGGGTCGCCGACGCCCGAGATCTCGATGGTCTCCCACTCCACCGGCACCCCGTGGCAGCCGTCCGAGCCGGTGACCTCCATGTGGTGCCGGATCCGCTCGGCGGTCCCGTCGTCCGCGAGCCGCCGCAGGATCTCCTCGGGCCCGCCCTCGCTCGCCCAACCGGGCAGCAGCGCCACGAGGGTGGTGCAGCCCGGGGTGTAGGGGTAGGTGTCGAGGGTGATGTCGGCGCCGGCGTCGAGCGCGTCGTCGAGGAGGGACAGCAGCTCGGGCGCCCGGCCCTTGTTCACGCCGAAGTTCATCGTGGCGTGCGCGAGGTGCAGCGGGCAGCCCGCCTCCCGTGTCAGCGCCACCATCTCCTCGTACGCCTGAAGCGCCCCGGCGCCGTAGGAGCGGTGGTGCGGGCAGTAGTAGCCGCCGTACGACGCCACCACCCGGCACAGCTCGGTCAGTTCGGCGTCCCCGGCGTACATGCCGGGCGTGTACGTCAGTCCCGACGACATGCCGACCGCGCCCTGCTCCATGCCCTCCGCGACCAATTGCCGCATCCGGTCCAGCTCTTCGGGCGTCGCCCGGCGGTCCTCCCAGCCGACGGCGAGCGCGCGGACCGTGCCCTGCGGGACCAGGTACGCGGCGTTGACCGCGATGCCCCCATCGAGCCGGTCCAGGTACTCGCCCACCGACCGCCAGTCGAAGTCGACGTCGTCGCCCGGGCCGTTCCACCCGGCGATCGCCCGGCGCACCTCGCCCAGCGTGCGGTCGTCGACCGGCGCGTACGACAGCCCGTCCTGGCCCAGCACTTCGAGGGTGACGCCCTGCGCCGCCTTGGCACTGTGGTCGGGGTCGCGCAGCAGCGCCAGATCGCTGTGGGCGTGCATGTCGATGAAGCCGGGCGCCAGCACCAGCCCCTCGGCGTCCAGTTCACGACGGGCCTTCGGGCGCTGACACCCCGCGTCCGCCGCCTCCTTCACGATCGAGACGATCCGGCCGCCGTCGACGACCACGTCCGCGCGGTACGAGTGGTCGCCGGAGCCGTCGACGACGTCCGCGTCCCGGATGACGAGCTCTTCCATGCCGGCCTCCTAGAAGAACGTGCGGACGTAGTCGACCACCGTGCCGTCCGCCTCCGCCACGGGGATGAGCACCCACTTGTCGAACGACGTGCACGGGTGGGACAGCCCGAGCCCCACCCAGTCTCCCACCTCCAGATCGGCCTCCCCGGTGGTACGCAGCCACGCGTGCTGGTCGGACAGCCCGGTCACCGAGATCCCGGTGGCCGGGCGCTCGCTCCCGTCCCGGCGGACCACCTGGGCGAACGGCAGGTCGAGGTCGTAGGCCGCGTCCCGCTTGCCCGCGTTGGTGAACGCCTGCTCGGCGGACGGCCGCGACACCACCTGCGTCCACAGCCGGAACGCCGGCTCCAGCGCGCCCTCCTCCGGGACCCGGTTGAAGGGGGTCAGCTTGCGGTAGTGGCCGTCGTCGTGCGAGACGTACGCCCCCGAGCGCAGCAGCTTCAGCACGGGCGCGGAGAGCTCGGGGACCTCGGCGAGGACGTCCGCCACCGCGTCGAACCAGGCGCTGCCGCCCGCGCTCACCACGATCTCGTCGACCCCCGCGAACCGCCCCGCCTTGTCGAAGTCCACGGCGAGC
>NZ_NCTE01000610.1 GCF_002114215.1 Streptomyces sp. 13-12-16 | reverse complement strand
CCACCACCGGCGCGCCCGGCCCGCTGGCGGCGCAGCCGGCCCCGGCGGCCGGCCCCGGCGAGCCGACCGCGCGGCTGAACCCGAAGTACCTCTTCGACACGTTCGTCATCGGCGCGTCCAACCGCTTCGCGCACGCGGCCGCGGTCGCCGTCGCCGAGGCACCGGCGAAGGCCTACAACCCGCTGTTCATCTACGGGGAGTCCGGGCTCGGCAAGACCCATCTGCTGCACGCGATCGGACACTACGCGCGGAGCCTGTACCCCGGCACGCGCGTGCGGTACGTGAGCTCGGAGGAGTTCACCAACGAGTTCATCAACTCCATCCGCGACGGCAAGGGCGACAGCTTCCGCAAGCGGTACCGCGAGATGGACATCCTGCTCGTCGACGACATCCAGTTCCTGGCGGACAAGGAGTCGACGCAGGAGGAGTTCTTCCACACCTTCAACACGCTCCACAACGCCAACAAGCAGATCGTGCTCTCCAGCGACCGGCCGCCCAAGCAGCTGGTCACGCTGGAGGACCGGCTGCGGAACCGTTTCGAGTGGGGCCTGATCACCGACGTCCAGCCGCCGGAGCTGGAGACCCGCATCGCGATCCTGCGCAAGAAGGCGGTGCAGGAGCAGCTCAACGCCCCGCCGGAGGTGCTGGAGTTCATCGCCTCCCGGATCTCGCGGAACATCCGTGAGCTGGAGGGCGCGCTGATCCGGGTGACGGCGTTCGCCTCGCTCAACCGGCAGCCGGTGGACCTGGGCCTGACGGAGATCGTCCTCAAGGACCTGATGCCCGGCGGCGACGACTCGACGCCGGAGATCACCTCGACGGCCATCATGGGCGCCACGGCCGACTACTTCGGCCTCACGGTCGAGGACCTGTGCGGCAGCTCCCGGGGCCGGCAGCTGGTGACGGCCCGCCAGATCGCCATGTACCTGTGCCGTGAGCTGACGGACCTGTCGCTGCCGAAGATCGGCGCGCTGTTCGGCGGCCGTGACCACACCACGGTGATGCACGCCGACCGGAAGATCCGCAATCTGATGGCCGAGCGGCGTTCCATCTACAACCAGGTCACCGAGCTCACCAACCGCATCAAGGCCGGCTGAGCGGCCCACAGGCCGGACTACTCCTCGTCGAAGGCGCCCCCGGAGCGATCCGGGGGCGCCTTTTCGTGTCCCGGAGCGGTCCGGGAGAGCGTCTCCTTCGTCGCCCGGAGCCGTCCGAGAGCACCCTCCCCGTCTCCCGGAGACGTCCAAGGGCACCCCCTTCGTCTCCCGGAGCGCCTCGCCTCCTCGTGGAGCACCGCGGCGCTGTTCGATTCCGAAGCCCGGTTACGGCCTTCCTCCACAGATTCGGTGACTTTTTCCCGTCCACATCCTGGGGACCGGGAAGTTGTCCCGATCTTGTCCACAGGGCAGCCTGTCGAGGAGCCATCGGGCCAGTTCAGTGGGGTGTGGATACGTGGAAAAGCGATCTCCACAGGCTGTGGAAAAAGTAGGGACCCGCAACCTGTGCACCGAGTTGTCCACGGGCAACCCACAGGCTGGAGGCGGTTGTCCCCAGTGATGGCCCGGTTCTCCACATGGCTGTCCACTGTTCGGCAACTCAACGCGCCCTCTCACCGTGGCGAGTGAAAGGCGTCACACCGAGCTGCCGCGGGGGCCTGTGGGAAAGAGCCTCAAACCTGGGGACGGAGCTGGGGAGAACTCGCCCCTCCCTGTGCACGGGATGTGCAGAACTTTCCGTTCTCCACAGAGAAGCCCAGTTGTCCACGGCCTCCACCCACAGGCCCCGTGGACAAAATCCCCAACCTGACCTGCGGAAACGAGGTTATCCACGGTATCCACAGGCCCTACTACTACTCCCAACTAGAGAGAGCGAGGAATTCGTTTCGAAGGAGGCCCTGTGCACAACTCGGTGTCTCGGCCCCGACTGCCACTCGTCACGACTTGACCCCGAGGGGCACCTACTGTCAGTGCGGTGCGTCAGACTGTTCCCGGTGTCCTTCCCCTCACCGGGGCCGACGACACCGAGTCAGACGACGAAAGCCAGGCAGGGCGAGAAGCGCCGGCAACAGCAGGAGGCGGCAACAGTGAAGATCCGGGTGGAACGCGACGTACTCGCGGAGGCAGTGGCCTGGGCGGCGCGCAGCCTCCCGGCCCGTCCGCCGGCCCCTGTCCTCGCCGGCCTGCTCCTGAAGGCCGAGGACGGCCAGCTGAGCCTGTCCAGCTTCGACTACGAGGTCTCCGCGCGGGTGTCGGTGGAGGCGGAGGTCGAGGAGGAGGGCACGGTCCTCGTCTCGGGCCGGCTGCTGGCCGACATCTCCCGCGCCCTCCCCAACCGGCCGGTGGAGATTTCCACAGACGGTGTACGGGCGACGGTGGTCTGCGGCTCCTCGCGGTTCACACTCCACACACTGCCTGTGGAGGAGTACCCGGCCCTGCCGCAGATGCCGAACGCGACGGGCACGGTACCCGGCGAGGTCTTCGCCTCCGCCGTGCAGCAGGTCGCCATCGCGGCCGGCCGTGACGACACGCTGCCCGTCCTCACCGGTGTGCGCATCGAGATCGAGGGCGACACCGTCACGCTGGCCTCCACCGACCGCTACCGCTTCGCGGTCCGCGAGTTCCTGTGGAAGCCGGAGAACCCGGAGGTCTCCGCGGTCGCCCTGGTGCCCGCCAAGACGCTCCAGGACACCGCCAAGGCGCTGACCAGCGGTGACCAGGTGATCCTGGCGCTGTCCGGCTCGGGTGCGGGCGAGGGCCTGATCGGCTTCGAGGGTGCCGGTCGCCGTACCACCACGCGCCTGCTGGAGGGCGACCTCCCGAAGTACCGCACGCTGTTCCCGACCGAGTTCAACAGCGTCGCCGTGATCGAGACCGCCCCCTTCGTGGAGGCCGTCAAGCGCGTGGCCCTGGTCGCCGAGCGCAACACCCCGGTGCGGCTGAGCTTCGAGCAGGGCGTGCTCATCCTGGAGGCCGGTTCCAGTGACGACGCACAGGCTGTGGAAAGGGTCGACGCCCAGCTGGAGGGCGACGACATCTCGATCGCCTTCAACCCGACGTTCCTGCTGGACGGCCTGAGCGCCATCGACTCCCCGGTGGCCCAGCTGTCCTTCACCACGTCCACCAAGCCGGCGCTGCTCAGCGGCCGTCCGGCGGTGGACGCGGAGGCGGACGACGCCTACAAGTACCTGATCATGCCGGTGCGGCTCAGCGGCTGACCGTCGTCCCGAGCAAAGCCGCAGGTGAGGGCTGCGCATGAGCGCGTATGCCCACAGATGTGCGCGGGCGTCCGGGTTTAGGCTCGGACGCCGGCACGTACGTGCCGACACGCCACGTCGCATACCTAAGGATCACAACTGATGGAGCTCGGTCTCGTCGGCCTCGGCAAGATGGGTGGCAACATGCGCGAGCGGATTCGCCGCGCGGGTCACACCGTCCTCGGATACGACCGCAACCCGGACCTCGCCGATGTCCACAGCCTGCGGGAGCTTGTGGACAAGCTCAGCGGCCCCCGTGTGGTGTGGGTGATGGTTCCGGCGGGCGGGCCGACCCAGTCCACGATCGACGAGCTCGCCGAGCTGCTCGAGCCGGGTGACGTCGTCGTGGACGGCGGCAACTCCCGCTGGACGGACGACGAGAAGCACGCGGAGGAGCTGGCGGCCAAGGGCATCGGCTTCGTCGACTGCGGCGTCTCGGGCGGCGTCTGGGGCCTGGAGAACGGCTACGCGCTGATGTACGGCGGCGACAAGGAGAACGTCGCCAAGGTGCAGCCGGTGTTCGACGCCCTGAAGCCGGAGGGCGACTTCGGCTCGGTGCACGCGGGCAAGGTCGGCGCGGGCCACTTCGCGAAGATGGTCCACAACGGCATCGAGTACGCCATGATGCAGGCCTACGCCGAGGGCTGGGAGCTCCTGGAGAAGGTCGACTCGGTGACCGACGTCCGGGAGGTGTTCCGTTCCTGGCAGGAGGGCACCGTCATCCGCTCCTGGCTGCTCGACCTCGCGGTGAACGCCCTGGACGAGGACGAGCACCTGGACGGGCTCCGGGGTTTTGCACAGGACTCCGGTGAGGGACGCTGGACTGTGGAGGCCGCCATCGACAACGCGGTCCCGCTGCCGGCGATCACCGCCTCGCTGTTCGCGCGGTTCGCCTCCCGTCAGGAGGACTCGCCGCAGATGAAGATGATCGCGGCGCTGCGGAACCAGTTCGGCGGCCACGCGGTCGAGAAGAAGTAGTCCACAGGGCACGTCCCGTACCCACAGGACCGTATTCACAGGACCGTTTCCACGGTCCACAACGCCGGGGGAGGTCGGCGGAACGACCATGCACGTCACGCATCTGTCGCTGGCCGACTTCCGGTCCTATCCCCGGGTCGATGTCCCGCTCGACCCGGGGGTGACGGCCTTCGTCGGGCCCAACGGGCAGGGCAAGACGAACCTGGTCGAGGCGGTCGGCTACCTCGCCACCCTCGGGAGCCACCGGGTCTCCTCCGACGCCCCGCTGGTCCGCATGGGCGCCGACCGCGCGATCGTCCGGGCCCAGGTCCGTCAGGGCGAGCGGCAGCAGCTCGTCGAGCTGGAGCTGAACCCGGGCCGCGCCAACCGTGCCCGCATCAACAGGTCCTCGCAGGTCAGGCCCCGGGACGTGCTGGGCATCGTCCGCACGGTGCTGTTCGCGCCCGAGGACCTCGCCCTGATCAAGGGCGACCCCGGCGAGCGACGCCGGTTCCTGGACGAGCTGATCACCGCGCGCTCCCCGCGCATGGCGGGTGTCCGCTCCGACTACGACCGGGTGCTCAAGCAGCGCAACACCCTGCTGAAGTCGGCCGCGCTGGCGCGCCGGCACGGCGGCCGCACCCTGGACCTGTCCACGCTCGACGTCTGGGACCAGCACCTCGCGCGTGCGGGCGCCGAGCTCCTGGCGCAGCGGCTGGACCTGATCGCCACGCTCCAGCCGCTGGCCGACAAGGCGTACGAGCAGCTCGCGCCCGGCGGCGGGCCGGTCGCCCTGGAGTACAAGCCGTCCGCGCCCGGCGAGGCCCACACGCGCGAGGACCTTTTCGAGCAGTTGACGGCCGCTCTCGCCGAGGCGCGCAAGCAGGAGATCGAGCGGGGCGTCACCCTGGTCGGTCCGCACCGTGACGACCTGCTGCTCAAGCTGGGTCAGTTGCCCGCCAAGGGCTACGCCTCCCACGGCGAGTCCTGGTCGTACGCGCTGGCGCTCCGGCTGGCCTCCTACGACCTGCTGCGCGCGGAGGGCAACGAGCCGGTGCTGGTGCTCGACGACGTCTTCGCCGAGCTGGACGCGCGGCGGCGCGAGCGGCTGGCCGAGCTGGTGGCGCCCGGCGAGCAGGTCCTGGTGACCGCGGCGGTCGACGACGACGTACCCCATGTGCTGGCGGGCGCGCGGTTCGCCGTGTCCGAGGGGACGGTGGAGCGCGTATGACCGAACAGGGCACGCCCGGAGGCGGTACCGGGAAGACCCCCGAGCCGTCCGGTGTCGACCTCGCGCGCGTGGCGTTGCGCGCGGCCAAGGAGGCGGCACGCGCGCGTGGGGACGCGGCGCAGCAGCGGAAGCAGGCGCGGCGCGGCGGCCTGCGCTCCGGC
>NZ_NCTE01000609.1 GCF_002114215.1 Streptomyces sp. 13-12-16 | reverse complement strand
GAACCGATCAGGTCGGGGTATCAACATATCTGGCGTTGACTTTTGGCACGCTGTTGAGTTCTCAAGGAACGGACGCTTCCTTCGTACTCACCCTCGCGGGCTTTCCTCCGGGCGCTCCCCTTCGGTCTTGCGTTTCCGACTCTATCAGATCTTTCCGATCCGATTTCCCCGGTGCTTTCCAGGTTCCCGCTTTCGCGTTTCCCTTTCCGGCGGTTCCGACTTTATCAGAGATTCTGAGTCGGATTTCCCCTCCCCTGCCGGGCGACG
Source organism: Streptomyces sp. 13-12-16 (assembly GCF_002114215.1). Taxonomy (GTDB): domain Bacteria; phylum Actinomycetota; class Actinomycetes; order Streptomycetales; family Streptomycetaceae; genus Streptomyces. Next base: position 5,713 of record NZ_NCTE01000609.1, on the reverse strand, counting down.
GTTCCGACGCACGAGGTGGTCGGGTGCCCGATCGGGAGGAGTCGTAAACGTACTGGAGCGGGGCGCCTCGATGCAAATCGAGGCGCCCCGCTCCCTGTTCGCTCGTCCGTGCGGTCCGGCGGACCGTCAGACCTCCACCACCACGGGCAGGATCATCGGCCGGCGCCGGTAGGTGTCGGAGACCCACTTGCCCAGCGTGCGGCGGATGAGCTGCTGCATCTGGTGGGGTTCGACGACGCCGTCCTGGGCCGAGCGTTCCAGGGTCTCCGTGATCTTCGGGATCACCTCACCGAAGGCGGAGTCCTCGATGCCGGAGCCGCGGGCCTGGACATGGGGGCCGCCCGTGATCTTGCCGGTGGACGAGTCCATGACGACGAAGACCGAGATGATGCCCTCGTCGCCGAGGATCTTGCGGTCCTTGAGCGCAGGTTCGCCGACGTCACCGACGGAGAGGCCGTCGACGTAGACGTATCCCGCCTGGACCTTGCCGGAGATCTTGGCCTTGCCCTCGACGAGGTCGACGGCGACGCCGTCCTCGGCGATGACGATGTGGTCGTGCGGGACGCCGGTCAGGGCACCCAGTTCGGCGTTGGCGCGCAGGTGGCGCCATTCGCCGTGGACCGGCATCAGGTTCTTCGGACGGCAGATGTTGTAGAAGTACAGCAGCTCGCCGGCCGAGGCGTGGCCCGAGACGTGGACCTTGGCGTTGCCCTTGTGGACGACGTTGGCACCCCAGCGGGTCAGGCCGTTGATCACGCGGTAGACCGCGTTCTCGTTGCCGGGGATGAGCGACGACGCCAGGATCACCGTGTCACCGTCGACGATGCGGATCTGGTGGTCGCGGTTGGCCATGCGGGACAGGGCGGCCATCGGTTCGCCCTGGGAGCCCGTGCAGACCAGGACGACTTCGCTGTCCGGCAGGTCGTCCAGTGTCTTGACGTCCACGACCAGGCCCTGCGGGACCTTGAGGTAACCGAGGTCGCGGGCGATGCCCATGTTGCGGACCATGGAGCGGCCGACGAAGGCGACCCGGCGGCCGTACTCGTGTGCCGCGTCCAGGATCTGCTGGATGCGGTGGACGTGGCTGGCGAAGCTGGCCACGATGATCCGCTTGCGGGCGCCGGCGAAGACCTGGCGCAGGACGTTGGAGATGTCGCGCTCGGGCGGGACGAAGCCCGGGACCTCGGCGTTCGTGGAGTCGGCGAGCAGAAGGTCGATGCCCTCCTCGCTGAGCCTGGCGAACGCGTGTAGATCCGTGAGGCGGTTGTCCAGCGGGAGCTGGTCCATCTTGAAGTCGCCGGTGTGGACCGCCATGCCGGCGGGCGTGCGGATGGCCACGGCGAGCGCGTCGGGGATGGAGTGGTTGACGGCGATGAACTCGCAGTCGAAGGGGCCGATGCGCTCGCGCTGTCCTTCCGCCACCTGGAGGGTGTACGGGCGGATGCGGTGCTCCTGGAGCTTCGCCTCGATGAGGGCGAGGGTGAGCTTGGAGCCGATCAGCGGGATGTCCGGCTTCTCGCGCAGGAGGAAGGGGACGCCGCCGATGTGGTCCTCGTGGCCGTGCGTGAGGACGATGCCCTCGATGTCGTCGAGGCGGTCCCGGATGGACGAGAAGTCCGGCAGGATCAGGTCGATCCCGGGCTGTTCCTCCTCGGGGAAGAGGACTCCGCAGTCGACGATCAGCAGGCGGCCCCCGTACTCGAAGACCGTCATGTTCCGGCCGATCTCGCCGAGACCGCCGAGCGGGGTGACGCGCAGGCCGCCCTCGGGGAGCTTCGGGGGCGGGCCGAGTTCAGGGTGCGGATGACTCAAAAGACTCTCCTCAAACACGCGCGCCACGTACCGGTGGGGCACGTGGCGCGCATGACGTTCGTGCAGAAGCAGTTGTCGTGTGGGGTGCGGGCACCGGTGGCCCGCTTATTCAGTTGTGAAGTCCGTCTGCGCGAGCGGTCGCGCGAAGTCTGGTTACTGGAGTTGTACCCCGCCGGCGGCAAGATCGTTCTTGAGCTGCTCGATCTCTTCCGGCGTGCACTCGGCCATGGGGGCGCGCAGGGGTCCGGCGGGGAGGCCCTTGAGGGCGAGCGCCGCCTTGGTGGTCATCACGCCCTGGGTGCGGAACATGCCCGTGTAGACGGGGAGCAGCTTCTGGTGGATCTCGGTGGCCTTCTGGACGTCTCCGGAGGTGTACGCCTCGACCAGGGCGCGCAGCTCGGGGGTGACGAGGTGGCCGACGACCGAGACGAAGCCGACCGCTCCGATGGAGAGCAGGGGCAGGTTCAGCATGTCGTCGCCGGAGTACCAGGCGAGGCCGGAGCGGGCGATGGCCCAGCCGGCGCGGCCGAGGTCGCCCTTGGCGTCCTTGTTGGCGACGATGCGCGGGTGCTCGGCGAGGCGGACGATCGTCTCCGTGCCGATCGGGACACCACTGCGGCCGGGGATGTCGTAGAGCATGACCGGCAGCCCGGCGGCGTCGGCGACGGCCGTGAAGTGCCGGTAGAGGCCCTCCTGCGGGGGCTTGTTGTAGTACGGGGTGACCACCAGGAGGCCGTGCGCGCCGGCGCGTTCCGCGGCGCGGGCCAGTTCGATGCTGTGGTGGGTGTCGTTGGTGCCGACCCCGGCCACGACCTGGGCACGGTCACCGACCGCCGCCACGACGGCCCGTACGAGATCCGATTTCTCCGCGTCGCTGGTGGTGGGGGACTCGCCGGTGGTGCCGTTGATGATCAGGCCGTCGTTGCCTGCGTCCACCAGGTGGGTGGCGAGCCGCTGTGCGCCGTCGAGGTCGAGTGCGCCGTCCGCCGTGAAGGGCGTGACCATGGCGGTGAGGACCCGCCCGAAGGGGGTCTGCGGAGTGGAGGTCGGAGCCATGGGTTACACGCTACTCGTTGCTCAGGTCGGGGTCTTCCCTCGGGGGAGGCGACAAGGCGGGACAAAGGGGGGACCCGGCACTGCCCGCTCGGGGGTTCAGGCAGTACCGGGCCCGTTTGATCAGGCTAGATGAACTTCACGAAATGCCGCAATACGGACACCTCGCGAGGTTGAACCGTACATGTGTGCTCGCGGGCCTGAGCTGCGGTTCTACGGGGCCACGCGCCCGTTGGCGTTGAAGGCGGCGTACGTGAGCGGCATGAGACGGGCCCATTCGGCCTCCATCTTCTCGCCGACCATCTCGATCTCACGCTGCGGGAAGGACGGGACCTTCGCCAGCTCGTGCTGGGTGCGCAGGCCGAGGAAGTGCATCAGCGAGCGGGCGTTGCAGGTGGCGTACATCGAGGAGTACAGACCGACGGGGAGCACCGCGCGGGCGACCTCGCGGGCGACGCCGGCGGCGAGCATCTCCTGGTACGCCTCGTACGCCTGCCGGTAGGAGTCCTCCATGGCGCGGCCGACGAGCTCCTGCTGGGCCGGGGTGCCCTCGACGAAGCGGTACTTGCCGGGGCGGCCCTCCTGGATCAGCTTGCGGGACTCGTCCGGGACGTAGAAGACCGGCTGGAGCTCCCGGTAGCGGCCCGACTCCTCGTTGTACGACCAGCCCACGCGGTGCCGCATGAACTCGCGGAAGACGAAGATCGGGGCGCTGATGAGGAAGGTCATCGAGTTGTGCTCGAAGGGGCTGCCGTGCCGGTCCCGCATCAGGTAGTTGATCAGGCCCTTGGAGCGCTCGGGGTCCTTGTCCAGCTCGGCCAGGGACTGCTCGCCGATGGTCGAGACGCGGGCGGCGAACAGCACGTCGGCGTCGGACGCGGTGTGCTTGACCAGCTCGACGGTCACATCACTGCGGAAGTCGGGCTTGAGGTCGTCGGCGGGGGTGTCGGTCACGGCGCGGGGGATCCTTCCATCACGTCTCTCGGGCGGCGCCCACTCTACGGCGCGGCACCGACGACGGGGCCTTCGGCGCCGGCAGGCGACATACAGCGGTGAACGGCGGCGAACTTCTGCGAATTCGGTGAAAGTGGGCACCTCTCGGGGCCGTCGTTCGTCTGTCTCGGTGACAGTGATCCGTTCGATCCCGAAGGAGACGTACCCCTGATGTTCGGTCGGCGCGAACCCGTACCGTTCGCCTTTGTCGCCGAGGCCGACAGGTTCCGCAGCAATGTCGCCCCGCCGCCCCGTGAGCGGGCCTCCGTCGGCCAGATGGCCGGGCGCTGGCTGCTGGGGCTCACCCTCGTGGCCGGGCTGGTGGGCTCCCTGGTCATCGGGATGCCGGCGATGTCCTCCGATCCCTCGGGGCCGGGGACACAGCAGTCGCAGGCGACCGAGGGTCGCTGAGCCGCCCCGGCCGTGGCCACCGGCTCCGTCCGGACCCCCGAGGGTGGTGACCGGCGGCACGGATCGATAGCCTCACCGGGCACTGCTGACGCATGGATCGAGTGAGGACCCGTCGTGCCCCTGCCCTTCCTGACGGCCGACCGCGCTTTCGACACGGCGGACGATGTCGCCCTGCCGTACGACGACCGGGACCACTGGCGGCGCCCGTACCGTCCCGGACCGTGGCGGGTGGGGGCGGCGGCGCTCCTGCTGCTGCTCGCGTCGTTCGTGCTGTTCGCGGCGGTGATCATCGCGGCGACGGCGACGCCGGCGTCCGCCGGGACGGTCTTCGCCATCGCGCTGGTCGGCGTCGCCTGCGCCCTGCGGCTGCTGCGCATGGGCGTGTGGGTGAGCTCCCGGGGGCTGCGCCACGTGGCCTTCGTGAGCACGCGTACGACGTCCTGGGAGCAGGTCGTCTCCGTGCGCACGGTGCAGCAGCCGGTGCGCTGGCTGGGCCTGCCCCGGACGGTGCAGGGACAGGCGCTGACCCTCGCCCGGCGGGGGCGTTCGGCCGAGTCGCCGACGCCGCTGCTGACCTCGCACAACGCGGACTTCCTGGGGCGGGACCAGCTGGCCTTCGACCGGGCGGCCGACACCGTGGAGGTGTGGGCCGCCGAGTACCGGCGCGACTGAGCGTACGGGCCCCGGACTCCGGGGCCCGTACGCTCAGTGAGAGGTCTTCTGCAGGGCGATCGCCCGCTGCATCGCCTTGCGGGCACGGGGGGTGTCGCGGGCGTCGTGGTAGGCGACGGCGAGCCGGAACCAGCTGCGCCAGTCGTCGGGGGCGTCCTCCGTCTCGGCCTTGCGGCGGGCGAAGACCTCGTCGGCCGAGTCGCGGTCGACCCGGCCGCTGGGCAGCCGCTTCAGCTCGTCGACGGGCAGGCCGCCCTCGGCGTCGAGCAGGGCGGCGAGCCGGTTGGCGTCGCGGACGAACTCGGTGTTCTTCCACAGGAACCAGACACCGATGACCGGCAGGATCAGCACCGCCACGCCGAAGGTGACGGTGAGGGGCGTGCCGGCCTCGATGAGCAGCACGCCACGGCTGCCGACCAGGACGAAGTAGACGACCAGGACGGCGGCCGTGATGGCGTAGGAGATCTTCGCGCGCATGGGTCGGCTCGGGCTCAGTTCAGGTCGAGGAAGTGTTCCAGGCCGAAGGTCAGGCCGGGAGTGGTCACCACGCGGCGGGCGCCGAGCAGGATGCCGGGCATGAAGCTGCTGTGGTGCAGGGAGTCGTGGCGGACGGTGAGGGTCTCGCCCTCGCCGCCGAGCAGGACCTCCTGGTGGGCGAGGAGTCCGCGCAGCCGGATCGCGTGCACCGGGACCCCGTCGACGTCGGCGCCGCGGGCGCCGTCCAGGGCGGTGGCCGTGGCGTCCGGGGCGGGCGCGCTGCCGGCCTGGCGGC
>NZ_NCTE01000608.1 GCF_002114215.1 Streptomyces sp. 13-12-16 | reverse complement strand
GTCCCTGGGGGCTCCGCCCCCAGACCCCCGTCGCGCAGTTCCCCGCGCCCCTGTGCGCCCAGCTCCCTTGGCGCCCGCGCGGCGGAGCCGCATGTCGGTACAGTCCCGCACCCCTGTGCGTCCAGCCCTCTTCGCGCCCGCGCGGCGGAGCCGCATGTCGGTACAGTCCCGCGCCCCTGTGCGTCCAGCCCTCTTCGCGCCCGCGCGGCGGAGCCGCATGTCGGTACAGTCCCGCGCCCCTCACGGGCGCCCCCCGCCTACGCGGCGCCGGTGGTGTCCCGGGCCGCTTGGAGTGCCTGCGCAAGCCGCTGAGGTTCGCGGGTCGACAGGAAGACGTAGGGGGTCGGGTCCGCCGGGTCCGTGACGTCCACGCGCAGCGCGCCGGGGATGTACGCCCGCAGCAGCATGAAGCAGCGCGGGTCGGCCTTGTAGGAGCGCCAGGCGCGGGCCTCCTCGGCGTCCAGGATCTCCGCCTCGCCCAGCGCCGACACCGGGATCTTCGCCTCGCCCGCGATCAGGTGGCCGCCCACGACCCGGATGCGCACCGAGCCGTACGAACTCGCCACGACCGCCGCCGCGGCGGTGCCGCCGGCCAGGCCGCCGAGCATCGGCAGCGTGCCGAACGGCAACAGGATCAGCGCCAGGGAGACCCCCACCAAGAAGGAGATCAGCCACCAGGAGCGCGGGGCGGTGAGGCGTTCTTCGTACGGGGAGGCGGAGAGCTGCATGAATCCAAGCTTGGCACGGTGTCGGGCCAGAGCTCACGCGCGGGTAAGGTCTGCGCCTGTGAGTGGTACTTCCGCAGCTCTTCAGCCCCCGGCCGACGCCGTGAAACCGGTGCGCCACCCCGACGCTCCCGCACCCGGCGAGCTCCTCGGCGCCCACTACGGCCAGTGTTTCGGCTGCGGCGGCGAGCAGCCCCACGGGTTGCACCTCGAGGCCCGCGCCGGCGAAGGCGTGTCGATCACCGCCGAGTTCACCGTGCGGCCCGCCCACCAGGGCGCCCCGGGGCTCGCGCACGGCGGGGTCCTCGCCACCGCCCTGGACGAGGCGCTCGGCTCGCTCAACTGGCTGCTGCGCACGATCGCGGTGACCGGCAGGCTGGAGACCGACTTCGTCCGGCCCGTGCCGGTCGGCACCGTGCTGCACCTCCAGGCCGAGGTGACGGCGGTGGCCGGCCGGAAGATCTACTGCACCGCCACCGGACGCGTCGGCGGCCCCGACGGGCCGGTCGCGGTCCGCGCCGACGCCCTGTTCATCGAGGTCAAGGTCGACCACTTCGTCGACCACGGCCGCCAGGAGGAGATCCGGGCCGCCATGGAGGACCCCGACCAGGTCCGTCGCGTCCGCGCCTTCGAGGTGAACCCGTGAGCGGGCCCCGCCCCGGCGCACTCGAGGTGCTGATCCGGCGCGTCGACCCCGACGTGCCGCTTCCGGCGTACGAGCACCCGGGGGACGCGGGAGCGGACCTGCGGACCACCGAGGCCCGCGAACTGGCCCCCGGCGAGCGGGCCGTGCTGCCCACGGGGGTGTCTGTGGCGCTGCCCGAGGGGTACGCGGCCTTCGTGCACCCGCGATCCGGTCTCGCCGCCCGCTGCGGCGTCGCCCTGGTGAATGCCCCGGGGACGGTTGATGCCGGGTACCGTGGGGAGATCAAGGTGATCGTGGTGAATCTCGACCCGCGCGAGACCGTGCGGTTCGAGCGCTTCGACCGGATTGCCCAACTGGTCGTCCAGCAGGTCGAGAGGGTGCGCTTCGTGTCGGTCGCGGAGCTTCCCCCCTCGGCGCGGGCCGAGGGGGGCTTCGGGTCCACCGGCGGTCACGCCGCGGTGGAAGGTAAGAGCGGCACAAGCGTTCAGGCCGCCGTGGGCGGTACAGCGGGTGGGAATCGATACGCTTCGGTCGTATCCGACCGGGAAGGACAGTGACGTGTTCGGACGTCGCAAGAAGAAGGATGCCGCCGACGGTGCGGCCGGCGAGGCCGAGCAGGTCGTCGACGGTGTCGACGCTGAGGCGGGCGAGGAGGCCGAGCGGCTGAGGCTCGAGCCGGCGCCGAGGCCCGACGGGCCCTGGGACAGCAGCGAGGTCAGCGAGCCCGGCGAGGGCCGGGTCGACCTGGGCGGCCTGTTCGTGCCCGGAGTCGACGGCATGGAATTGCGGGTGGAGGTCGCGGGCGACGCGATCGTCGCGGCCACCGTCGTGCTGCGGGACAGCGCCATCCAGCTGCAGGCCTTCGCCGCGCCCAAGCGGGAGGGCATCTGGGGCGAGGTGCGCGAGGAGATCGCGTCCGGCATCACCCAGCAGGGCGGCATCATCGACGAGGTCGAGGGCCCGCTGGGCTGGGAGCTGCGGGCCCAGGTGCCGGTGCAGCTGCCGGACGGCACCGGCGGCTTCCAGGTCGTGCGGTTCGTCGGCGTGGACGGCCCCCGCTGGTTCCTGCGCGGGGTGATCTCGGGCCAGGGCGCGGTGCAGCCGGGGGCCGCCGGGCTCCTCGAGCAGATCTTCCGGGACACGGTCGTGGTGCGCGGCGAGGGCCCGATGGCCCCGCGCGACCCGATCGTCCTGAAGCTGCCGAACGACGCGCAGATGGTCCCGGAGAACGTGCAGCAGGAGGAGGGCTCCCGCTTCGCCGGCGGCATGGGCCAGCTCCAGCGCGGACCGGAGATCACCGAGGTCCGCTAGCAGGCCGGTCGAAGGGCCGCACCCCGTCACGGGGTGCGGCCCTTCGACCGTTTCACCCACACCGGCTACGGCTTCTCCTTCCTCGCACATCGCCGAGACCAGCCGCATCCAGGGCCAGGACCTGTACGGCACCGACGTCGGCGAGCGGCTGCGGCACGCCCTCGGCTTCCAGGCCAGGTACGAGCAGGGCGCGGCCGTCCCCGGCTGGCTGTGCGGCGGCTCCGTGCACCTCGGCCTCGGCCCGGTCACCGAGGTCGGCCACAACGCCCTGCACAACCGCCTCGGCTTCGCCATGACCAACACCCAGGCGCTCACCGAGCGCACCCGCCCCTCCGGCAGCAACAGCCTCTTCGTCGCCTGGGAGACCCTCACCCACGGGGACAACCCGGCCTGAGGCGTTGATCGACCGGACGCCGGCCGGGGATACTGGCGCCCGGTCCACGGGGGAGGGCGGTCGGGATGAGTCAGGTGGTCACCGAGACCATGGTGCGCGTCGAGGACGTGCACAAGTCGTACGGCACCGGAGCCGCCGCCGTCCACGCGCTGCGCGGTGTCTCCTTCGAGGTCCCGCGCGGCGAACTGGTCGCCCTCAAGGGCCGCTCCGGATCCGGCAAGACCACACTCCTGAACATCGTCGGCGGCCTCGACGCCCCCGACCGGGGGCGGGTCCACGTCGACGGACGCGACCTCGCCGGCCTCGACGAGAACGGGCTGCTCGCCCTGCGCCGGGACCACGTCGGCTTCGTCTTCCAGTCCTTCGGCCTCATCCCCATCCTCACCGCCGCCGAGAACGTCGGCGTCCCGCTGCGGCTGCGCCGCGCCGACCCGCGCGAGCGCGAGGAACGCGTCGAACTGCTGCTCTCCCTGGTCGGGCTCGCCGACCACGCCGCCCAGCGGCCCGGCGAACTCTCCGGCGGCCAGCAGCAGCGGGTCGCCATCGCCCGCGCCCTCGCCAACAGCCCCTCCCTCCTCATCGCCGACGAGCCGACCGGCCAGCTCGACGCGGAGACCGGGCACGCCGTGATGGAGCTGCTGCGCGCGGTCGTCCGCAGCGAGCACGTCACCGTGCTCGTCGCCACCCACGACACCACCCTCCTCGACCTCGCCGACCGCGTCCTGGAGCTGAGCGACGGCGAGATCACCGAGCACTGACCCCCGCGGGGACCCCGCGCCCGGCCGGGCGTCACGGGGTAAGACAATGAGTCCATGGGACGCGGCAGCCTTCGGATCCACCTCGGTGCGGCACCGGGCGTCGGCAAGACGTACGCGATGCTCTCCGAGGCGCACCGCCGTGCCGGACGCGGCACCGACTGCGTGGTCGCCTTCGCCGAACCGCACGGCAGGCCCCGCACCGAGGCGCTGCTGCACGGACTGGAGCGGATCCCGTACCGGGACGTCGAGCACCGCGGGGCCGTCCTGAGGGAGATGGACCTCGACGCCGTCCTCGCCCGCCGCCCCCGGGTGGCCCTCGTCGACGAACTCGCCCACACCAACGCCCCCGGCTCGCGCAACGCCAAGCGCTGGCAGGACGTGGAGGAGCTGCTCACGGCCGGGATCGACGTCCTGGCCACGGTCAACATCCAGCACCTGGAGTCGCTGGGCGACGTCGTGGAGTCGATCACCGGCGTACGGGAGCGGGAGACCGTACCGGACGAGGTGGTGCGGCGGGCGGACCAGATCGAGCTGGTCGACATGACGCCCGAGGCGCTGCGCCGCCGCATGGCGCACGGCAACATCTACCAGCCGGACAAGGTCGACGCCGCCCTGTCCAACTACTTCCGCCCCGGCAACCTCACCGCGCTGAGGGAGCTGGCGCTGCTGTGGGTGGCCGACCGGGTCGACGCCCACCTCCAGCGCTACCGCAGCGAGCACGAGGTCTCGGCGATATGGGGCTCCCGCGAGCGGATCGTCGTCGGCCTGACCGGCGGTCCGGAGGGCCGCACCCTGCTGCGGCGGGCCGCGCGGCTGGCGGAGAAGGGCGCCGGCGGCGAGCTGCTCGCCGTCTACATCTCCCGCAGCGACGGGCTCACCTCGGCCTCACCCGGGGAGCTGGTCGAGCAGCGCACCCTGGTGGAGGACCTCGGCGGCACCTTCCACCACGTCGTCGGCGACGACATCCCGGCCGACCTGCTCGCCTTCGCCCGCGGGGCCAACGCCACCCAGATCGTGCTCGGCTCCTCGCGCCGCCCGGCCTGGCAGTACGTCTTCGGACCGGGTGTCGGCGCGACCGTCGCCCGGGACTCGGGACCCGACCTGGACGTGCACATCGTCACCCACGAGGAGGTCGCCAAGGGCCGCGGGCTGCCCGGCGCCCGCGGCGCGCGGCTCGGGCGTTCCCGGCTGGCCTGGGGCTGGGCGGTCGGCGTGGCCGGCCCGG
>NZ_NCTE01000607.1 GCF_002114215.1 Streptomyces sp. 13-12-16 | reverse complement strand
CCGGGCCACGAGGGCCGTGCCACCGGCGACGGCCAGGACCGCCGTGCCGCCGAGGGTCGCGGCCCCATTGCCCGCGCCGGTCGCGGCGAGGGCGGGACGGGAGCCGTGCGCCGCCCGCAGGATCAGGTCGGTCACCTCGTCCGGGTCGGTCTCCGGCACCGCGTGCGGGGCGTCGACCTCGACGGTGGTCGAGCCGGCCCGCTCGGCCATGAAACGCAGGTTGTCCGTGCCGATGGTGCGGTCGTCGGTGGCGACGAGATACCAGGACGGGATCGTCTTCCACGCGACCGCCCGGGTCGCTTCGGCGCTGGTCGCCACGTGCGCGGGGCGCTGCCTGGCGGCCAGCGCGGCGGCCCGGTCCGCCTCCAGCCGGTCGCTCAGGAAGACGTCACTGAACTTGTCCGGCTTGATGTACGTGTCGACGTCGGTCGGGCCACCGCCGAGCGGAACCGCGGCCAGGGCGGTGGGGAGGGGGGCGTCGGGGTCGTCCGTCAGACGGCTGCCGGGGTACCTGGCGGCCAGCTCCAGGGCCGTCTCGCCCTTGTCCGGCGCGAACGCCGCGATGTAGACGAGGGACTCGACGTTCGGGTTGCCGGCCGCCGCGTTGGTGATGACGGCCCCGCCGTAGGAGTGGCCGACGAGGACGACCGGGCCCTCGATCGTCCTCAGCCGGGCGGCGAGGTAGGCGGAGTCGCCGGTGAGACCCCGCAGCGGGTTCGCGGTGGCGACCACCGGATAGCCCTCCGCCTGCAGGCTCCGGATGACCTCGGACCAGCCCGAGTCGTCCGCCCAGGCACCGTGCACCAGCACGACGGTCGGCCTGGTGCCCGCGCCGGTGCCGGCGCTCCCGCCGCTCTCGGACGCCGGGGACGGGCCGGCGGCCAGCAGGGCCGCGGCGGGGACGAGGACGGCCAGGGGGAGTGACCGCCGGGCGGAGACGTGCCGTATGAACTTCATGACAGCTCTCTCTTCGAGGGGGACGACTGCTGTCACGACACTGCATGCGGCCAAGTGGCCCAGCACCGTCAGAGGGGCCGGGCGGGTGAACGGGCCGCCCTCGCGGTCGTCTCCGCGCGCCCGGTCCCGCCTACGGCCCCTCGGTCACTCGACTCCGCTGGGAGTGGGCGTCGGTGTGCGGCCGGCGAGGACCGCCTGAAGCCGCGGTGTGCCCTGCTCGACGGCGGTCGAGGTGGTGTCGTGGTCGGCGCCGGCGAGCCCGCCGTTGGTGACCGTGATCGCGTTCGCGCCGACCTGGACGACGGCCACGTCCAGGGTGAGGGTCACGGGCTCACCCCCGCTTTCGCCCTTCATCGTCACCGTCAGTCCCTGTCGTGCGTCGCCCTCCTCGGGCAGGGCCATGTCGACGACCTGGACGGTGCGGTCACCGCTGTCACCGCCGCTCACGGTGAACTGGTCACAGGTGTCGGGAAGCGACCGCAGCCACTTCATCGACTCGTCGAGCTCGGACTTCTGGTACGCGGCGACCTGGTAGAGCAGCCGGGAGTCACCCTCCTCGAACCCGTTGAGCGCCGACGCCCCGGACGGACTGCCCAGCAGGGTCTCGTCGTACAGCGAGTCGACCAGCTGCTGGCAGTCCGAGGCGTCGCTCTTCCCCTGGAGGAAGGCGGCCACGTCGACCTGTCCGACGAGCAGGGAGTCCCGCCACTCCTGCGGGTTCTCGACCTGCGTCCAGCCGTCCTCGAGGTCCTCCCCGGTGATCAGCGCGTTCCGCGCGCCGGTCTCGGTGAGCTCCGAGGCGGGCGACGACGTCGGCGACGAGGTCGGTGACGACTGCGGGGACGTGGGCGACTCGGTCTGCGCCGCGAGGGCCCGTTCGACGGCCGCGCCGGCGGTCTCCGACCCGGTCGAGGCGCTGTCCTCCGCGCTGGAACAGGCCGCCGTGGTGAGCAGGGTCCCGGTGGCCAGTACGGCGGCCAGGACACGGGACGAGCAGACGATCGGGCGAGGGGTGGTCACGAGTACCTCCTGAGGATGGGACGAGCGCCCCGGTGCCGGCCTGCCCCGGGCGCTTTCCGCCCTTGTCCTCCCACCGCATCACCGGTCCGCCCGGGCGACCAGCGCAGCGGAGGCACACGGGTGAGAACCGGCCCGTCCGCACACCTGCGTATCAGGGCGATCACCGGGAAGAAGCGATCCTGAGCAAGCTTCCCGGCGTCACCCCGAAGACGCTGGTACGTTCCGTTTGCTACGGCATGACCTGGAAAGGAACCCGGCCACGTCCCCCATCGACAGCGAGCCCACGCCCCCTTCCGAGGCGGTCAGGCGCCACCCCGCCCTGTTCCGCGCCGTCCGCCGCCGGCGGAACCCGCCCCTGCGCCGGTCGGACATCACGGTGACGGACGAGCGGGCGGTCAAGCGAGCGGTGAAGGCGGCCTCGCTCGGCAACGCCATGGAGTGGTTCGACTTCGGCATCTACGCGTATCTGGCCGGCACCATCGGCCGCGTCTTCTTCCCCTCCGGGAGCGACACCGCGCAGCTGCTGTCGTCCTTCGCCACCTTCGCCGTCGCCTTCCTGGTGCGGCCGCTCGGCGGAATGGTCTTCGGACCGATGGGCGACAAGGTCGGCCGCAAGAAGGTCCTCGCGCTGACGATGATCCTGATGGCGATCGGCACCGCCGCCATCGGCATGCTCCCGACCTACGCGGCCGTCGGCTTCTGGTCACCGCTGCTGCTGATCCTCTTCCGCCTGCTGCAGGGATTCTCCACCGGCGGCGAGTACGGCGGTGCCTCCACCTTCATCGCGGAGTACGCCCCGGACAAGCGGCGCGGCTACTTCGGCAGCTTCCTCGAACTGGGCACGCTGGCCGGGTACACCGGCGCGGCGGGCCTGGTCACGGCCCTCACCGCCTGGCTCGGCTCCGACACGATGGACGCCTGGGGCTGGCGCATCCCGTTCCTGGTCGCCGGGCCGCTGGGCATCGTCGGCATCTACCTGCGGCTGAAGCTGGACGACACACCGGCGTACCTGAAGCTGGAGCAGGGCAACGTCCACGTCACCGAGGCCGTGAACGCGGTGGAGACCACCGTCCACGGCGACCTCGCCAAGATCTTCCGGCAGCACTGGCCGACGCTGGTGCTGTGCATCGCGCTGGTCGGCGCGTACAACATCACCGACTACATGCTGCTGTCGTACATGCCGACGTACCTGTCGGACGAGCTGCACTACAGCGAGACCCACGGTCTGCTGATCCTGGTGGCCACCATGGTGCTGCTGATGCTGATCATCAACCAGGTGGGCCGGCTGAACGACCGGTTCGGCCGCAAGCCGTTGCTGATGACCGGCATGCTGGGCTTCTTCGTCCTGTCCGCCCCGGCGTTCCTGCTGGTGCAGCAGGGCAGTCTGCTCGCCGTCTCGGGCGGCATGCTGATGCTCGGCCTGTCCCTGGTCTGCCTGCTGGGCACCATGTCGGCGGCGCTGCCGGCCATGTTCCCGACGCCGGTGCGCTACGGCTCCCTGTCGGTCGGCTACAACCTGTCGGCGTCCCTGTTCGGCGGCACGACACCGCTGGTCATCACGGCCCTCATCGGCGCGACCGGCTCGGACATGATGCCGGCGTACTACTCGATGGCCGCGGCCCTGGTCGGCGTCATCGCGGTGGCCTGCATGAAGGAGACGGCCCAGCAGCCGCTCGAGGGCTCGCCGCCCTCGGTGCAGACGGAACAGGAGGCGGCGGAGCTGGTGCGGTCACAGACACCGGCACCGAAGTTCTGACGGCGCGGGCGCGCCCGGCCGAACCAGCCGGGCGCACCGGACGGACGCCGTCGCACACACGTCCGGCACGCGGGCCGTGCCGGACGCACGGCCTCACCCGGAACCGGTCACCCCGGCCGGACACGCCCGGGGGCGCCACCCGTCCACGGGAGCCCGCCGCCCCCCGGGCGGGCGGGG
>NZ_NCTE01000606.1 GCF_002114215.1 Streptomyces sp. 13-12-16 | reverse complement strand
CGCCGTCTCGGAGACGGGGGAGGCCGCGCCCGCCTGTTCCTTGGGGACGCTGGAGAGGATCACGTCGGCGGTCACCGTGAAGGAGAAGCCGGCGCCCAGGCCGACCACCAGCAGTGCCGCCCCGAGCAGGGGGTAGCCGGTGGACTCGCCGATCACCGTCAGCGCGGCCAGCGCCAGGCCGATGGCCGCCAGCCCTCCGGCGACGACCGAGCGCACCGACCAGCGCCGGGCGGCCCGGCCGGCGACAAGTCCGGCCGCCACCGCGCCGATCGCGGCGGGCAGTTCGGCCAGTCCCGCCTCGAACGGGCGCCTGCCCTGTACGAGTTGCAGGTACTGCGAGAGGAAGAAGACCAGTCCGGACAGACCGAGGATGGTCAGCAGGTCGGCGAGCACCGCTCCGCTGAACCCGCGGTGGCGGAACAGCCGCATGTCCAGCAGCGGGACCGGGAGGGCGAGCTGACGGCGTACGAATCCGTACAGGGCGCCCGCGCCCAGCAGCCCGGCGGCCAGGGCGGGCCGGGCGAAGCCGTGGCTCGCGGTCTCCTTCACCGCGTACACGACGCCGACCATGCCGACCAGGGACAGCACGACACTGGTCAGGTCCCAGGGGCCGGGGGCCGGAGTGCGGGACTCGGGGAGCAGCTTGACGCCGACGGCCACCAGGACGGCCATCACGGGCAGGTTGATCAGGAAGACCGAGCCCCACCAGAAGTGTTCGAGCAGGAAGCCGCCGAGGACCGGCCCGACGGCGGTGCCCGCGGAGGCGGTCGCGCCCCAGATGCCGATGGCGAGGCTGCGTTCGCGCGGGTCGTGGAAGAGGTTGCGGATCAGGGCGAGGGTGGCCGGCATCAGGGTGGCGCCGGCGACACCGAGCAGGGCCCGCGCGAGGATCAGCACCTCGGGCGTGTGCGCGTAGGCGTTGAGCACGGATATCGCGCCGAACGCGGTGGCGCCGCAGAGCAGGATCCGCTTGCGGCCGACGCGGTCGCCGAGGCTGCCCATGGAGACGAGCAGACCGGCGATCACGAACGAGTAGACGTCCCCGATCCACAGCAACTGGGTGCCGGTGGGGGCGAGGTCCTCGCTGATGTACGGGGTGGCCAGGCCGAGGACGGTCGCGTCGACGGCCACCAGCAGCACGGCGAGCACGAGGACGGAGAGGGCGAGCCACCGGCCCGGCCGCCTCACCGTCCCGGTCGTGGTCCCGGGCCGCAGGGCGCTGGTCATGATTCCTTCCTTCACGCCGGGGTGTCCGGGCGTCGTACGCCGCCGAGCAGCAGCTCGACGATCATGTGGGTGAAGTCCTTGGGGGCGACCCGGCCCTCGGCCACGGCCCAGGCGGCGGAGGCGAGCAGTCCGTAGAGCGCCTCGGTGAGCCAGGCCGGGGTGAGGTCGATGCGGAACTCCCCGCTCGCCTGGCCGCGCCGGAACAGCGTGGCGATGCGCTCGTCGATCGCGGCCCAGCCCTCGTTCTGCTCCTCGCCCTCGAACAGCTGGTTCTCGGTGTAGAGGAAGGCGAGCAGGGGGGCGTGCGGTTCGATCGCGGCGACCAGGCGGCGCACGGCGTCGGCGGCCGGCCCCTCGTCGGGCCGGGCGGCGGCCAGGGCGGCCTCGCACTCGGCGATCCCGAGCGCCTCCAGCGCCCGGACCAGC
>NZ_NCTE01000060.1 GCF_002114215.1 Streptomyces sp. 13-12-16 | reverse complement strand
CGCTCACCCGGGCCGCGAGGCGCCGCCGGTTCCCTCCGGCCTGATCCGCCGGGCAGGCCCGGGGCCTGCCCGGACCGTTCCCGCCTGCCGCGCGGCGCCCGGCACGCACTCCCGCGGAGGGCCCCGGGCACGTGGTCCGTTCTCCGGGCGGGCCACGTGAAGGGGCGGGACGGGGCCTGGGTGCGGGGCCGCAGGGGGTGCGGGGGCGCAGCCCCCGAAGAGTGCCCCGGTAGCCTTGCCGCCCGTGACCGCAACCCTCATCTGGATCCTCGTCGCCCTCGTCGTCATCGGCCTCTACCTGAGCTGGACGGCGGGCCGCCTGGACCGGCTGCACGCCCGGATCGACGCCGCGCGGGCCGCGCTCGACGCCCAACTGCTGCGCCGTGCCTCCGTGGCGCAGGAACTGGCCACCTCGGGCGTGCTCGACCCCGCCGCCTCGATCGTGCTCTACGAGGCCGCGCACGCCGCGCGGCAGTCGGTCGAGGAGCAGCGCGAGGTCGCGGAGAGCGAGCTCAGCCAGGCGCTGCGCGCGGTGTTCGGCGACGCGCACCAGGTGGACGCGGTCCGGGAGGCCCCCGGGGGTGAGGAGGCGGCCCTGGAGCTCGCCGAGGCGGTGCGCAGGGTGCCGATGGCCCGCCGATTCCACAACGACGCCGTACGGGCGGCACGGGCGCTGCGCCGGCACCGCAAGGTGCGCTGGTTCCGGCTGGCCGGACACGCGCCCTTCCCGATGGCCTTCGAGATGGACGACGAGCCGCCGACCGCCCTGGTCGAACGGGCCGCGTAACGGCGGGATCCGGCCACCCGGCCGGACCGCCGCCGACCGAAAAGGATCCACCGGCTTCCCATTGGCCCTTGCTGTGGCCTGGTCCGTTCACGTTTCCTCAGTGCTGCAGAAACCCCCTCCTTCCCCTCAGCGAGGTCATTCGTGTCCAGCACGCTCTCCGAAAACCAGGGTCCCGAGACCGGCACCGCCCGTGTGAAGCGCGGCATGGCCGAGCAGCTCAAGGGCGGCGTGATCATGGACGTCGTCACGCCGGAGCAGGCCAAGATCGCCGAGGACGCCGGCGCCGTCGCCGTCATGGCCCTGGAGCGGGTCCCCGCCGACATCCGCAAGGACGGCGGCGTGGCCCGGATGTCCGACCCGGACATGATCGAGGGCATCATCGGCGCGGTCTCCATCCCCGTGATGGCCAAGTCCCGCATCGGCCACTTCGTCGAGGCCCAGGTGCTGCAGTCCCTCGGCGTCGACTACATCGACGAGTCCGAGGTCCTCACCCCGGCCGACGAGGTCAACCACAGCGACAAGTTCGCCTTCACCACCCCCTTCGTCTGCGGCGCCACCAACCTCGGCGAGGCCCTGCGCCGGATCGCCGAGGGCGCCGCCATGATCCGCTCCAAGGGCGAGGCCGGCACCGGCAACGTCGTCGAGGCCGTACGCCACCTGCGCCAGATCAAGAACGAGATCGCCCGCCTGCGCGGCTACGACAACAACGAGCTGTACGCCGCCGCCAAGGAGCTGCGCGCCCCGTACGAGCTGGTCAAGGAGGTCGCCGAGCTGGGCAAGCTCCCCGTGGTCCTCTTCTCCGCCGGCGGCGTGGCCACCCCGGCCGACGCCGCGCTGATGCGCCAGCTCGGCGCCGAGGGCGTCTTCGTCGGATCCGGCATCTTCAAGTCCGGCGACCCGGCGAAGCGTGCCGCCGCCATCGTCAAGGCGACCACCTTCTACGACGACCCGAAGATCATCGCGGACGCGTCCCGCAACCTCGGCGAGGCCATGGTCGGCATCAACTGCGACACCCTCCCCGAGACCGAGCGCTACGCCAACCGCGGCTGGTGACCGTGATCATCGGTGTCCTGGCCCTCCAGGGCGACGTACGGGAACACCTCGTCGCCCTGGCCGCGGCCGACGCCGTGGCCAGGCCGGTCAGGCGTCCCGAGGAACTCGCCGAGGTCGACGGCCTGGTCATCCCCGGCGGGGAGTCCACCACGATCTCCAAGCTGGCGGTCCTCTTCGGCCTGTTGGAGCCCCTCCGCGCGCGCGTGCGCGAGGGCATGCCCGTCTACGGCACCTGCGCCGGCATGATCATGCTGGCCGACAAGATCCTCGACCCGCGCTCGGGCCAGGAGACCGTCGGCGGCATCGACATGATCGTGCGCCGCAACGCCTTCGGCCGGCAGAACGAGTCCTTCGAGGCCGCGGTCGAGGTCAAGGGCGTCGAGGGCGGTCCCGTGGAGGGCGTCTTCATCCGCGCCCCCTGGGTGGAGTCCGTCGGCGCCGGCGCCGAGGTGCTCGCCGAGCACGGCGGCCACATCGTCGCCGTCCGCCAGGGCAACGCGCTGGCCACGTCGTTCCACCCGGAACTGACCGGCGACCACCGCGTGCACGGCCTCTTCGTCGACATGGTGCGCGCGTACCGGACGGCCGAGTCCTTGTAGGATTCCTGCGTTCGTTGCAGAGATGGGTTACGCGAAGGAGACAGGCAGATGTCCGGCCACTCTAAATGGGCCACGACGAAGCACAAGAAGGCCGTGATCGATGCCAAGCGCGGCAAGCTCTTCGCGAAGCTGATCAAGAACATCGAGGTCGCCGCGCGTATGGGCGGTGTCGACCTGGAGGGCAACCCCACCCTCTACGACGCCGTCCAGAAGGCCAAGAAGCAGTCGGTGCCGAACAAGAACATCGACTCCGCCATCAAGCGCGGTGGCGGTCTCGAGGCCGGTGGCGCCGACTACGAGACGATCATGTACGAGGGCTACGGTCCGAACGGTGTCGCGGTGCTCATCGAGTGCCTCACCGACAACCGCAACCGTGCCGCCTCGGACGTGCGTGTCGCGATGACCCGCAACGGCGGTTCCATGGCCGACCCGGGCTCGGTGTCCTACCTGTTCAACCGCAAGGGCGTGGTGATCGTCCCCAAGGGCGAGCTGACCGAGGACGACGTCCTCGCCGCCGTCCTGGACGCGGGTGCCGAGGAGGTCAACGACCTCGGCGAGAACTTCGAGGTGCTCAGCGAGGCCACCGACCTGGTCGCCGTGCGCACCGCTCTGCAGGACGCCGGGATCGACTACGACTCCGCCGAGGCCAACTTCGTCCCGACCATGCAGGTCGAACTGGACGAGGAGGGCGCCAAGAAGATCTTCAAGCTCATCGACGCGCTGGAGGACAGCGACGACGTGCAGAACGTCTTCGCCAACTTCGACGTGAGCGACGAGATCATGGAGAAGGTCGACGCGTAACGCGTCCACTGCTCGGCGGGCCGGCGGGACACTTCCGTCGGCCCGCCGCTCTGTCAGTGGCACCCGATAGCCTGCACGAACAGGTGATCGAGGGAAAAGGGGTGGCACGTGCGCGTACTGGGGGTGGACCCCGGGCTGACCCGGTGCGGTGTCGGTGTCGTGGAGGGCGTCGCCGGGCGGCCGCTCACCATGCTCGGCGTGGGCGTCGTCCGCACGCCGGCCGACGCCGACCTCGGCCACCGCCTCGTCGCCGTCGAGCAGGGCCTCGAGCGGTGGCTGGACGAGCACCGGCCCGAGGTCGTCGCCGTGGAGCGCGTCTTCAGCCAGCACAACGTGCGTACGGTGATGGGCACCGCCCAGGCCAGCGCCGTCGCCATCCTGTGCGCCTCCCGCCGCGGCATCCCCGTCGTCCTGCACACGCCCAGCGAGGTCAAGGCCGCCGTCACCGGCTCGGGCCGCGCCGACAAGGCCCAGGTCGGCGCCATGGTCACCCGCCTGCTGCGGCTGGACGCGCCGCCGAAGCCCGCCGACGCCGCCGACGCCCTCGCGCTCGCCATCTGCCACATCTGGCGCGCCCCCGCGCAGAACCGGCTCCGGCAGGCCGCCGCCCTGCACGCCTCCAGAACCCCCCGCGCACCACACGCCCCGCGCCCATCGAAAGGCCGTACGACATGATCGCCTTCGTCAGCGGCACGGTCGCCGCCCTCGCTCCCGACACCGCGGTGGTCGAGGTCGGCGGGGTCGGCATGGCCGTCCAGTGCACGCCGAACACGCTCTCCGCGCTCCGCGTCGGACAGCCCGCGAAACTCGCCACCTCCCTCGTCGTCCGCGAGGACTCGCTGACCCTGTACGGCTTCGCCGACGACGACGAGCGCCAGGTCTTCGTGCTGCTCCAGACCGCCAGCGGCGTGGGCCCCCGGCTGGCCCAGGCGATGCTCGCCGTGCACAGCCCCGACGCCCTGCGCAGAGCCGTGGCCACCGGGGACGAGAAGACGCTGACCGCCGTCCCCGGCATCGGTAAGAAGGGCGCCCAGAAACTGCTCCTGGAGCTCAAGGACCGCCTCGGCGAGCCCCTCGGCGCCCCCGCCGTCGGCGCACCGGTCACCAGCGGCTGGCGCGACCAGCTGCACGCCGCCCTGATCGGCCTCGGGTACGCGACCCGCGAGGCCGACGAGGCCGTGTCCGCCGTGGCACCCCAGGCGGAGGCCGCCGAGGGCACCCCGCAGGTGGGGCAGCTGCTGAAGGCGGCCCTGCAGACGCTGAACCGCGCCCGATAGCCCGTACGGAGAGCTGAGGCACACGCACATGAACTGGGACGACACCACCGGCACCGACGCCACCGGCGAGCGGCTGGTGGGCTCCGTCGCCGACCGCGAGGACCAGGCGGTCGAGGCCGCCCTGCGCCCCAAGGACCTGGGCGAGTTCATCGGCCAGGAGAAGGTCCGCGAACAGCTCGACCTCGTGCTGCGCGCCGCCCGCGCGCGGGGCGCCACCGCCGACCACGTGCTGCTCTCCGGCGCCCCCGGTCTCGGCAAGACCACCCTCTCGATGATCATCGCCGCCGAGATGGAAGCCCCCATCCGCATCACCTCGGGCCCCGCCATCCAGCACGCCGGCGACCTCGCGGCGATCCTCTCCTCCCTCCAGGAGGGCGAGGTGCTCTTCCTCGACGAGATCCACCGCATGTCCCGGCCCGCCGAGGAGATGCTCTACATGGCGATGGAGGACTTCCGCGTCGACGTGATCGTCGGCAAGGGCCCCGGCGCCACCGCCATCCCCCTCGAACTGCCCCCCTTCACCCTGGTCGGCGCCACCACCCGGGCCGGCCTGCTGCCGCCCCCGCTGCGCGACCGCTTCGGCTTCACCGCGCACATGGAGTTCTACGAGCCCGCCGAGCTGGAGCGGGTCGTCCACCGCTCGGCGAGCCTCCTCGACGTGGAGATCGACCCGGCCGGCGCCGCGGAGATCGCCGGCCGCTCCCGCGGCACGCCCCGCATCGCCAACCGCCTCCTGCGCCGCGTCCGCGACTACGCGCAGGTCAAGGCCGACGGGGTGATCACCAAGGACATCGCCGCGGCGGCCCTCGCCGTCTACGAGGTCGACGCCCGGGGCCTCGACCGGCTGGACCGGGCCGTACTGGAGGCCCTGCTGAAGCTGTTCGGCGGCGGACCGGTCGGCCTGTCCACGCTCTCCGTCGCGGTCGGGGAGGAACGTGAGACCGTGGAAGAGGTGGCCGAACCCTTCCTCGTACGGGAGGGCCTGCTCGCCCGCACCCCGCGCGGGAGGGTCGCCACTCCGGCGGCATGGGCGCATCTCGGCCTCACGCCGCCCCGCTCGGGGACCCCCGGAAACGGACAAGGGGACCTGTTCGGGGCGTGACGGCGAGGACGATGGCCCGGGCAGGAACCCCGGTGCCATGCTGAGCGTTGTTCCCTGCGCGCGGACTCGCTTAGACTCCGCCGATGCCACCCTTGTCGGCGGCAGTACATACCCCCAACCATCAGGCCGTTCACCATCGCGGTCGTGTGAAGGAAGTTCCGACCCGTGAGTCTCCTGACCCTCCTCCCGTTCATTGTGCTCATCGGGGCCATGTTCCTGATGACCCGGTCGGCCAAGAAGAAGCAGCAGCAGGCCATCGACATGCGGAACCAGATGCAGCCCGGTTCCGGCGTCCGCACCATCGGGGGCATGTACGCCACGGTCAAGGAGGTCAGTGAGGACACGGTCCTCCTCGACGCCGGCCCGGGTGTGGAGCTGCTGTTCGCCAAGAACTCGATCGGTGCCGTCCTGACCGACGAGGAGTACAACCGCATCGTCCACGGCATCGAGCACGACCTGAAGTCCGACGCCGACCTCGTCCCCGACGACGCTTCCTCCCTCACCGAGACCGACGACTCCTCCGACGCTGCCGCCGCCTCCGACGACACGCCTGTCGACCTCGGCAAGAAGGACGCGGCCGACGAGCCGGCCGACGCCGACGAGGCGAAGGCGGACGCGCAGTCGAAGAAGTCCGACGGCGACTCCGACGCGAAGTAGTCGTGGCCCGGGGCGCGCGGGTAGCACCCGCGCGCCCCGGGACATGCCCGACTCGCACGGAGTCCCGACACCATGTCATGGCCGCCCGCCCGCCGATCCGGCGCGAGGCGGCCCGAGAGGGAGTACGAGAAGGTGGCAGCACTCAAAAAGGGACGGAACGCGAGCGCCACAAGTAAGCCGTGGCGCTCGCTCGCTCTGATCCTGATCGCCATCGTGGCGCTCACCGGCGGCATGTTCGCATCCGGGCACACCACTCCGCGTCTCGGCATCGACCTGGCCGGTGGTACGAGCATCACGCTGGCGGCGGTCCCCGAGGCCGGCCAGGAGTCCGCGATCAACAAGACCAACATGAACACCGCGGTCTCCATCATGGAGCGGCGTGTCAACGGTCTTGGCGTCTCGGAGGCCGAGGTCCAGACGCAGGGTGACCGCAACATCATCGTCAACATTCCCAAGGGCACGAACTCCAAGCAGGCCCGGGAACAGGTCGGCACCACCGCCAAGCTCTACTTCCGCCCTGTGATCGCCACCGAACTCGCCGGTGGCGGCGCCGCTCCCACGCCCAGCGCGACCAGCGACGGCTCGGAGCAGGACTCCGGCAAGGACAAGGCCACGGAGAAGGCGACCGACGGTTCCTCCCCGTCGGCGAGCGCCACCACCCAGGGCCGCGCCGTCACCGACGCCCTGAAGGCCGACGAGACGCCGGCCGCCTCCCCGAGCGGTACGGCCGAGGACAAGGCCAGCCCCTCCGCGTCCGCGTCCGGCGGCACCTCCGGCGACGCCGACAGCAAGCTCCAGGCCCAGTACGCCGCGCTCGACTGCACCAAGGAGAGCGTCCGCGCCAAGGCCGGCGACGGTTCCAAGTCCAGCGACTCGACCGTCGCCTGCGGCCAGAACTCCCAGGGCCAGTGGCAGAAGTACATCCTCGGTCCCGCCGCGGTCGACGGCACGGACGTCGACGAGGCCAGCGCCGTCCTGAACACCCAGACCGGTGCCGGCTGGGTCGTCACCATGGACTTCACGGACAAGGGTGCCAAGAAGTTCGCCGACATCACCGGCCGGCTCGCCCAGAACCAGTCCCCGCAGAACCAGTTCGCCATCGTCCTGGACAACGAGGTCGTCTCCGACCCGTACGTCAGCCAGGCCCTGACCGGCGGCAACGCCGAGATCTCCGGCAACTTCAACCAGCAGTCGGCGCAGGAACTGGCCAACATGCTGTCCTACGGCGCCCTGCCGCTGACCTTCCGCGAGGACAGCGTCACCACCGTCACCGCCGCGCTCGGCGGTGAGCAGCTGAAGGCCGGCCTGATCGCCGGTGCCATCGGCCTCGCCCTGGTCGTCATCTACCTGCTGGTCTACTACCGCGGCCTGTCCTTCATCGCGATCCTGTCGCTGCTGGTGTCCGCCGCGCTCACCTACGTGATCATGTCGCTGCTCGGCCCGGCCATCGGCTTCGCGCTGAACCTGCCGGCCGTGTGCGGTGCCATCGTCGCGATCGGCATCACGGCGGACTCGTTCATCGTGTTCTTCGAACGGGTCCGGGACGAGATCCGCGAGGGCCGCACCCTGCGCCCCTCCGTGGAGCGGGCCTGGCCGCGCGCCCGGCGCACCATCCTGGTCTCCGACTTCGTGTCGTTCCTCGCCGCCGCGGTGCTCTTCGTCGTCACCGTCGGCAAGGTCCAGGGCTTCGCGTTCACGCTCGGCCTGACCACCGTGCTCGACGTCGTGGTGGTGTTCCTCTTCACCAAGCCCCTGCTCACGCTGATGGCCCGCCGCAAGTTCTTCGCGAGCGGCCACAAGTGGTCCGGCCTCGACCCGAAGGCGCTGGGTGCGAAGCCGCCGCTGCGCCGTACCCGTCGTCCCTCCGCCCCTGCCCAGACGAAGGAGGCGTGAGAGATGTCGAAGCTCGGCACCCTCGGCGCCCGACTGCACCACGGCGAGGTCGGCTACGACTTCGTCAAGAACCGCAAGATCTGGTACGGCATCTCCATCCTGATCACCATCACGGCCATCCTCGGCCTGGCGGTGCGCGGCCTGCACATGGGCATCGAGTTCCAGGGCGGAGCGGTCTTCACCACCCCGAAGAACATGAGCGTCTCGGTCTCCCAGGCCGAGGAGTACGCGGAGGACGCCTCCGGTCACGACGCGATCGTCCAGCAGCTCGGTGACGGCAGCCTGCGCATCCAGGTCGCGGGCATCGACACCGGCGCGTCGGACAAGATCAAGGAAACGCTCGCCGAGGACCTCAAGCTCGACAGCGAGCAGATCAACGCCGAACTGGTCGGTCCCAGCTGGGGCGAGCAGATCGCCAACAAGGCCTGGCAGGGCCTCGGCATCTTCATGATCCTGGTCGTGATCTACCTGGCGATCGCCTTCGAGTGGCGCATGGCGCTCGCCGCGTTCGTCGCCCTGATCCACGACATCACCATCACCGTCGGCATCTACGCCCTCGTCGGCTTCGAGGTCACGCCGGGCACGGTGATCGGTCTGCTGACCATCCTCGGTTACTCGTTGTACGACACGGTCGTCGTCTTCGACAGCCTCAAGGAACAGACCAAGGACATCACCAAGCAGACCCGCTGGACCTACAGCGAGATCGCCAACCGTTCCATCAACAGCACCCTGGTCCGCTCCATCAACACCACGGTGGTCGCGCTGCTGCCGGTGGGCGGCCTGCTGTTCATCGGTGGCGGTGTCCTCGGCGCCGGCATGCTGAACGACATCTCGCTGTCGCTGTTCGTCGGCCTCGCCGCCGGTGCGTACTCCTCGATCTTCATCGCCACCCCGCTCGTCGCCGACCTCAAGGAGCGCGAGCCGGCGATGAAGTCGCTGAAGAAGCGCGTCCTGGCCAAGCGCGCCCAGGGCGCGACCGCGGGCGGACCGCAGGAGGCCCCGGTCACCGGCGAGGACCACGACGACGAGCCCGAGGACGCCGCACCCGCGGTCGTCGGCCCGCGCGACCAGTCGGCCACCCGCACCCGCGGCCGGGGCCGTCCCTCCGGGAAGCGCCGATGACCGAGATCAGGGAACTGCTGCTCAGCCGCATCAGGGACGTGGCGGACTACCCGGAGCCGGGCGTGATGTTCAAGGACATCACCCCGCTCCTGGCGGACCCCGCGGCGTTCTCCGCGCTCAGCGACGCCCTCGCCGACATCGCCCGCGCCACCGGCGCCACCAAGGTCGTCGGCCTGGAGGCCCGCGGGTTCATCCTCGGCGCCCCGGTCGCCATCCGCGCGGGTCTCGGCTTCATCCCCGTACGCAAGGCGGGCAAGCTCCCCGGAGCCACCCTCAGCCAGGCGTACGACCTGGAGTACGGCTCCGCCGAGATCGAGGTGCACGCCGAGGACCTGAGCGCCGCCGACCGCGTCCTGGTGGTCGACGACGTCCTCGCCACCGGCGGCACCGCCGAGGCGTCGGTCCAGCTCATCCGCAGGGCGGGCGCCGAGGTCGCGGGTCTGGCCGTACTGATGGAGCTCGGCTTCCTCGGCGGCCGCGCCCGGCTGGAACCGGCCCTGGCCGGCGCCCCGCTGGAGGCGCTGCTCACGGTCTGACCAGCGGCGTCGCACACGAACCGCGCACAGGAAACACCGCTCGGGCGGGCCCGGAGGAATCCGGTGCCCGTCTCGGGTGTTTCGGGAGTAGACCGTCCTCACAGCCGCCCGCGGGCGATCCGCGGGCACGGGATCGCTACCATGGGGTCTCCGGAGCCTGACCGGGGGACCCGGATCGCGCACGAGGAGTCCTCTTGCCAGACGAGGCCCAGCACCTGACCGCCGCCAAGCCCGAGTCCGCCTCGGCGGCCGCGGCCAAGCCCGCGCCGAGCGCGCCCCACGCGAAGAACGACACGCGAGGGCCGGTCCAGCACGCCCAGTCCACGCCGGTCGACAAGCCCGAGCAGCCGCGCCCCAAGCCGGTCCCGCCCGAGCGCTCCGCGCCCCTGGCCCGCCCGAACACCGGCCAGCCGCGCTCCGGCTCCTCCAACCGCGTCCGCGCCCGGCTCGCCCGGCTCGGCGTCCAGCGAGCCAACCCGTACAACCCGGTCCTGGAACCGTTGCTGCGGATCGTCCGCAGCAACGACCCCAAGATCGAGAACGCCACGCTCCGCCAGATCGAGCGCGCCTACCAGGTCGCCGAGCGCTGGCACCGCGGCCAGAAGCGCAAGAGCGGCGACCCGTACATCACGCACCCGCTCGCCGTCACCACCATCCTCGCCGAGCTGGGCATGGACCCGGCCACCCTGATGGCCGGGCTGCTGCACGACACCGTCGAGGACACCGAGTACGGCCTGGAGGACCTGCGCCGCGACTTCGGCGACGTGGTCACCCTGCTCGTCGACGGCGTCACCAAGCTCGACAAGGTCAAGTTCGGCGAGGCCGCGCAGGCCGAGACCGTGCGCAAGATGGTCGTCGCCATGGCGAAGGACCCGCGCGTCCTGGTCATCAAGCTCGCCGACCGCCTGCACAACATGCGCACCATGCGCTACCTCAAGCGCGAGAAGCAGGAGAAGAAGGCGCGCGAGACCCTGGAGATCTACGCGCCGCTCGCCCACCGCCTGGGCATGAACACCATCAAGTGGGAGCTGGAGGACCTCGCCTTCGCGATCCTCTACCCCAAGATGTACGACGAGATCGTCCGCCTGGTCGCCGAGCGCGCCCCCAAGCGCGACGAGTACCTCGCCATAGTCACCGACGAGGTGCAGCAGGACCTGCGCGCCGCCCGCATCAAGGCCACCGTCACCGGCCGCCCCAAGCACTACTACAGCGTCTACCAGAAGATGATCGTCCGCGGCCGTGACTTCGCGGAGATCTACGACCTGGTGGGCATCCGCGTCCTCGTGGACACCGTCCGCGACTGCTACGCGGCCCTCGGCACCGTGCACGCGCGATGGAACCCGGTCCCCGGCCGGTTCAAGGACTACATCGCGATGCCCAAGTTCAACATGTACCAGTCGCTGCACACGACGGTCATCGGTCCCGGCGGCAAACCCGTCGAGCTGCAGATCCGCACCTTCGACATGCACCGCCGCGCCGAGTACGGCATCGCCGCGCACTGGAAGTACAAGCAGGAGGCCGTCGCCGGCGCCTCCAAGGTCCGTTCCGACGCGCCCAGGTCGTCCGGCAAGGGCAAGGACGACCACCTCAACGACATGGCCTGGCTGCGGCAGCTCCTGGACTGGCAGAAGGAGACCGAGGACCCCGGCGAGTTCCTGGAGTCCCTGCGCTTCGACCTCTCCCGCAACGAGGTCTTCGTCTTCACCCCCAAGGGTGACGTCATAGCGCTGCCCGCGAGTGCCACCCCCGTGGACTTCGCCTACGCCGTCCACACCGAGGTCGGCCACCGCACCATCGGGGCACGGGTCAACGGCCGCCTCGTACCGCTGGAGTCGACCCTCGACAACGGCGACCTGGTGGAGGTCTTCACCTCCAAGGCGGCCGGCGCCGGCCCCTCCCGCGACTGGCTCGGCTTCGTCAAGTCGCCGCGCGCCCGCAACAAGATCCGCGCCTGGTTCTCCAAGGAGCGCCGCGACGAGGCCATCGAGCACGGCAAGGACTCCATCGTCCGCGCGATGCGCAAGCAGAACCTGCCGATCCAGCGCATCCTCACCGGCGACTCGCTGGTCACGCTGGCGCACGAGATGCGCTACTCGGACATCTCCGCGCTGTACGCGGCGATCGGCGAGGGTCATGTCTCCGCGCAGAACATCGTGCAGAAGCTCGTCCAGGCCCTCGGCGGTGAGGAAGCGGCCACCGAGGAGATCGACGAGTCGGTCCCGCCGGCCCGCAGCCGCAAGCGCCGCTCCAGCGCCGACCCCGGTGTCGTCGTCAAGGGCGTCGAGGACGTCTGGGTGAAGCTGGCCCGCTGCTGTACGCCGGTGCCCGGCGACCCGATCATCGGGTTCGTGACCCGGGGCAGCGGCGTATCGGTCCACCGCAGCGACTGCGTCAACGTCGACTCGCTGTCCCGGGAGCCCGAGCGGATCCTCGACGTCGAGTGGGCGCCCACCCAGTCCTCGGTCTTCCTGGTGGCCATCCAGGTCGAGGCCCTCGACCGGTCCCGGCTGCTGTCGGACGTCACACGCGTACTGTCCGACCAGCACGTCAACATCCTCTCCGCGGCCGTCCAGACCTCCCGTGACCGTGTCGCCACCTCCCGCTTCACCTTCGAGATGGGCGACCCCAAGCACCTCGGGCACGTCCTGAAGGCCGTACGCGGCGTGGAGGGCGTCTACGACGTCTACCGGGTGACCTCGGCCCGCAACCGCACGTAGCGGACGACAGACACGCGGAAGGGGGCTCCCGTACCTCGGGTACGGGAGCCCCCTTCCGCGTGCCGTGCGCGGGTTCAGCCGCCGAACTCGTGCAGACCCTTCAGGGCCTGGTCCAGCAGGGCCTGGCGGCCCTCCAGCTCCCGCTCCAGCTTCTCCGCCTTGGCGGTGTTGCCCTGCGCCCTGGCCTGCTCGATCTGGCCCTTCAGCTTGTCCACGGCGGCCTGGAGCTGACCGGTCAGACCCGCGGCACGCGCGCGTGCCTCCGGGTTCGTCCGGCGCCACTCGGCCTCCTCTGCCTCCTGCAGGGCCCGCTCCACGGCGTGCATCCGGCCCTCGACCTTCGGGCGGGCGTCCCGCGGCACATGGCCGATGGCCTCCCAGCGCTCGTTGATCCCGCGGAACGCGGCCCGCGCGGCCTTCAGTTCCGTGATCGGCAGGAGCTTCTCGGCCTCCTCGGCCAGCTCCTCCTTGAGCTTGAGGTTCTCGGCCTGCTCCGCGTCCCGCTCGGCGAAGACCGAGCTGCGGGCTGCGAAGAAGACGTCCTGGGCGCCGCGGAAGCGGTTCCACAGGTCGTCCTCGTGCTCGCGCTGGGCGCGGCCCGCGGCCTTCCACTCCGCCATCAGGTCGCGGTAGCGGGCGGCCGTCGGCCCCCAGTCCGTCGAACCCGACAGCGACTCGGCCTCCGCGACCAGCCGTTCCTTGGCCTGACGGGCCTCCTCGCGCTGCGCGTCCAGCTGCGCGAAGTGCTGCTTGCGCCGCTTGGAGAACGCCGACCGCGCGTGCGAGAACCGGTGCCACAGCTCGTCGTCCGACTTGCGGTCCAGCCGCGGCAGGCCCTTCCAGGTGTCCACCAGCGCCCGCAGCCGCTCACCGGCGGCCCGCCACTGGTCGGACTGCGCCAGCTCCTCCGCCTCGACGACCAGCGCCTCCTTGGCGTGCCGCGCCTCGTCGGACTGCTTGGCCCGCTGTGCCTTGCGCTCCTCGCGGCGCGCCTCCACCAGCTCCACGAGCTTGTCCAGCCGGGCCCTGAGGGCGTCCAGGTCACCGACCGCGTGGTGCGCGTCCACCTGCTCGCGCAGGTGTCCGATCGCGGTCTGGGCGTCCTTGGACGACAGGTCGGTGGTCTTCACTCGCTTCTCGAGGAGGCCGATCTCGACAACCAGGCCCTCGTACTTGCGCTCGAAGTAGGCCAGCGCCTCCTCGGGGGAGCCGGCCTGCCAGGAACCGACGACCTGCTCGCCGTCGGCCGTACGCACGTACACGGTCCCCGTCTCGTCGACGCGGCCCCACGGGTCGCTGCTCACAGCGCCTCCTCCACATGATGCCGTCGAGGGGGCCTCGAAGCTCCCCCGGGCATCGTCCACAGTTTCGTCACGGCCAACATAGGCGACCGACGGGATGCCTGTCCGCATCCCGCGCGACCGAAATTTCGCAGTTGGGGGTCAGGATTTGGTGACGGTCGCCTTGTCGATCACGACCGTCGCGTTGGGCGCCCCGTCACCCGCTCCGGTGTTCTCCCCGGCGTCGGCGATCTTCTTCAGCACCTTCATGCCGGCGTCCGAGACGGTCCCGAACGGGGTGTAGCTGGGCGGGAGCTGACTGTCCTGGTAGACCAGGAAGAACTGGCTGCCGCCACTGTTCGCCTGCCCGGTGTTGGCCATCGCGACCGTTCCCGCCGGGTAGATGTTGTCCTTCAGGCTTTTGTCCTTCAGGTTCTCGTCCGGGATCGTGTAGCCGGGACCACCGGTGCCGGTGCCCGTCGGGTCACCGCACTGCAGCACGTAGATGCCGTTCGTGGTGAGCCGGTGGCACTTGCTGTGGTCGAAGTAGCCCTTCTTCGCCAGGAAGTCGAACGAGTTGACCGTGTGCGGGGCCGCCGACGCCTTCAGCGCCACGTCTATCCCGCCACAGGTCGTGTCCAGCTTCAGGGTGTACTTCGCCGACTTGTCGATGGCGACCGCCGGTTCCTTCTTCCAGGTCTCCGTCTTGACCTTGCCCTCGGCGGGCTTGTCGCACGGGTCCGGAGCCTTGCCGGTCGGTGTGGCGCTCGGCGTGACCTCCGCGTTCGCGTTGGTCTTGTCGTCGTCCTGCTCCAGCGCCCCGGTCGCGTACAGCGCGCCGCTGCCCACGAGGACCACGCCGAGCACGGACGCGATCACCGAGTTGCGGATCCGCGACTTCCGCCGCGCTTCGGTGCGCCGCTGCTGCTGCCGCAAGAACTTCTCCCGGGCGAGCTGACGCCGCCGCTGCTCCTGGCTGACCACCGGATTCTCTCCTCATGCGTCTCGTGTGCCGGCCGGTACGCGTGCGTGCGTGCGGTGAGCCGACCGCCTGCGTGTGCCCCGTACCGTATATGGGTTCGCTGAGGAATCGGCAGCGCCGGTAGGCTCTGACCACGGGCGCAGCCCCGTCGCAAGCCTCCCGTATCGACACAACGAAGGACGATCGTGCTCATTGCCGGGTTCCCCGCCGGGGCCTGGGGGACGAACTGTTATCTCGTCGCCCCCGCCGCCGGTGAGGAGTGCGTGATCATCGACCCCGGCCACCAGGCCGCCGACGGAGTCGCGGAGACGGTCCGCAAGCACCGGCTCAAGCCCGTCGCCGTCGTTCTCACCCACGGCCACATCGACCACGTCGCCTCGGTCGTCCCGGTGTGCGGAGCGCACGACGTACCGGCCTGGATCCACCCCGAGGACCGGTACATGATGAGCGATCCCGAGAAGGGCATCGGCCGCGCCATCGGCATGCCGCTGATGGGCGAGCTGACGGTGGGGGAGCCGGACGACGTCAGGGAACTCACCGACGGCACGCGGCTGGACCTCGCGGGCCTCACGTTCTCCGTCGCGCACGCGCCGGGCCATACCAAGGGGTCGGTGACCTTCGGCCTGCCCGAGGCGGCGGACATCCCGCCGGTCATGTTCTCGGGCGACCTGCTGTTCGCCGGCTCCATCGGACGCACCGACCTGCCGGGTGGCTCCATGGACGACATGCTCGAGTCCCTGGCCCGCGTGTGCCTGCCGCTCGACGACTCGACCGTGGTGCTGTCCGGCCACGGCCCCCAGACGACCATCGGCCAGGAGCGCGCCACCAACCCGTATCTGCGGCAGGTGGCCGCCGGCCAGGGAGCCACCACCGAGGCTCCCCGACGAGGAATGTGACGAGACCTTCCGTGAGCACCTTCAAGGCCCCCAAGGGCACGTACGACCTGATCCCGCCGGACAGCGCCAAGTACCTCGCCGTCCGCGAGGCCATCGCCGCCCCGCTGCGGGGCTCCGGCTACGGCTACATCGAGACGCCCGGCTTCGAGAACGTCGAGCTGTTCGCGCGTGGTGTCGGTGAGTCCACCGACATCGTCACCAAGGAGATGTACGCCTTCGAGACCAAGGGCGGCGACCGGCTCGCCCTGCGTCCCGAGGGCACCGCCTCCGTGCTGCGCGCGGCCCTGGAGGCCAACCTGCACAAGGCGGGCAACCTCCCGGTCAAGCTCTGGTACTCCGGCTCCTACTACCGCTACGAGCGCCCCCAGAAGGGCCGTTACCGCCACTTCTCCCAGGTCGGCGCCGAGGCGATCGGCGCGGAGGACCCGGCGCTCGACGCCGAGCTGATCATCCTCGCCGACCAGGCGTACCGCTCGCTGGGCCTGCGGAACTTCCGCATCCTGCTCAACAGCCTCGGCGACAAGGAGTGCCGCCCGGTGTACCGGGCCGCGCTGCAGGACTTCCTGCGCGGCCTCGACCTGGACGAGGACACCCTGCGCCGCGCGGAGATCAACCCGCTGCGCGTCCTGGACGACAAGCGCGAGTCGGTGCAGAAGCAGCTCACCGGCGCGCCCCTGCTGCGCGACTACCTCTGCGACGCCTGCAAGGCGTACCACGAGGAGGTCCGCGAGCTGATCACGGCGGCGGGCGTGGTCTTCGAGGACGACCCCAAGCTGGTCCGCGGCCTCGACTACTACACCCGTACGACCTTCGAGTTCGTCCACGACGGCCTCGGCTCCCAGTCCGCGGTGGGCGGCGGCGGCCGCTACGACGGCCTGTCCGAGATGATCGGCGGCCCCGCGCTGCCGTCCGTCGGCTGGGCCCTCGGCGTCGACCGCACCGTGCTGGCCCTGGAGGCGGAGGGTGTCGAGCTCGAAATCCCCGCGACCACCAGCGTGTTCGCCGTCCCGCTCGGCGACGAGGCCCGCCGGGTGCTGTTCGCCAAGGTCACCGAGCTGCGCAAGAACGGCGTGGCCGCGGACTTCTCCTACGGAGGCAAGGGCCTCAAGGGCGCCATGAAGAACGCCAACCGCAGCGGCGCCCGCTACACCATCGTGGCCGGCGAACGCGACCTCGCCGAAGGCGTCGTCCAGCTCAAGGACATGGAGTCCGGCGAGCAGACGGCGATCGGCGTCAACGAGATCGTGGCGGAGCTGGAGTCACGGCTCGGCTGATCCCCTCGTACCGAGGAAGGCGCCGGATGCCCGCGCGGGGCACCGGCGCCTTCCTCGTCAACGCGTACGGGCCGCTTCACCCGGCCGGATGATCCTGAACGGAGCGCGTGTACGGCCGTCCCCCGGACACCGGCCGAAACTGCACGCTCCCGGGCGGACGCCGGTACGCACTTATGTCCGCACAACGGCGAACCCGCGGCCCCGTACGGCACAATGGCCCCTGCCCGAAGCAGGTCCACACTCCCCAGTGACGGAATCGGCGTGATGAGCAAGACGACAGTCAGGGACGTCGACATGGATCCCGAACCCTCGGCCGCACCGCAGCGCGCCGCCTCCGCGCCGCGCACGGAGGGCGCGAGCCGGGCCCTCGCGCTGCTCCTGGTGATCACCGGCGCCGCCGGCGTGCTCGCCGCGTGGGTGATCACGCTCGACAAGTTCAAGCTGCTCGAGGCCAAGGTCAAGGGCGAGACGTTCGTCCCCGGATGCAGCCTCAACCCCGTCGTCTCCTGCGGCAGCGTCATGGAGAGCGACCAGGCCTCCGTCTTCGGCTTCCCCAACCCGATGCTCGGCCTGGTCACCTACGGCATCGTCGTCTGCGTCGGCATGAGCCTGCTCGCCGGAGCCCGCTTCCCGCGCTGGTACTGGCTCACCTTCAACGCGGGCACCCTCTTCGGCGTCGTGTTCTGCGCCTGGCTGATGTTCCAGTCCCTGTACCGGATCAACGCCCTGTGCCTGTGGTGCTGCCTGGCCTGGGTCGCCACGATCATCATGTTCTGGTACGTGACGTCGTTCAACGTCCGCCAGGGCTTCCTGCCCGCCCCCGGCTGGCTGAAGGGCTTCTTCGGCGAGTTCACCTGGGTCATGCCGGTCCTGCACATCGGCATCATCGGCATGCTGATCCTGACCCGCTGGTGGGAGTTCTGGACCAGCTGACCGCCCGCCCCGGACTGTCGGTGCGGTGCTTTAGGGTTTCAGCGTGGAGCCCGACCTGTTCACCGCCGCAGCAGAAGAACGCCAGGAGAAGGACCCGACCGGCAGCCCCCTGGCGGTCCGGATGCGCCCGCGCACCCTCGACGAGGTGGTGGGCCAGCAACACCTGCTGAAGCCGGGCTCCCCCCTGCGCAGACTGGTCGGGGAGGGCGCCTCGGGCCCCGCGGGACCCTCCTCGGTGATCCTCTGGGGCCCGCCCGGCACCGGCAAGACGACCCTGGCCTACGTCGTCTCCAAGGCCACCAACAAGCGCTTCGTCGAGCTGTCGGCGATCACCGCGGGCGTCAAGGAGGTCCGCGCGGTCATCGACGGCGCCCGCCGCGCCTCCGGCGGGTACGGCCAGGAGACCGTCCTCTTCCTCGACGAGATCCACCGCTTCAGCAAGGCCCAGCAGGACTCCCTGCTCCCGGCCGTGGAGAACCGCTGGGTCACCCTGATCGCCGCGACCACCGAGAACCCCTACTTCTCGGTCATCTCCCCGCTGCTCTCCCGTTCCCTCCTCCTCACCCTCGAACCGCTCACCGACGACGACGTCCGGGGCCTGCTGAAGCGCGCCCTCACCGACGAGCGGGGCCTGAAGGGCGCCGTCACCCTCCCCGAGGACACCGAGGACCACTTCCTGCGCATCGCGGGCGGCGACGCCCGCCGCGCGCTCACCGCCCTGGAGGCCGCCGCGGGGGCCGCGCTCGACAAGGGCGAGGCGGCGATCACCCTGGCCACGCTGGAGGAGACGGTCGACCGGGCCGCGGTGAAGTACGACCGCGACGGCGACCAGCACTACGACGTCGCCAGCGCCCTGATCAAGTCCATCCGCGGCTCCGACGTGGACGCCGCCCTGCACTACCTGGCCCGCATGATCGAGGCCGGCGAGGACCCCCGCTTCATCGCCCGCCGCCTGATGATCTCCGCCAGCGAGGACATCGGCCTCGCCGACCCGAACGCGCTGCCGATCGCCGTCGCCGCCGCCCAGGCCGTCGCCATGATCGGCTTCCCCGAGGCCGCCCTCACCCTCAGCCACGCCACCATCGCCCTCGCCCTCGCCCCCAAGTCCAACGCCGCCACCACCGCGATCGGCGCCGCGCTGGACGACGTACGCAAGGGGCTGGCCGGTCCCGTGCCGTCCCACCTCCGGGACAGCCACTACAAGGGCGCGACCGAGCTCGGGCACGGCAAGGGCTACACCTACCCGCACGACCTGCCCGAGGGCATCGCCGCACAGCAGTACGCGCCGGACGCCCTGAAGGACCGCGCGTACTACGAGCCCACCCGGCACGGCGCGGAGGCACGGTACGCGGACGCGGTGGAGTGGACCAGGAAGCACCTCGGTCGGAAGCGGTCCTGACCACCCTGTAGACTCAGCCGGAGTGCTGAGTCCCGTGTCCGGCTCCGGTCGGCGCCTCAGGCGGGACACCCAGCCGGATCCTTCGATCCAGGAGCGTCGCGCACCGTCGTAGGTGTCGCGGGCAGCCCACCACCCCCCGTCAGTCCCGGGACCGGTCGGTGGGCCGTTCGTGTGCTGCACGTATGTGCCCAGTCCAGGGGAGCGGCTGCCCACCAGGTCCCTCGCGGACCCGATGGGAATTCCCCTGCTGCGGATGCGACCTCCCGTAACCCTGAGGCAGCCGAAAAGGAAAAGGAAGAGAAGTGGCGAACCAGTCCCGCCCCAAGGTCAAGAAGTCGCGTGCCCTCGGCATCGCGCTGACCCCGAAGGCCGTCAAGTACTTCGAGGCCCGCCCCTACCCGCCGGGCGAGCACGGCCGTGGCCGCAAGCAGAACTCGGACTACAAGGTCCGTCTGCTGGAGAAGCAGCGTCTGCGCGCCCAGTACGACATCTCCGAGCGTCAGCTCGTCCGCGCCTACGAGCGTGCCTCCAAGGTGCAGGGCAAGACCGGTGAGGCCCTGATCATCGAGCTCGAGCGCCGTCTCGACGCGCTGGTCCTGCGTTCGGGCATCGCCCGCACGATCTACCAGGCCCGCCAGATGGTCGTCCACGGTCACATCCAGGTCAACGGCAAGAAGGTCGACAAGCCCTCCTTCCGTGTCCGCCCGGACGACGTCGTGCAGGTCCGCGACCGCAGCAAGGAGAAGACCCTCTTCACGATCGCCCGTGAAGGCGGCTTCGCCCCCGACGGTGAGACCCCGCGCTACCTCCAGGTGAACCTCAAGTCCCTGGCGTTCCGCCTGGACCGTGAGCCGAACCGCAAGGAGATCCCGGTGATCTGCGACGAGCAGCTCGTCGTCGAGTACTACGCCCGCTGACCCCAGCAGGCGCGCGGTGTCCCGAGCCCGCCGTCTCCCCGCCCCTTCGGGCGGGCGAGGCGGCGGGTTCGTCGTCGCTCCCCGCGACTCCACCGGTGGCGGACGGTAATCCGGTACGGAGTCCCGTCACCGGCGCGATAGGCTCGGCCCCACGACTTTCTCGATGTTCAGGCGCGTTTCAAGGGAGCGGGTGCACACAGTGTCCGGTGGCGAGGTGGCCGGAATCCTGGTGGCCGTGTTCTGGGCGATCCTGGTCTCCTTCCTCGCCGTCGCGCTGGCGAGGCTGGCCCAGACGCTCCGGGCGACCACCAGGCTGGTGGCGGACGTGACCGACCAGGCCGTCCCCCTGCTGGCGGACGCCTCGGCGGCGGTGCGTTCCGCGCAGACCCAGATCGAACGGGTCGACGCGATCGCCTCCGACGTCCAGGAGGTCACCTCCAACGCCTCCGCGCTGTCGACCACCGTGGCCTCCACCTTCGGCGGCCCCCTGGTCAAGGTCGCCGCCTTCGGCTACGGCGTGCGCCGCGCCGTCAGCGGCCGCAAGGACGACGCCCCGGCCAAGGAGCCGAGGCGCAACGTGATCGTGGGCCGCACCGTCCCGGGCGCGCGGCGTGACAAGCGGACCCGGGGAAAGAGGGACTGACCCAGCGATGTTCCGCCGAACGTTCTGGTTCACCACCGGCGTCGCCGCCGGCGTGTGGGCCACCACCAAGGTCAACCGCAAGATCAAGCAGCTGACGCCCGAGCACCTCGCCGTCACCGCGGCGAACAAGGCGATCGAGGCCGGCGGCCGGCTCAAGGACCGCGCGGTGGACTTCGCGCTCGAGGTCCGCGACAACATGGCCCGGCGGGAGGCCGAACTGGGCGACGCGCTCGGGCTCAACGCCCCCGTCGACCGTGAACTCCCCGCGCCCCGCGGCTACGCCGTCATCGAGAACCGCAACACCCCCAAGTACGTCGAGGGTCCGGCGCGGAAACCGACGCACCGGACACGCCAGACGTACCCGACGTACCCGTACAACCGGAATGAGGACCACTGATGGAGTCGGCCGAGATCCGCCGCCGCTGGCTGAGCTTCTTCGAGGAGCGCGGGCACACCG
Organism: Streptomyces sp. 13-12-16; assembly: GCF_002114215.1. GTDB lineage: Bacteria > Actinomycetota > Actinomycetes > Streptomycetales > Streptomycetaceae > Streptomyces. The sequence continues at coordinate 6,105 of NZ_NCTE01000060.1, read as the reverse complement.
TCGTCCCTTCGGCGTCGCTCATCGCGGACGACCCGACTCTGCTCCTCGTCCCGGCCGGCATGGTGCCCTTCAAGCCCTACTTCCTGGGTGAGGTCAAGCCGCCCTTCGACCGCGCCACCAGCGTGCAGAAGTGCGTGCGCACCCCCGACATCGAAGAGGTCGGCAAGACCACCCGCCACGGCACGTTCTTCCAGATGTGCGGCAACTTCTCCTTCGGCGACTACTTCAAGGAAGGCGCCATCAAGCTCGCCTGGGAGCTGCTCACCGGCGCCCGGGACAAGGGCGGTTACGGCCTCGACCCCGAGCGCCTGTGGATCACCGTCTACCAGGACGACGACGAGGCCGAGCAGATCTGGCGCGATGTCGTCGGCGTGCCCGCCGAGCGCATCCAGCGCCTGGGCAAGAAGGACAACTTCTGGGACATGGGCGTGCCCGGCCCCTGTGGTCCCTGCTCCGAGATCAACTACGACCGCGGCCCCGAGTTCGGCGTCGAGGGCGGCCCCGCCGTCAACGACGAGCGGTACGTGGAGATCTGGAACCTCGTCTTCATGCAGTACGAGCGGGGCGAGGGTCCGGGCAAGGACTACCCGATCCTCGGAGACCTGCCGAGCAAGAACATCGACACCGGCCTCGGACTCGAGCGGCTCGCCATGATTCTGCAGGGCGTGCAGAACATGTACGAGATCGACACCTCCATGGCCGTGATCAACAAGGCCACCGAGCTCACCGGCGTGGCCTACGGCGACGCCCAGGCCTCCGACGTCTCCCTGCGCGTGGTCACCGACCACATGCGTACGTCCGTCATGCTCATCGGCGACGGCGTCACCCCCGGCAACGAGGGCCGCGGCTACGTGCTGCGCCGCATCATGCGCCGCGCCATCCGCAACATGCGCCTGCTCGGCGCCACCGGCCCGGTCGTCAAGGACCTCATCGACGTCGTCATCGGCATGATGGGACAGCAGTACCCGGAGCTCGTCACCGACCGCGAGCGCATCGAGAAGGTCGCCCTCGCCGAGGAGAACGCCTTCCTCAAGACGCTGAAGGCCGGCACCAACATCCTCGACACCGCCGTCAGCGACACCAAGGCCTCCGGCGGCACCGTCCTCGCCGGCGACAAGGCCTTCCTGCTCCACGACACCTGGGGCTTCCCGATCGACCTCACCCTGGAGATGGCCGCCGAGCAGGGGCTCTCCGTGGACGAGGACGGGTTCCGCCGCCTGATGAAGGAGCAGCGGGAGCGCGCCAAGGCCGACGCCCAGGCCAAGAAGACCGGCCACGCCGGCACCGGCGCCTACCGGGAGATCGCCGACCAGGCCGGCGCCACCGACTTCGTCGGCTACACCGACACCGAGAGCGAGTCCACGATCGTCGGCATCCTCGTCGACGGCGCCTCCTCCCCGGCCGCCACCGAGGGCGACGAGGTCGAGATCGTCCTCGACCGCACCCCGTTCTACGCCGAGGGCGGCGGTCAGATCGGCGACACCGGCCGCATCAAGGTCGACACCGGTGCCGTCATCGAGGTCCGCGACTGCCAGAAGCCGGTCCCGGGCGTGTACGTCCACAAGGGCGTCGTCCAGGTCGGCGAGGTCACCGTCGGCGCCAAGGCCCAGGCCTCCATCGACGGCCGCCGCCGCACGGCCATCGCCCGCGCCCACTCGGCCACCCACCTCACCCACCAGGCCCTGCGCGACGCCCTCGGCCCGACGGCCGCCCAGGCCGGTTCCGAGAACCAGCCCGGCCGCTTCCGCTTCGACTTCGGCTCCCCGTCCGCGGTGCCGACGGCCGTGATGACCGACGTCGAGCAGAAGATCAACGAGGTGCTCGCCCGCGACCTCGACGTGCGCGCCGACGTCATGGGCATCGACGAGGCCAAGAAGCAGGGGGCCATCGCCGAGTTCGGCGAGAAGTACGGCGAGCGCGTGCGCGTGGTCACCATCGGCGACTTCTCCAAGGAGCTGTGCGGCGGCACGCACGTCCACAACACCTCGCAGCTCGGCCTCGTCAAGCTGCTCGGCGAGTCCTCCATCGGCTCCGGCGTGCGCCGTATCGAGGCCCTGGTCGGCGTGGACGCCTACAACTTCCTCGCCCGTGAGCACACGGTCGTCGCCCAGCTCCAGGAGCTGATCAAGGGCCGCCCGGAGGAACTCCCGGAGAAGGTCTCCGCCATGCTCGGCAAGCTGAAGGACGCCGAGAAGGAGATCGAGAAGTTCCGCGCCGAGAAGGTGCTCCAGGCCGCCGCCGGTCTCGCCGAGTCCGCCAAGGACGTCCGCGGCATCGCCGTCGTCACGGGCCAGGTCCCCGACGGCACCACGCCGGACGACCTGCGCAAGCTGGTCCTCGACGTGCGGGGCCGCATCCAGGGCGGCCGGGCCGTCGTCGTCGCCCTGTTCACCGTGAACAACGGCAAGCCGCTGACGGTCATCGCCACCAACGACGCCGCCCGCGAGCGCGGCCTCAAGGCCGGTGAACTGGTCCGCACGGCCGCCAAGACCCTCGGCGGCGGCGGTGGCGGCAAGCCGGACGTCGCCCAGGGCGGCGGCCAGAACCCGGCCGCCATCGGCGAGGCCGTCGACGCCGTCGAGCGGCTCGTGGCGGACACCGCCAAGTGAACGACCCGGTGAACGAGCAGGCGGACGGCCCGGTGATGCGCCGCGGCCGCCGTCTCGCGATCGACGTCGGGGACGCCCGCATCGGGGTCGCCTCGTGCGACCCCGACGGGATCCTCGCCACGCCGGTCGAGACCGTCCCCGGCCGGGACGTCCCCGCGGCCCACCGCAGACTGCGGCAGCTCGTCGAGGAGTACGAGCCGATCGAGGTCGTCGTCGGCCTCCCCCGCTCCCTCAAGGGGGGCGAGGGCCCGGCCGCGGCCAAGGTCAGGCGCTTCGCGCAGGAGCTGGCCCGTATGATCGCTCCCGTTCCGGTGCGACTCGTCGACGAACGCATGACGACGGTGACGGCGAGTCAGGGACTGCGCGCCTCGGGCGTGAAGTCCAAGAAGGGACGTTCCGTCATCGACCAGGCGGCCGCTGTGATCATCCTTCAGCAGGCACTGGAATCCGAACGGGTGTCAGGCGGACCACCCGGTGAGGGCGTCGAAGTGGTCATCTGATCGCGGTACGGTAACGTTCCGCGCGATGCGGACGGTGTTCGAACAGCCGCCGCACAGAGAGAGGCGGTACGGGAGCCGTGGTCTTCAGGTGGCCGGGCGACCGCCGCCTCGCGGCTCTAGGGGATCGATGACTGAGTATGGCCGGGGCCAGGGCTCCGAACCGTGGCATCCGGACGATCCGTTGTACGGGGACGGCGGATGGGGCGGACAGCAGACCCAGCAGGGTCAGCAGTCCCCCTACGGCGGCCAGCCGCAGCACTATCCGCAGCAGCCGCAGGCGCAGCAGCAGTACGGCGACTGGGGCACCGGCGAGCAGCACGGGTACGGCGGGCAGCAGTACCCGCAGTACGACCAGCAGCAACAGCCGCAGTACGACCAGCAGCAGTACGCCCCTCATCAGCAACAGCCGCAGTACGACCAGAACGGCTGGCCCACGGGCTCCTACCCGCAGGACCCCTACGCCACCGGCCCGACGGACCCGTACGCGCAGCAGGCCGGGGGGACCTACGGCGGGGGGCAGGCCGACCACTACGGCACCCCCGACGCCTACCCGCCGCCCGAACCGCCCGGCCGCCGCCGCGCCGAACCCGAGCCGGAAACCGACTGGGACCCGGGCCCCGACCAGGGCGAACACGCCTTCTTCGCGGGCGGTGGCGACGACGACACCCCCGGCGACAGCGGTGACGGCCCCGACGGCGAGCGGGACGACCGGAGCGGGCGCGGCGAGCGCCGGGGCCGGAGCGGCAAGGAGAAGAAGCGACGCAACGGCCTGGCCTGTCTCGTCGTGGTCGGGGTCTTCGGCGGCGGCCTCGCAGGTGTCGGCTACTTCGGCTACCAGTTCTACCAGGATCGTTTCGGCAGCGCCCCGGACTTCGCGGGGGCCGGCAACGGCGAGCAGGTGACCGTCGTCATCCCCAAGGGCGCCGGCGGGTACGCCATCGGCCAGGAGCTCAAGAAGATGGGCGTGGTCAAGAGCGTCGACGCCTTCGTCGCGGCCCAGGCGGCCAACCCGGAGGGCAAGACCATCCAGGACGGCGTCTACACGCTGGAGAAGGAGATGTCGGCCGCGAGCGCGGTCGAGCTGATGCTCAGCCCCAAGAGCCGCGACAACCTGGTCATCGCCGAGGGCAAGCGCAACGCCGCCGTCTACGAGCTCATCGACAAGCGACTCAAGGTGGACGAGGGCACCACGGCCAAGGTCGCCGAGACCAAGTGGAAGACCCTCGGCCTGCCCGACTGGGCCGTGAACCACGAGGACGTCAAGGATCCGCTGGAGGGCTTCCTCTACCCGTCCAGCTACGCCGTCGCCAAGGGCCAGAAACCCGAGGACGTGCTGAAGCAGATGGTGGCCCGTGCCACCGAGAAGTACGAGGAGCTGGACTTCGAGGGGAAGGCCGAGAGCCTCGGCCTCGAAGGGCCGTGGGAGCTGGTGACGGTCGCGAGCCTGGTCCAGGCGGAGGGCAAGACCCACGACGACTTCCGCAAGATGTCCGAGGTCATCTACAACCGCCTCAAGCCCACCAACACCGAGACGAACCGGAAACTCCAGTTCGACTCGACCTTCAACTACCTCCTGGGGCAGAGCGAGATCGACATCTCCGAGTCGGAGATCAACAGCAACCCCGACCCGTACAACACGTACACCAACGAGGGCCTGCCGCCCGGCCCGATCGGCAACCCGGGCGAGGAGGCCCTGCAGGCCGCGCTGAACCCGACGAGCGACGGCTGGATGTACTTCGTCGCCACGGACGGCATGCACAAGACCGAGTTCGCCAAGACCATCGCAGAGCACGAGAAGCTCGTCGAGAAGTTCAACGCGTCGAGGGACAACTGATGCCCGCCGCCCGCAGAGCCGCCGTACTCGGCTCCCCGATCGCCCACTCCCTCTCCCCGGTGCTGCACCGCGCCGCCTACGCCGAGCTGGGCCTGGAGGGCTGGACGTACGACCGTTTCGAGGTCGACGAGAAGTCCCTGCCCGGCTTCTTCGACACGCTCGGCACCGAGTGGGCGGGGCTGTCGCTGACCATGCCGCTGAAGCGGGCGGTGATCCCGCTGCTCGACTCGGTCAGCGAGACCGCGACCTCGGTCGAGGCGGTCAACACGGTCGTCCTCACGCCGGACGGCCGCCGGACCGGCGACAACACCGACATCCCCGGAATGGTCGCCGCCCTGCGCGAGCACGGCATCGACAAGGTGGAGTCCGCCGCCATCATCGGCGCGGGCGCCACCGCCTCCTCCGCGCTGGCCGCATTGGCCCGTATCTGCTCGGGCGAGGTCACGGTCCACGTCCGCAGCGAGACCCGCGCGACGGAGATGCGGCAGTGGGCCGAGCGGCTCGACGTCACGGTCCGCATCGCCGCCTGGGACGACGCGGAGCAGGCCCTGCACGCCCCGCTGGTCGTCAACACCACCCCGGCCGGCGTCACGGACACCCTCGCCAGGGCCGTCCCGGAGCGTCCGACGGCCCTCTTCGACGTGCTCTACGACCCGTGGCCGACCGTTCTCGCCGCCCGCTGGTCGGCGTACGGGGGCGCCGTGGTCAGCGGGCTGGACCTGCTGGTGCACCAGGCGGTGCTCCAGGTGGAGCAGATGACGGGGCGGTCACCGGCCCCGCTGGACGCCATGCGAAAAGCGGGCGAGCGGGCTCTCGCGGCCCGCTAGGATCCACCCTCGGTTCCGCAGGGGGCGGAACGGGGGAGGGGAACGCGTTCCATGTCCGCAGGCATGCCGCTGGCGTCGGTGAAGTCCCAGATATTCGAGTCCGTGCTGGGGTTCCTGCCCGACTGGGTGCAGATCACGGTACTGGCCCTGATCGTGCTCGCCCTCGTCGCGTCCTGGGTCGTCAGGATCAAGCGCAAGATCGCGCACCGCCGCGCCGTCCGCGACGGCCGGCCGACCCATGCGGCGGCCCGGTACGGCCAGGGCAGCGGCGCGGACCACCTGGGCCCGTACGCGCCGCAGCGGACCCGGCCCGCGCCGCAGGCCGCCCAGCAGCC
>NZ_NCTE01000605.1 GCF_002114215.1 Streptomyces sp. 13-12-16 | reverse complement strand
AGCGCGGCCAGCGGCAGCCGGCCGCCGGCCAGCGCGCGCCCCAGCCGGGCCATGCCGCGCAGGTCCGCCAGCGCCGTGGACAGGATGTCGACCCGGCTGTCGGGGTCGTCCACCCAGTCCACCGGCACCTCGTGGATGCGCAGTCCGGCGCGTTCGGCTATCACCAGCAGCTCGGTGTCGAAGAACCACTCCCGGTCCTCGACCAGCGGCAGCAGCCGCTCGGCGACGTCCCGCCGTACCGCCTTGAAACCGCACTGGGCGTCGGTGAACCGCACGGCGAGGGTGCCGCGCAGCAGCCCGTTGTAGCAGCGGGAGATGATCTCCCGCTTCGGTCCGCGCACCACCCGGGAGCCGCGGGCCAGGCGGGTGCCGATGGCGATGTCCGAGTGCCCGGAGATCAGCGGGGCCACCAGCGGCAGCAGGGCCGCGAGATCGGTGGACAGGTCCACGTCCAGATAGGCGAGCACCGGCGCGGACGACCGGGACCAGGCGGTGTGCAGGGCCCGGCCGCGGCCCTTCTCGGCCAGCCGTATCCACTCCGTCCCCGGCAGCTCCCGGGCCAGCCGCGCGGCGATCGCCGGGGTGCGGTCCGTGCTGGCGTTGTCGGCGACGGTGATCCGGAAGGCGTAGGGGAAGGTCTCCGCGAGGTGCGCGTGGAGCCGCCGGACACAGGGCTCCAGGTCGTTCTCCTCGTTGTGCACGGGCACGACCACGTCCAGGACGGGTTCCGGATGGTGCGCGGGCAGCGGCGCCCGGCGCGGCAGCGCCACCTGTGTCACGGACGCGGCGGATGAGCGGCGGTCGGTCGGTGCCGACCGTCTCGCGGTTCTCATGACGGGTTCACGGTCTCTTTCCGGCATACGGCATGACGGGTCCTGGTACGGGCATGCCGCGCCCGAGTGGTGGTCGGGGGACGGCCCGGGACGGGGGCGCCCACGGGCGGGGACGAAAGGGGGCTAGCCGCTGCCGGCGGACTCCTCCCCGGCCGAGGGCCTCCGCGCCGGTGCCGTGGACGGCGGCGGGGAGGAGACCGGCGGTGGTGCCGTCGTGGCCCGCCCCGTCGTGCCGGGCGCGGTGGACGACGGGAGGGAGGTCGGCGTGCCGCCGTACCCGGGTGCCGTGGTGCCGTCACCCGTGGTGGAGGAGGGGCTCGTCGGCGGCTTCGACGTGCTCGGGACGGACGTCGGCGAGGGGGACGCCGGGGGCGGCGTCGGACCGGTCGCCGGCAGGGGGCCGCGGTCGGCCGGCAGGGACCGGGAGTCGGAG
>NZ_NCTE01000604.1 GCF_002114215.1 Streptomyces sp. 13-12-16 | reverse complement strand
GTCCCGGCGGTCCCGGTGGACCGAACGGTCCCGGTGGTCCCGGTGGACCGAACGGTCCCGGCGGTTTCGGTGGTCCCGGAGGGCCGAACGGCCCCGGTGGTCCGCAGGCGTTCCAGCCCGGGGCGTCTGCCCCGCCCGGGTTCCCGCAGGAGACCGGCCGCCCCCAGCCGGGCGGGCCGCCCTTCGGCGGCGGCGGTGACGACGACTGGGTGATCTCCCCGCCGACCGGCGGACCCGGTGGCCCCGGTGGTCCCGGGGCCGGCCCCGGTGGTCCGAACGGTCCCGGTGGTCCGAACGGTCCCGGTCAGCGCGGCGGTTACGGCTACCCGCAGCCCGGTGCGACCCAGGCACCGCCCGGGCCCGGCGGCTTCCCGCAGCAGCCCCGTTCCCCGCAGGGCCCGGCGACCTGGACCGCGACCATCGGTCCGGACCGCGAGTACTTCATGGCGATGATGCAGCGCTCCGGCCCCGAGGCCGCGGGTCTGAACCTGCCCGCGTACTCGCCCGAGCAGCAGCGCACGCTCACCGGCAACCAGATCACCATCGGGCGCCGTCGCCACTCCACCGGCGACACCCCCGACATCGATCTGTCGACCCCGCCGGAGGACCCGGGCGTCTCCCACCAGCACGCGGTGCTGGTGCAGCAGCCGGACGGCACGTGGGCGGTCGTCGACCAGAACTCGACGAACGGCACGACGGTCAACGGCTCGGACGAGCCGATCCAGCCGTTCGTCCCGGTCCCGCTCCAGGACGGCGACCAGGTCCACGTGGGCGCCTGGACGACGATCACCATCCGCCGGGGCTGAGCGCGGCCCCGGGGCCCGTCCG
>NZ_NCTE01000603.1:1615-13610 GCF_002114215.1 Streptomyces sp. 13-12-16 | reverse complement strand
CTCCAGGAACCGGCCGGAGGGCTCCGGCGCCGGCTCCGCGACGGGCTCGGGCGCCGGGGCCGGTGCCGGGGCCACCCGGCGCAGCAGCGCGCGCAGCCGGGCGAAGACCTCCTCGACGTCGAACGGCTTGACGACGTAGTCGTCGGCGCCCGCGTCCAGTCCCGCGATCCGGTCGGCGGTCTCCACCAGCGCGGTCAGCATCAGCACCGGCGTGCGGTCGCCCTCGGCGCGCAGCACCCGGCACACCTGGAGTCCGTCGATGCCGGGCATCATCACGTCCAGGACCAGTACGTCGGGCCGGCTGCGGTGGGCCTGCGCGAGGGCCTCGACGCCGTCGGCGACGGCCGTGACCCGGTAGCCCTCCAGGGTGAGGGCGCGCTCCAGGGCGTTGCGGATGGCGCGGTCGTCTTCGGCGAGCAGAAGGGTGTGCGGCACGCGTCCAGTCTGCCAACCGCGGCGTCCCACGGGCCCCGGTGGACGGCACCGGGGCCCGCTTCTTACCCCGCTCTCACCCGGTGGGCCGCAGCGCCGCGAGCCGTTCCTCGAACGGGGTGACCTCCTCGAAGGAGTCCCGCCGGGGCAGCGGGCGGGCGGTGGACAGCCCCGCCATCAGCGCCGCCAGTTCCCCGCCCGCCCGTTCGACGCGCCCGTCCAGTCCTTCGGCGCCCCAGTCCTCGGAGGCGGCGTAGACGCCGGTCGGGACGACGACGGCCCGCAGGTAGGAGAAGAGCGGACGCAGCGCGTGGTCCAGCACCAGCGAGTGCCGCGCCGTACCGCCGGTCGCCGCGATCAGCACCGGCTTCCCGGCGAGGGCGTCGGGGTCGGTGACGCTCAGCGCGTCGAAGAACGACTTGAACAGCCCGCTGTACGACCCCGAGAACACCGGGGTGACGACGATCAGCCCGTCGGCCCCGGACACCGTGTCGAACGCCTCGGACAGCACCCGGCCCGGGAAGCCGTTGGTGAAGGTGTGCGCGATCTCGACGGCGAGGTCGCGCAGCTCGATCACCCGGACGTCCGCGGGACCGGGCTCCGGGGCGGTCGCGGCCGGGGCGGCGACCGCGGCCAGCCGGTCGGCGAGCAGCCGCGTGGACGACGGCACGCTCAGTCCGGCCGATACGACGACGAGCCTCATGCCCGCGCTCCTTCCTGCTTCCTGGCGGCGGCCAGCAGCGAACTGTGGGTCGGCGCGTCCGGCACCCCGGCCGGGCGGTTCTTGGCGAACTCCTCGCGCAGCACCGGCACGACCTCCTCGCCGAGCAGGTCGAGCTGTTCCAGCACGGTCTTCAGGGGCAGGCCGGCGTGGTCCATCAGGAAGAGCTGGCGCTGGTAGTCACCTGCGTACTCGCGGAAGGACAGCGTCTTCTCGATGACCTGCTGCGGGGAGCCCACGGTCAGCGGGGTCTGCTCGGTGAACTCCTCCAGCGACGGGCCGTGCCCGTAGACCGGCGCGACGTCGAAGTAGGGGCGGAACTCGCGCACCGCGTCCTGGCTGTTCCTCCGCATGAACACCTGCCCGCCGAGCCCGACGATCGCCTGCTCGGGGGTGCCGTGCCCGTAGTGGGCGTACCGGGCCCGGTACAGCTCGACCATCCGCTTGGTGTGGTCGGCCGGCCAGAAGATGTTGTTGTGGAAGAAGCCGTCGCCGTAGTACGCGGCCTGCTCGGCGATCTCCGGCGAGCGGATCGAGCCGTGCCAGACGAACGGCGCCACCCCGTCCAGCGGACGCGGCGTGGAGGTGAAGCCCTGCAACGGGGTGCGGAACTTCCCCTCCCAGTCGACGACGTCCTCGCGCCACAGCCGGTGCAGCAGCGCGTAGTTCTCGACCGCGAGGTTGATGCCCTGACGGATGTCCTTGCCGAACCAGGGATACACCGGCCCGGTGTTCCCGCGTCCCATCATCAGGTCCACCCGGCCGTCGGCCAGGTGCTGGAGCATCGCGAAGTCCTCGGCGATCTTCACCGGGTCGTTCGTGGTGATCAGGGTGGTGGACGTGGACAGCACCAGCCGCTCGGTGCGGGCCGCGATGTAACCGAGCATCGTGGTCGGCGAGGACGGCACGAAGGGCGGGTTGTGGTGCTCCCCGGTCGCGAACACGTCCAGGCCCACCTCCTCGGCCTTCAGCGCGATGGCGACCATGGCCTTGATCCGCTCGCGCTCGGTCGGCGTACGCCCCGTGGTCGGGTCGGGCGTGACATCCCCGACGCTGAAGATCCCGAACTGCATGGCCGCTCACCCTCCAGGTTGTTGACCGTTCAACTATACCTCTGGAACGGCCCCCGGCCTCCTCCTATTCCCCCTCCCCGGGCCTCCCCGCCAGGCACCGCCCGGCAGGTGGCCCCCGCGTGCGAGGCTGCCCGCATGCTGATCCTCCGCTCCGCCGCCCTGTTCGCCCTCGCCGCCGTACTGGAGATCGGCGGCGCCTGGCTGGTCTGGCAGGGCGTGCGCGAACACCGCGGCTGGATGTGGGCGGCCGGCGGCGTCCTCGCCCTCGGCGCCTACGGCTTCGTCGCCACCTTCCAGCCCGACGCCCACTTCGGCCGCGTCCTCGCCGCGTACGGCGGCATCTTCGTCGCCGGCTCGATCCTGTGGGGCGTGGTCGCCGACGGCTACCGCCCCGACCGCTGGGACATCACCGGCGCACTGGTCTGCCTCGCCGGAATGGCCCTGATCATGTGGGCACCGCGCAACGGCTGACAGCGCCCGCCCCGCCACCACCCGGCCGCCCCCGCCTATGCTGGCCACGCAGGTCCCGCCACGCCCCAGCCCGCCCGAGGAGCAGCCCATGGCCACCGCCGCACCGCCCGCCGCGTCCCGTATCGCCGTCGTCACGGGTGCGAGCAGCGGAATCGGCGCCGCCACGGCCCGCCGCCTCGCCGAAGCCGGCTACCGCGTCGTCCTCACCGCCCGCCGCAAGGACCGCATCGAGGCACTCGCCGAGGAGATCACCGCGGCCGGCCACAAGGCCACCGCCTACCCCCTCGACGTCACCGACCGCGCCGCCGTCGACGAGTTCGCCACCGCCTTCAAGACCGTCGGCGTCCTCGTCAACAACGCCGGCGGCGCACTCGGCGCCGACCCCGTCGCCACCGGCGACCCCGACCAGTGGCGCACCATGTACGAGACGAACGTCCTCGGCACCCTCAACCTCACCCAGGCCCTGCTGCCCAAGCTGGACGCCAGCGGCGACGGCACGGTCGTCGTCGTGTCCTCCACCGCCGGCCACGCCACCTACGAGGGCGGCGCGGGCTACGTCGCCGCCAAGCACGGCGCCCACGTCCTCGCCGAGACCCTGCGCCTGGAGATCGTCGGCCGCCCGGTACGCGTCATCGAGATCGCGCCCGGCATGGTCAAGACCGACGAATTCGCCCTCACCCGCTTCGGCGGCGACACGGAGAAGGCCGCCAAGGTCTACCAGGGCGTCGCCGAACCCCTCACCGCGGACGACGTCGCCGACACCATCGCCTGGGCCGTCACCCGCCCGCCCCACGTCAACATCGACCTGCTGGTCGTCCGCCCCCGCGCCCAGGCGTCCAACACCAAGGTCCACCGGGAACCCTGATGCCCGACGACACCGAACAGCGCCGCCTCGCCCTGGAGAAGAAGCGCGAACGCTACGTCTGGTACTACCTCGGCTACTTCCTCTTCGGCATCCACATCGTCGCCTTCGTCATGATCTACGCGGTGACCCACGCGAAGTAGCGGGCCCCCGGCAGGGCCCGCCCTCCTTGTCACCCCGTCGCGTCAGCCCTTCACACAGACGACCTGCTTCAGCTTCGCGACGACCTCGACAAGGTCCCGCTGCTGGTCGATGACCTGCTCGATCGGCTTGTAGGCGCCCGGGATCTCGTCCACGACGCCGGAGTCCTTGCGGCACTCCACGCCCCGCGTCTGCTCCTCCAGGTCCTTCGTCGAGAAGCGCCGCTTCGCCGCGTTGCGGCTCATCCGCCGGCCGGCGCCGTGCGACGCCGAGTTGAAGGACTTGGCGTTCCCCAGGCCCTTGACGATGTACGAGCCCGTGCCCATGGAGCCCGGGATGATCCCGTACTCGCCGGAACCCGCGCGGATCGCGCCCTTGCGGGTCACGAGCAGGTCCATGCCGTCGTAGCGCTCCTCGGCCACGTAGTTGTGGTGCGCGCTGATCTCCGGCTCGAAGGTGGGCCTGGCCTTCTTGAACTCCTTGCGGACCACGTCCTTCAGGAGCGCCATCATGATCGAGCGGTTGTACCTCGCGTACTCCTGCGCCCAGAAGAGGTCGTTGCGGTACGCCGCCATCTGCGGGGTGTCCGCGATGAAGACGGCGAGGTCGCGGTCGACCAGGCCCTGGTTGTGCGGGAGCTTCTGGGCGATGCCGATGTGGTGCTCGGCGAGCTCCTTGCCGATGTTCCGGGAACCGGAGTGCAGCATGAGCCACACCGAACCGGACGTGTCTATGCAAACTTCACAGAAGTGGTTTCCCCCGCCCAGGGTGCCCATCTGCTTCGTGGCGCGTTCCTCGCGGAACTTCACCGCGTCCGCCACGCCGTCGAACCGCCCCCAGAAGCCGTCCCAGCCGCCGGTCCCGAAACCGTGCAGCCGTCCCGGGTCGACGGGGTCGTCGTGCATGCCCCGGCCCACCGGAATCGCCTGCTCGATCTTCGACCGCAGCCGCGACAGATCGCCCGGCAGGTCGTTGGCCGTCAGGGACGTCTTCACCGCGGACATGCCGCAGCCGATGTCCACGCCCACCGCCGCCGGGCACACCGCGCCCCGCATCGCGATGACCGAGCCGACCGTCGCGCCCTTGCCGTAGTGCACGTCCGGCATGACCGCCAGGCCCTTGATCCACGGCAGGGTCGCCACGTTCCGCAGCTGCTGGAGCGCACCCTCCTCCACCGTCGACGGATCCGTCCACATCCGGATCGGCACCTTCGCACCCGGCAGTTCCACGTACGACATAACGTCCTCATTCCCCCGGAAACCAACAGAAGTCCTGAATCGCAAAACCGGTGCCAAGGTCGACGAAAAGGGATGACGGACCGGCGTCCACGGTGTTGCGTGCGATACACATTGTCTGCCGGGGACGCCCCCGTGCGGCAAGCGATTAACCAGCGGGGACACTGGGGAGACCCGGCGGGCACCGGCCCGCACCCACCGTCGAGAGGAGCCCGAACGTGCAGCGGAAGGCGTACGTACCCGGCGTCGCCGCGCTCCTGGCGGCCGTCCTGGCCGGCTGCACCGGCAGCTCGGACGAGGGCGGCCAGTCGGACAACTCCAACCCGGGAAGCGCCGGTACGGCCACCCAGGCCGCCCAGCCCGGCAAGTACGCCACGCTCCCCGAGCCCTGTGGCGTGGTCGAGGACGCGACGCTCGACCAACTCCTGCCCGGCATCGGGGAGATGACCGACGAGACGCAGCGCGAGAAGGCGTACGCGGGTACGGCGACCCTCACGTACGACACCGACCGCAAGGTGGGTTGCCGCTGGAAGGTGGAGTCGGCGTTGGCGACGGACCATCTGCTGGTGGACTTCGAGCGGGCCGTCTCCTATGACAACGCCGTCAGTGACGACAGCCAGGCGGAGGAACTCTTCGCGAAGAAGCGGGAGGCGGCGCATCTTCCGGAGCCGGTGGTGACGGCCACGGAGTCCGGTTCCCCGTCCACCGGCCCGTCCACGGACCCGAGTTCGTCCCCCTCGCCCGGGTCGTCCGCCACCGCCTCGCCGTCCGCGGCCCCTTCCGACCTCCAGCCCCGTCTTCTGGAGGACCTGGGTGAGGAGGCGTTCCTCGACGACGAGCTGAACAGCTCCGGTTCGACGGCCGAGCAGCGCACGGTGACTGTGGCGTTCCGCACGTCCAACGTGATCGTGACCGTCGAGTACGCGGAGCAGCCGATGACCGTCGGAGTGGTCCCGGACAGCAAGGAATTGCAGGACAGGGCACGGAAGCTGGCTTCGGAGCTGGCCGATTCGCTGAGTGGCTGAGCGCCGTCCCGGGGCCCTTCGTCTCCCTGCGTGAAGCACGTGAAGGGCGACCGTGCGGGTGGCTCACCGCGTACCGTGACCCCTCGGACCCCGTTCCGAGCGCAGGGAACACGAGCGTCATGAGTGAAGGAACCATGCAGCGACGAGTACAGCGAGACCCGCGATCACCGCGAGCGAAGCGCCTGACCCGCGTCCTTGTGTGCGCGGTCGCCGTCCCCCTGGTCGCCGCCGGCTGCTCCTCGGACTCCGGCTCCGACGACGGCAAGGACAAGGGCGCCTCCGCCTCCGCCTCGCAGTCCGCGAGCCCGTCCCCGACGGTGCGGGCGGCGGCGTACGGGACGCTCCCGAAGCCGTGCGAGGTGTTGTCCGAGAAGACCCTGGACGATCTGGTGCCGAAGGCGAAGTCGGGCAAGGAGGGGTCCTCGGACGACGTCTCCACCCGGGGCAGCTGTTCCTGGAGCAGTCTGGACAACAACGGTGTGAAGGGTTCGCAGTTCCGTTGGCTGAACGTGTCGCTGCTGCGTTTCGACTCGGACACCACGCGTGGTGCGGGTGACGAGCTCGCCCAGGAGTACTACGACAAGCAGGTGCGGGACGTCCAGTCGGCCGAGGGTGCGAAGGGTACGAAGTCGGAGCCGGTCGGCGGTACCGGTGACGAGGCGACCGCGGTGCGTTACGAGCTGAAGAAGAAGGAAGGCACCTTCAAGCAGCAGACGGTCGTGGCGCGGGTCGAGAACGTGGTCGTCACCGTCGACTACAACGGTGCCGGTCTCGCCGGTGACAAGACGCCGGACGCCGACGACCTGATGAAGGACGCGCAGAAGGCGGCCGAGGAGGCGGTGGGCTCGGTGACGAAGGTGAACGGCACGGGTGCCGCGCCGTCCGGGTCGGCGTCCGCGTCCCCCTCGAAGTCGGCGTCCGGGTCGGCCTCGAAGTCGGCGTCCGGGTCGGCCTCGAAGTCCCCTTCCGAGTCGGCCTCGAAGTCCGCTTCGAAGGCGTCGAGCAAGAGCTGACCCGGCCCTGAACGGGAACCGGCCACCCGTCCTCCGCACACATGTGCCACTCTGTTGCGCGCAACAACACGCATCGGGAGGGGAGTACGGGTGGCCGCGCCACTGCAGCTGACACGGATGCACCGGGTTCTCATCGGCGTGGTCGTCTTCGGTGCCGTGATCATCGCCGGAATCGGCTTCGCGGGTTCGTACGCGGCCGTCCGTGAGCTTGCCCTGCAGAAGGGCTTCGGGAACTTCAGTTACGTCTTCCCGATCGGTATCGACGCCGGTATCTGCGTCCTGCTGGCCCTGGACCTGCTGCTGACCTGGATCCGTATCCCGTTCCCGCTGCTGCGGCAGACGGCGTGGCTGCTGACGGCGGCGACGATCGCGTTCAACGGTGCGGCGGCGTGGCCGGATCCGCTCGGTGTGGGCATGCACGGTGTGATCCCGGTGCTGTTCGTGGTCTCGGTGGAGGCGGCCCGGCACGCGATCGGGCGGATCGCCGACATCACCGCCGACAAGCACATGGAGGGCGTCCGGCTGACCCGCTGGATGCTGTCGCCGGTGCCGACGTTCCTGCTGTGGCGCCGGATGAAGCTGTGGGAGCTGCGCTCCTACGAGCAGGTGATCAAGCTGGAGCAGGAGCGGCTGGTCTACCAGGCCCGTCTCCGTTCCCGTTTCGGCCGTGCCTGGCGGCGCAAGGCGCCGGTCGAGTCCCTGATGCCGCTGCGTCTGGCCAAGTACGGCGTCCCCCTGGCCGAGACGGCTCCGTCGGGTCTGGCGGCGGCGGGCATAGAGCCGGCTCTGATACCCCCGGCGCCCGAGGCGGCGGCACCGGCGCCGGCGGTGGCCGCGGGCGGTCGTGCAGCCGGTGCGGCGCAGGTGGGTGCGGCACCTTCCGGCGAGCAGCGTCTGGAACTGGAGAGCAACCAGAACCCCGGGCCGCAGGAGGGCGCGGCCCCGGACCAGAACCAGTGGCTCCACGCCCGGGATCCCCGCACCGTGGAGTACCACGGTGGTTACGACCCCACCTACGATCCCGACGAGGAGTACGCCCGCTGGTACGCGGAGCAGCAGCAGGCCGAGCAGTACGAGGACCAGTACCAGGAGGAGCCGCCCCTCCAGGAGCCTTCTCCGGAGGAGACCGGCAGCTTCCCCATTCCGGTGGTTCCCGGTGGTCGTACCCGTGAACTGGGTGACGGTGGTGGCACT
Organism: Streptomyces sp. 13-12-16; assembly: GCF_002114215.1. Lineage (GTDB taxonomy): Bacteria > Actinomycetota > Actinomycetes > Streptomycetales > Streptomycetaceae > Streptomyces. The sequence goes on along the minus strand of NZ_NCTE01000603.1, from coordinate 5,443 downwards.
CCCGTCGCGGATCCGGACGAGGAGGCGTACTACCAGGTGTTCCGTCAGTCGATAGACGGCAGCTATCCCACGCCCCGTGTCCTCGGCGACAACATCCAGGCGACCTACGGCACGTCGTTGAACCCGAGCGAGCTGAAGGTTCTCGCCGAGCGCTTCCAGCAGCGTCACACGGCGGAGCTGGAGGAGGACCACATCGCGTGAGGCGCGAGAACGCGACGACAGGGGGCGCCCGGCCGGTACCGGGCGCCCCCTGTCGTCGTACGGGTGGAAGCTACTCCCCGAGCAGTGCCCGCACCCGCTCCTGTCCCACCGCCAGCAGCAGTGTGGGCAGTCGCGGTCCCGTGTCCCGCCCGACCAGCAGGTGGTAGAGCAGCGCGAAGAACGACCGCTGGGCGGTCTTGATCTCCGCCGGCAGTTCCTTGGGGGTGGCGTCGGCGGAGAAGCCCGCCTGGACCTTGGGCACGCCGTAGACGAGGTGGGTGAGTCCGTCCAGCGACCAGTTGTCGGCGAGTCCGTCGAGCAGCAGCCGCAGCGACTGCTGTCCCTGTTCGTCGAGGGACTTCAGCAGTTCGGCGTCGGGCTCCGCGCGGACGATGGTGCGCTGGTCGGCGGGGACGTGGGTGTTGATCCACGCCTCGGCCTTGTCGTAGCGCGGCCGGGCCTCGTCCAGCGATCCCAGCGGGTCGGACGGGTCCAGCTCGCTGAGGATCCGCAGCGCCTGGTCCTCGTGCCCGGCGGTGATGTCGGCCACCGAGGCGAGCGTGCGGTACGGCAGCGGCCTGGTCGTCCGCGGCAGCTCACCGCTGGCCGTGCGCACCGCGCGGGAGTGCGCGGCGGCGTCGGCGGGCAGGGCGGAGCCGTCGGCGACCTTGGCGTCGAGGCGGTCCCACTCGTCGTAGAGGCGCTGGATCTCCTGGTCGAAGGCGATCTTGAAGGACTGGTTGGGGCGGCGCCGGGCGTACAGCCAGCGCAGCAGCTGCGGTTCCATGATCTTCAGCGCGTCGGCCGGGGTCGGTACGCCGCCGCGGGACGACGACATCTTCGCCATGCCGCTGATGCCGACGAAGGCGTACATCGGGCCGATGGGCTGCTTGCCGTCGAAGATCCCGACGATCTGTCCGCCGACCTGGAAGGACGAGCCGGGGGAGGAGTGGTCGACGCCGCTGGGCTCGAAGATCACGCCTTCGTACGCCCAGCGCATGGGCCAGTCGACCTTCCAGACCAGCTTGCCGCGGTTGAACTCGTTCAGCCGGACGGTCTCGGAGAAGCCGCACGCGGTGCAGGCGTAGGTCAGCTCGGTGGAGTCGTCGTCGTAGGCGGTGACCGTGGTCAGGTCCTTCTCGCAGTTGCCGCAGTACGGCTTGTACGGGAAGTATCCGGCGGCGCCGGAGCTGCCGTCGTCCTCGGCGGCGGCGCCGGAGCCCTCGGCGGCCTCCAGTTCGGCCTCGTCGACCGGCTTCTGCTGCTTCTTCGCCGGGGCCTTCTTGGTGCGGTACTGGGCGAGGATCGCGTCGATGTCGGCACGGTGGCGCATGGCGTGCAGGATCTGCTCGCGGTAGACGCCGGAGGTGTACTGCTCGGTCTGGCTGATCCCGTCGAACTCCACGCCCAGCTCGGCCAGCGACGCGGTCATCGCGGCCTTGAAGTGCTCGGCCCAGTTCGGGTACGCGGAGCCCTCGGGGGCGGGGACGGAGGTCAGCGGCTTGCCGATGTGCTCGGACCACGACTCGTCGACGCCGGTGATGCCGGCCGGGACCTTGCGGTACCGGTCGTAGTCGTCCCAGGAGATCAGGTGCCGGACCCGGTGGCCGCGGCGGCGGATCTCGTCGGCGACGAGGTGGGGGGTCATGACCTCGCGGAGGTTGCCCAGGTGGATCGGGCCGGAGGGCGACAGCCCGGACGCGACGACCACAGGTTTGCCCGGGGCCCGACGCTCCGACTCCTCGATGACCTCATCCGCGAAACGGGAGACCCAGTCGGTGGTCTCGGTGCTCTGAGCCACGATCGGCACGTCCTTCTTTCTGCTCGGGCAGCCGGTACGGTCGCACGGCTGACCGCTCCATTCTCCCAGTACGGCCCGTATCCGCGAAAACCGCTTTTCACCGCGTGGGATACTCGGCTTCGGTAGTAGTCCACGAACCCGAGCAGAACGGCAGCCTCCATGGCCTCGGTCACGTCCCTCACCGACTCCGTCCGGCAGCATCTCGCGTCCGCCCTCTCGGCCACCCGCCCCGAGGCCGCCGGCGCGGACCCGCTGCTGCGACGAAGCGACCGGGCGGACTTCCAGGCCAACGGCATCCTGGCGCTGGCGAAGAAGTCGAAGGCGAACCCGCGGGAGCTGGCGACCGAGGTCGTCTCGCACATCACCACCGGCGACGACCTGATCGAGGACGTCGAGGTCTCCGGGCCCGGCTTCCTCAACATCACCGTCGCCGACCGGGCGATCACCCGGAACCTCGCCGCGCGGCACGCGGACGGCGAGCGCCTCGGCGTGCCGCTGAAGGAGGACGCGGGCGTCACGGTCGTCGACTACGCCCAGCCGAACGTGGCGAAGGAGATGCACGTCGGTCACCTGCGGTCGGCGGTCATCGGCGACGCGCTGCGCGGCATGCTCGACTTCACCGGCGAGAAGACGATCGGCCGGCACCACATCGGCGACTGGGGCACCCAGTTCGGCATGCTCATCCAGTACCTGTTCGAGCACCCCGGCGAGCTGGCCCCGCCGGAGGACGTCGACGGCGAGCAGGCCATGTCGAACCTGAACCGGGTGTACAAGGCGTCGCGTGCGCTCTTCGACTCGGACGAGGAGTTCAAGGAGCGGGCCCGTAAGCGGGTCGTCGCCCTCCAGTCCGGCGACAAGGAGACGCTCGAGCTGTGGCAGCAGTTCGTGGACGAGTCGAAGGTCTACTTCTACTCCGTCTTCGAGAAGCTCGACATGGAGATCCGCGACGAGGAGATCGTCGGCGAGTCCGCGTACAACGAGGGCATGCCGGAGACCGCCCGCCTCCTGGAGGAGATGGGTGTCGCCGTGCGCTCCGAGGGCGCGCTGGTGGTGTTCTTCGACGACATCCGGGGCAAGGACGACCAGCCGGTCCCGCTGATCGTGCAGAAGGCCGACGGCGGCTTCGGCTACGCGGCGTCCGACCTGACCGCGATCCGCAACCGCGTCCAGGACCTGCACGCGACCACGCTGCTGTACGTCGTCGACGTGCGCCAGTCGCTCCACTTCAAGATGGTCTTCGAGACCGCCCGCCGGGCCGGCTGGCTCGGCGACGAGGTCACCGCGCACAACATGGGCTACGGCACGGTGCTCGGCGCGGACGGCAAGCCCTTCAAGACGCGTGAGGGCGAGACCGTACGCCTGGAGGACCTGCTGGACGAGGCGGTGCAGCGGGCCGCCGAGGTCGTGCGGGAGAAGGCGCGGGACCTCACCGAGGACGAGATCCGGGAGCGGGCCGCGCAGGTCGGCATCGGGGCCGTGAAGTACGCGGACCTGTCGACGTCGCCGAGCCGCGACTACAAGTTCGACCTGGACCAGATGGTCTCGCTCAACGGCGACACCAGCGTGTACCTCCAGTACGCGTACGCCCGTATCCAGTCCATCCTCCGCAAGGCCGGCGAGGTCCGCCCGGCCGCCCGTCCGGAGCTGGAGCTGCACGAGGCGGAGCGTGCGCTGGGCCTGCACCTGGACGCGTTCGGGGACACGGTCTTCGAGGCGGCCGGGGAGTACGCCCCGCACAAGCTGGCCGCGTACCTGTACCAGCTCGCGTCGCTGTACACGTCGTTCTACGACAAGTGCCCGGTGCTGAAGGCCGATTCGTCGGAGCA
>NZ_NCTE01000603.1:0-1399 GCF_002114215.1 Streptomyces sp. 13-12-16 | reverse complement strand
GGCGGGGGCGGCCCCCCGCCTCACCCCCGGTTCTCACCCCAGCAGCGTCAGACCCTCCGGGGCGTCGATGCCGAACTCCTCCGCCAGCGTCCGGCGGGCCTCCGTCTCGTCGGACAGCTTCCGTTCGGTGACCGTGCCGTCGTCGGTGCGCGTCACGGTGACGCGGTCGCCGTCGAGGAGCAGGTGCGCGTCCGGCGTGAGGCGCTGGACGTAGGGGCGCCGGGAGAACGGGGAACGCGGGTTCGTGGCGACGTGCCAGTTGATCACCTCGTAGTCGGACGGCTCGAACGGCTCCGGGGTGAAGGCGTACTGCGCCTGCCAGCCGCCCGCGGTGTGCGCCTCCAGCACCCACGTCTCCAGCGGTCCCCGGCGCGGTGCGTGCACCAGCCGGTGCCGGCGTCCGGCGTCGTGGAACTCGGTGTCCGCCGTCAGCGGCACCGGCTCCAGCAGTGAGCCGACGGCGCCGAAGCCGACGTCGGCCAGGTGGGGCCGCGGGTCGCCGGGCAGTTCGGCGAGGAGGGCCATGTGCGTGCGCGGGCGGTCCTCGAAGCGGTCGGCGCCGACGACGACCCGTGCGGTCAGCCGGGTCACCCGGACGCCGAGCGCCTCCAGGGCGGCGGCGAACAGCGTGTTGTGCTCGTAGCAGTAGCCGCCGCGCCGGCGGCCGTGGACCAGTTTCGCCATCAGGTCGGCGAGGTCGAGGGAGGGGGCACGGCCGCCCAGGGCGTCGAGGTTCTCGAAGGGGACGGCCCTCATGTGGGCGAGCTGCACGCCGCGGAGCGTGGCCGTGTCGGGCCGCCGCCCGCCCTCCCAGCCGATGCGTTCGAGGTAGGCGTCCAGGGAGAAGGGTGTCGTCGTCCGTGCGCTGTCGGGCATGGCATCACCGTACGTGCGACGACGGCGTCCCGTCCTCGTCCATCGGTCCTACGCCGGGGCCCCGCCGCTGGTCCTAGGCCGTCCGGTGCGCCGCCTCCCGCAGTCCCTCCCCCAGCCTGCGCAGCCCCTCCGCGATCTCGTCCGGGCTCTGCGTGACGAAGCAGAGCCGCAGCGTGGCACGGTCGGGCTCGCCGGCGTGGAAGGGCGCGCCGGGGACGTACGCCACGTCGTGCCGGACGACGTCGGGGAGCAGGGCCGTGGTGTCGTACGGCTCCGGGAGGCGGACCCAGAGGAACATGCCGCCCTCGGGGCGGGTCCAGGTCGAGCCGGCCGGGAGGGCGGTGGGCAGGCCCGCGAGCATCGCGTCCCGGCGGGCGCCGTAGGCCGCGGCGACCCGTGCGACGTGCGCGTCGAGGTCGTTGTCGGCGAGGTAGCGGGCCGCGGCGAGCTGGTTGACGGTGGGGGTGTGCAGGTCGGCGGCCTGCTTGGCGACCGCGCAGGCCCGGCGCAGGCCGGCGGGGGC
>NZ_NCTE01000602.1:23502-34210 GCF_002114215.1 Streptomyces sp. 13-12-16 | reverse complement strand
GGGCCGGGCGGCCGGGGCGCTGTCGGTGGCGTACGTCGCCGCGTGCGCCGGGTCGCATCCGCTGGCGAAGAAGGTGGGCGCCTGGCCCGCCGTGTTCGGGGTGGCGGGGGCCGTGGCGCTCGCCTCGTGGGCGGTGGCCGACCGGCGCGGCTGAACCGCCGTCCGTCGTACGGGCCGGGGCGCCCCCGTCAGGAGCGGTGCGTCAGTACGTTCACCACTCGGCCGTTCGGGTCGCGGGTGAAGAAGCGGCGCACGCCCCATTCCTCGTCCCGCAGCTCGCGGACGATCTCCGCACCCGATGCCCGTACCCGCTCGTACACCGCGTCGACGTCCTCCACCTCCACGCTGAGGTCGGGGACCACCGGAGCCGTGCGCTCCTCGGTGAAGAAGCTGATCTGGGCGGTGGGGTTGGCGGGGGACGCCAGGGTGGTGACCCAGCCCATGTCCATGACCTCCTCGAAGCCGAGCAGGCCGTAGAAGGTCCGGCTGGTGTCCATCGCCTCCTCGGAGGCGACCTGGATGTCGGGCATGATCCGGCGGACGGTCATCGGGCCGTGGCTCCTGTCGGTCGGACGGGTTCGTGCACCTTGTGACGTCCGAGTCTGCTACGCCGTGACGTCCGAGTCCGCTACGCCGTCGCCGGTTTCGAGCCGCCCGCACCCGGGCCCGCGGGGGTTTCGGCCTCCGCCCCGGACGACGCCGCCGTGAGCGGCCTGGCGATGTCCTCCAGGGAGCGGCCTTCCGCCTTCACCGCGAGGAACGCCGCGACCAGGCCCGCCGCGCACATCAGGCCCGCGCCGATCTGGAAGGCCAGGACCGTGTCGCCGACCACACCCGTTTCCGTGAGCTTCGCGAACAGCAGGGGGCCGCTGATGCCGCCGGCGGCGGTGCCGAGGGCGTAGAAGAAGGCGATGGACATCGCGCGGGTCTCCATGGGGAAGACCTCGGAGACCGTCAGGTACGCGCTGGACGCGCCGGCCGAGGCGAAGAACAGGACCGCGCACCAGCAGGCGGTGAGGGTCGCCGCGCTGAGCGAACCCCGGTCGAAGAGCCAGGCCGTGCCGAACAGCAGGACGCCCGAGAGCAGGTACGTGCCGGAGATCATCACCCGGCGGCCGACCGTGTCGAAGAGCTTGCCGAGCAGCAGCGGGCCCAGGAAGTTGCCGGCCGCGATGACGGCGAAGTAGTAGCCGGTGCTGCCGGACGGGACGTCGAAGAACGTGGTCAGGATCGCGCCGAAGCCGAAGGTGATGGCGTTGTAGAGGAACGCCTGGCCGATGAAGAGGGAGAACCCGAGGACCGAGCGCCTGCGGTACCTGGCGAAGACGGTGCGGGCGATCTCGGTGAACGTGACGTTCTTGCGCTGGTGGATCGTCAGCTCGCCCTCGGCGCGGGGCAGCGGCTCGTTCCGCTCGGCCTCGACCCGGCGCTCGATGTCGCCGACGATGCGTTCCGCCTCCTCGTCGCGGCCGTGGATCAGCAGCCAGCGCGGGCTCTCGGGGACGTGACGGCGTACGAGGAGGATGACCAGGGAGAGGACGGCGCCGAGGGCGAAGGTCAGGCGCCAGCCGACATCGGCCGGGAAGATGTCGGTGTTCAGGGCCAGGATCGACAGCAGGGAGCCGCCGACCGCGCCCAGCCAGAAGCTGCCGTTGATCATCAGGTCGACACGGCCCCGGTACTTCGCCGGGATCAGCTCGTCGACCGCGGAGTTGATGGCCGCGTACTCGCCGCCGATGCCGAAGCCGGTGAGGAAGCGGAAGAGGAAGAACCACCAGGTGTCGAAGGCGACCGCGGTGAGGGCGGTGGCGCCGAGGTAGACCGCGAGGGTGATCATGAAGAGCTTCTTGCGGCCCCAGACGTCGGTCAGGCGGCCCCAGAACAGGGCGCCCGAGCAGGCGCCGGCGACGTAGAGGGCGGCGGCGATGCCGGTGACCTCACCGGAGGTGATGGGCAGTCCGCTGCCCGGTTCGGACAGGCGGCTCGCGATGTTGCCGACGACCGTGACCTCAAGGCCGTCGAGGATCCACACGGTGCCGAGGCCGATGACGACGGTCCAGTGCCAGCGGGACCACGGGAGGCGGTCCAGGCGGGCGGGGATGCTGGTGGTGATGGTGCGTTGTCCGGTCCCGGGCTGCGCGGTTGTCATGGGCTCCCTCCCTGGCGAAGCGAACCTCCGTCGGATGCCCCGGTCGGGCGTTCTCACGCCCGCTCGCTTTTTCAACGCCGGGGCGTGCGGGATGGCCCGGGGGCCTTTGGGCTTGCGGGGCGTGGGGGGGGCGGCGGGAGTGTCGTGGCTGTTCGCGCAGTTCCCCGCGCCCCTAGGGAGACGACCCGTAATTGATGACCAGGCGTTAAGGGGTGGTCCGCGGGCTCGTATGCAAGTCGAGGGTCACCTGCCGCCCGACTTGATCCATGGCCATTTCACGATGCAGACCACGACAGGGGCGACGAGCATGGCCAGCAGCCACAGGCCCACACTCGCCGGAGAGTAGATGTAGTAGCGCCAATGCTCTGGCAGAGGCGACGGCGCAAGCAGGAGCAGGATCAGCGTGGCCCATGTGGCCAGCACGGCTGCTGCCATGCGTGCTGCGGTCATCCCCGTCAGTCCCCTCAACGGTGCTCATCTCTGTGGATCGGATCATAGGGCGACTGAGATGATCATGGGGTGGCTGGTGTGATCACGACGTCGGAACCGTCCTGGATGGCCCCGTTCTCCGGGCTGAGCCCGCGGCAGTTCGGGAAGTTGGTGACGGTATTGCGTCGCGCAGGTGCGGACGCGGTCCGCAAGGGCCGGCCGTGGGGCCTTCCGCTGGAGGAGCGGACGCTGCTGGTCGCTGCCTACTGGCGCACCAACCTGACGATGCGGCAGCTCGCCCCGCTGTTCGGGGTGTCGAAGTCGGCGGCGGGTCGGATCATCGACCACCTCGGGTCGCTGCTCGCGCTCCAGCCCCGCAAACGGTTCGCCAGGGACACTGTGCTCATCGTGGACGGCACCCTGATCCCCACTCGGGACCACGCCATCGCCGAGCAGTCGAAGAACTACAGGTACTCAACCAACCACCAGGTCGTCATCGACGCCGACACCCGTCTGGTCGTCGTGGTCGGCCGGCCACTCGCCGGGAACCGTAACGACTGCAAGGCATGGGAGGAGTCAGGCGCCAAGGCTGCCGCCGGCAGGACCCTCACGATCGCCGACGGCGGCTACCCAGGCACCGGACTGGTTATCCCGCACCGTCGTGAACGCGGCCAGACCGGGCTCCCGGACTGGAAAGAGGAACACAACAAGTCCCACAAGCGGGTTCGCGCCCGCGTCGAGCACGTCTTCGCCCGCATGAAGGCCTGGAAGATCCTCCGCGACTGCCGCCTCAAGGGCGACGGCGTCCACCACGCCATGCTCGGCATCGCCCGGATGCACAATCTCGCCCTCACCGGATAGATCAACGAGCCGCGCAACGACCAACCGTCCCCGAAGCCACCCGAAGAACATTTACGGGACGGCCCTTAGGGGGACGACCCGTCGTGGGTTCCCGCGGGTCCGTTGTGGTTGGCCGCGCAGTTCCCCGCGCCCCTGGGGGGTTGCGGTCGCCCTTGGTCGGGAGGACGAGGGGGGCCAGGGGACCCACGGTGGGGTCGCTCCCCCAGGGGCGCGGGGAACTGCGCGGACAGGCACGACACACCCGTGGGAGCGTGGCGGGCTACGCGCCCAGCGCTCGGGACACCGTGTAGATCAGCAGGCCGGCCAGCGAGCCGACCACCGTGCCGTTGATGCGGATGAACTGGAGGTCCCGGCCGATGTTGGCCTCGATCTTCTTCGTGGTGTGCTCGGCGTCCCAGCTCGCCACCGTGTCCGTGATCAGGGAGGTGATCTCCTTGCGGTAGGTGGTGACCACGTACACCGCCGCGCTCTCCAGCCAGCCGTCGACCTTGCCCTGCACCTTGGGGTCGAGCGACATGCGGGCGCCCAGGGAGAGCAGCGAGGCTCGCACGCGCAGGCGCAGCTCGCTGCGCTCGTCCTCCGCCGCCGAGACGATCATGGATCGTACGGCCGTCCACACGGAGGCGATCAGGTCCTGCACCTCGCTGCGGCCGATGATCTCGCTCTTGAGGCGCTCGACGCGGGCACGGGTGTCGGTGTCGGACTGGAGGTCGGAGGCGAAGTCGGTGAGGAAGCGGTCCAGGGCGCCGCGCGCGGGGTGGGACGGCATGTCGCGCATCTCGGTGACGAAGCGCAGCAGCTCCTTGTAGACGCGCTCGCCGACCTTGCGGTCCACGAACTTGGGGGTCCAGCCGGGCGCGCCGCCGTGGACGGCGTCCATCACGGTGTCACTGTGCAGCACCAGCCAGTCGTGCGCGCGGGTGACGATGACGTCCACGGCCCGTTTGTGGCCGCCGTCGGTGACGATCCTCTCCAGCAGCTTGCCCATGCCCGGCGCGATCTCCTGGGCGTCGGCACGGCGGGTGATGGCCTCGCCGACCACCGCCTGGACGTCGGAGTCGCGCAGCACGGTGAGGGCACCGCGCAGGGCCGCCGACAGTTCGGCGGTGACCCGGTCGGCGTGTTCGGGGACGGCGAGCCAGGCGCCGAGCCGGCTGCCGATGCCGACGGCGCGCAGCCGCTGCCGTACGACGTCCTCGGAGAGGAAGTTCTCGCCGACGAACTCGCCGAGGGAGACGCCGAGCTGGTCCTTCTTGGTGGGGATGATCGCGGTGTGCGGGATGCGCAGGCCGAGGGGGTGGCGGAAGAGGGCGGTGACGGCGAACCAGTCGGCGAGCGCGCCGACCATGCCGGCCTCGGCCGCGGCGGCGACATAGCCCGCCCAGGGGCCGGCGCCCTGGTGGGAGGCCCATTCGGCGAGGACGTAGACGACGGCGACGAACAGCAGCAGTCCGGTGGCGGTGAGCTTCATCCGGCGCACTCCGCGCCGCTTCTCCTCGTCCGCTGGGCTGAACGTGTTCATCGCGCGGTTGGTGGAGGCTCCGGTGCGGGCATGCTGGCCTTCGGCGTTCCGGCCGCCGTTTTCCGTCGTTTCCGCCGTTTCCGCTTCTTCTGTCGTTCCGGTCCGTTCCATCCGCTCCACCCGTTCGGTGATCCCTCACACATTGTCCCTTCCTGACCGACTCCTGGAACGCGGCAGGAGTTCCCGGCGTCTGTCCGGAGGGGGTTCGTCCAGGGGGATCACCCAAGGGTTCCGCAGTGGTCCCCCGCGTCAACCTTCCCGGCTCGTGGATCATCATGGGTTCATCAGATCGGAGCCTCCCGCTCCCGTCTTCCGAGGAGAACAGAACAGCATGACCCGGGGTCGTGACGGGGGCGCGCAGGCGCCTCCCGCCAAGCAGCGCGCCCTGCTCGCCGCGGTCGTCGCCGCGTTCCTGGCGGTCTCCGCCGCCATCTACGTCGGTGCCGGCGTCGGAGTCGGCGACGGTGTGCGGGAGCGCGGCACCGTGACCGGTGGCCGTGGTACGCAGAACGACCCGGCCGCGCCCGCCTCCGCCGGCACCTGGGTCGGCTCCTGGGCCGCCTCCCCGGTCGGGGGCGAGCCCGGCACCGAGATGACGGGGCTCGCGGGCCGCTCGGTGCGCAACGTCGTCCACACCGGCGCCGGCGGTACGAGCGCCCGCGTCACGCTGTCCAACCTGTACGGCCAGTCGCCGCTGACCGTCACGCACGCCTCGATCGCGGTGTCCGCGGACCCGGACACGGCGGCGGCGCTCGCGGAGACCGTGCGGCCGCTGACCTTCACCGGGAACCCGACGGTCGTCGTCCCGGCGGGCGGGCAGGTGGTGAGCGACGTCGTGCGCATCGCCGTCCCGCACGACGGGGACGTCCTGATCACGACGTACTCCCCCACCGCCTCCGGGCCGGTCACCTACCACCCGCACGCGCGCCAGATCTCGTACGTCGCCGACGGCGAGCACACCCGGGACGCGACCGGGGCCGCGTACACCGGGCAGAGCAGGTTCTGGCGGTACGTGACCGCGCTGGACGTGCTGAGCAACGAGGCGGACGGGACGGTCGTCGTGCTCGGTGACTCGCTGACGGACGGCGTCACCTCGACGACCGGGGCGAACAACCGGTGGCCGGACGTGCTGTCCGACCGGCTGCGGTCGGCTCTCGCCGACGGGCGGGACGTGCCTCGGTACAGCGTCGTCAACGAGGGCATCAGCGGGAACCGGGTGCTCGCGGACGGACTGGGGCGGCCCGCGGAGAACGCCAGTGGGCTCAACCGGTTCGAGCGGGACGTGCTGGGGCGGACGAACGTCGAGGTCGTCGTCGTCGCGCTCGGGATCAACGACATCCTGCGCCGTCCGGGGACGGCCGATCCGGACGCGATCGTGGCGGGGCTGGAGGAGTTGGTCTCGCGGGGACACGCGCGGGGGGTGAAGGTGGTGGGGGCGACGCTCATGCCGTTCCGGGGGCACCGGGGGTACACCGATGCCCGTGAGGCCGCGCGGCAGCGGATCAACGCGGAGATCCGCTCCGGGCGGGTGTTCGACGCGGTCGTCGACTTCGACGAGGCGCTTCGGGATCCGTACGATCCGCGGCGGTTCCGTTCCGAGTACGACTCCGGGGACCATCTGCACCCGAGCGACCGGGGGTACACCCGGATGGCGGAGGCCTTCGACCTCGACGATCTGAAGGGTGGGGCTCCGGCGCGGTTGTAGGGGGTTCGGGGGTGGTTCTCTCGCCCCCGCCGCCCCTTCCCTTCCGTCCCTGGGGCTGCGCCCCCAGACCCCCTTCGCGCAGTTCCCCGCGCCCCTGGGGGGCTACTCTTCCCGTCCGCGCGGTTCGCGTTCCTCCTGGCGGGGGTGGAGGTTCAGGTGGTCCCGGCGGGAGCCCTCCAGTTCCCGGCGGCGTTCCTGTCTGCGTTCCAGTTTCTCCCTGCGGCGTTCCTCGCGCAGGCGCTGCTTCTCCGCGCGGGGGAGCTTGCGGTCGACGCCCACGCCGCCCCAGAAGGCGAAGCCCGTGACGATCACGCGCGGGGCGCCCGGCTCGCCCGGGACGCCCTCCTCGCGGTGGTCGAAGCCGCCCATGACGCCGATGCCGCGCACGACGACCTCGACGCCGGGCGGGACGATGACCTCCACCCCGCCCATGACCGCGACCGCGTTGATGACGATCTCGCGGTCCGCGAAGTACGCCTCCCGCAGATCGATCTCCCCGCCGCCCCAGAAGGCGAAGCAGTTGAAGCGGCGCGGCGCCGTCCAGCGGCCCTTGCGCTGGAAGCCCGACATCACGGCCACGGCCCACGACGACGTGCCCGGATCGTCGCCGCCGACGATCCGGTCCCTCCAAGTGCCGCTCCGCTCCGGCTGCTTGGTGAGGGACACGGCCGGTACGGACGCCCCGTGGTCCGGCAGGTCCCGGGTGATCGGCGTCAGGTCCCCGTACGTGCGCGCCTTGTACGTCGCCTCCAGCCGCTCCTCGAACTCCTCCATGTCGAGGCGGCCCTCCGTGAGGGCGTCCCGCAGGATCTCGGCGACCCGTTCACGGTCGGCGTCGGAGGCGCGGAGGTCCGGGGCGGCTGCGTCGTCGGTCATACCAGCAGCCTACGAGTTGTCTCCGCCGCACGGCTACGAGAGGGCCCGCACGGCTACGAGGGGCCCCACGGCTACGAGGGGCCCGCACGGCTGCGAGAGGACCCGCCCCGGCTACGAGAGGACCCGCCCCGGCTACGAGAGGGCCCGCCCGGCTCGCTCCTCGTACATCTTCGCGATCACCGCCTCGATGTCCGGTTCCCGTACCGACAGGTCCACCAGCGGGTACCGTGCCGCGATCCGCGCCACCAGCTCGGCCGCCGACGCCGACGCCGGGAACGCCAGCCACTGCCGGGGCCCCTCCACCCGTACCACCCGCGCGGGCGGCGGCGCCTCGATCGGCGGGAGTTCCCGCTCCAGGTCCACCACCAGCGTCCGCTCGCTCTCCCCCGCCTCGTGCAGCCCGGTGAGCGGACCGTCGTAGACCAGCCGGCCGTGGTCGATGACCATCACCCGTGAGCACAACTGCTCGATGTCCTGGAGGTCGTGGGTGGTCAGCAGCACCGTCGTGGCCCGCTCGGCGTTCAACTGCCGCAGGAAGTCCCGCACCCTGGTCTTGGAGACGACGTCCAGGCCGATCGTCGGCTCGTCGAGGTAGAGCACCTCCGGGTCGTGCAGCAGGGCCGCCGCGATGTCCCCGCGCATCCGCTGACCGAGCGAGAGCTGACGCACCGGCACGTCCAACAGCTCGCCCAGGCCGAGGAGTTCGGTCAGCCGGCCGAGGTTCTCCCGGTACCGGGCCTCCGGGATGCGGTACATGCGGTGCATCAGCCGGTACGAGTCGATCAGCGGGAGGTCCCACCACAGGGTCGTGCGCTGCCCGAACACCACCCCGATGCGGTGCGCCAGCCGGGTCCGCTCGCGGGACGGGTCGATCCCGGCGACCCGCAGCCGGCCCCCGCTCGGCGTGAGGATCCCCGTCAGCATCTTGATCGTCGTCGACTTCCCGGCACCGTTCGGACCGATGTAGCCGACCATCTCGCCCCGCGCCACCGTGAAGGAGATCGAGTCGACCGCCCGCACCCGGTGCCGCTCCCGCTTCAGGAAGCCGGTCTTCCTGCGGACGTCGAAGACCTTCTCCACACCGTCGAGTTCGATGAAAGCGTCATCCACCATCCGCTAACTCCCCGTGCTCCGGTACGACCTGAGACCCGTCCGCCACGCCAGACCCGCCAGCACACAGCAGCCCACCGCCACCAGCGGCGACGCGAAGGCCGCCCAGCCGGGCAGACCGACGGGGTACGGACGGTCCAGCACATGGGCGGCCGGCACCCAGTTGACGAAGGCGAGCGGCAGCATGAACGTCACCCCGCGCACCAGGTCCTTCCCGAACACGCTCGGCGGATACTGCAACAGCGTGGTACCGCCGTACGTGAACGCGTTCTGCACCTCCGCCGCGTCCTGCGCGAAGATCTGGAACGCCGCGCCCGCCACGAACACCGCCGCGAAGATCGCCGCACCGCTGACCACCATCACCGGCACCAGCAGCACCTTCACCGCGCTCCAGTCGACGTCGACCGCGGTCAGCGCCCAGCCCAGCACCACCGCGCCCTGCGTGATCCGGCCCAGCCGGCGCACCGCGAAACGGTCCGCGCCGACCTGCGCCAGCACCGGCACCGGACGCACCAGCAGGACGTCGAACGAGCCGTCCCGCATCCGTCCGCCCAGCACGTCCATCGAACCGAGCAGCAGGTCGGCGATGCCGAACGACGTCACCGACAGCCCGTACAGCAGGGCGATCTCCGGCAGCGACCAGCCGCCCAGCGAGTCGACCTGCGAGAACATCAGCAGGATCCCCACGAAGTCCAGCCCGGTCACCAGCAGGTTCCCGAACACCGTGAAGACGAAGGACGCGCGGTAGGTCATCCCGGACCGCACCCACATCCCGGCGATCAGCCCGTAGGCCCGCAGCCCCTCCACGAACACACCGCGCTCACCCACCCTGCACCACCACCCGCCGCGTCGCCACCGACTGCAGCAGCCGCCCCGCCGCCAGCAGCACCACCGCCCACGCCGCCTGGAACGCGAACGCCCCCCACGGGTCCCGCTCCCCCATCAGGACGTCCGCCGGAACCTGGATCTGCGCCGCCCACGGCAACACCTGGACGACGTCACCGAGCCCACCCGGAAAGGCGTTCAGCGGCAGCACCATGCCCGAGAAGAACACCCCCGTGATCATCAGCACCTGGCTGACGCCCATGCCGTCCATCAGCCAGAACACGCTCAGCGCCGCCAGATAGCGGATCGCGAAACTCACCACCGCCGCCAGCAGCAGCGTCACCGCGAAGGCCAGCCAGGGCGTCACCTCCACCGGGAGCGCCATCGTGAAGAACAGCGAACCGAACACGAACGGCACCACCCCCCGCCCCAGCATCTGGAACACCGCCCGGCCCACGTCACCCGCCAGCCACCACACCTGCAGATCCACCGGCCGGTACAGGTCGACGGCGATCTCACCGGTACGGATGCGTTCCATCAGGTCCTTCTCCGCACCCCCGCCCTGGATCGCCAGCGTCGCGTACAGGCACTGCCCCAGCCACACGTACGTGACCGCCTGCGCCTGGTCGTACCCGCCGAGCCCCGGCCGCTCCTCCCACAGCGCCAGATACGTGTACACGAGGATCAGCCCGAACACCGTGTTCGTGAACACCCCGGCCGCCGTCGCCGCCCGGTACGACGCGTACCGCCGGAAACCCCCCACCGCGACGGCCAGATACAAGCGCGCCGAGCCCACGCCCCGCCCTCCTCCCGCGTCCGGCACCGAAGCGCAGGAGCCTAGTGCGCCCGCCACACCCCCGGCCACGCATTTTCGTTGGGGCCATGTGTGTGACAAGCCGCGTACGCACGCCACGCGCGGCGTCGGCGGAGACGCGCCGCCGGATGGGACAGTCTTGAATAAGAGGCACACACCACGGCGTAGTGGAACAAGCCAGGCGAAACAGGAGTCCGTGCACGACATGAGCGACGAGCCGCAGCCGCAGCCGCCCGGGGAACAGTCCGGGAAGCAGCCCGGGAAGGGCTGGGCACCGAGAAAGCCCCCGGCGGCCGCCGCCACGAAGAGGCCCGAACGCACCGGATGGCGCCGGCTGCTCCCCACCTGGCGCATGGTCCTCGGCGGCCTCCTCGTCGCCGCCGCGGTCGTCATCGGCGGCTTCTTCCTCGGCTACCC
>NZ_NCTE01000602.1:0-23492 GCF_002114215.1 Streptomyces sp. 13-12-16 | reverse complement strand
CACGAAGAGGCCCGAACGCACCGGATGGCGCCGGCTGCTCCCCACCTGGCGCATGGTCCTCGGCGGCCTCCTCGTCGCCGCCGCGGTCGTCATCGGCGGCTTCTTCCTCGGCTACCACCTCGTACAGATCCCCGCCGCCAACGCCCTCGCCACCCAGCAGGCCAACGTCTACCTCTACGCCGACGGCTCCGTCATCGCCCGCGACGGCGAGGTCAACCGGGAGAACGTCACCCTCTCCCAGATCTCCGAGGACGCCCGGCACGCCGTCCTCGCCGCCGAGGACCGCGACTTCTACACCGAGTCCGCCATCGACCCCCAGGCCATGGTCCGCGGCGCCTGGAACACCCTCACCGGCAAGGGCAGACAGTCCGGCTCCACGATCACCCAGCAGTACGTGAAGAACTACTACCTACGCCAGGAACAGACCGTCACCCGCAAGGTGAAGGAGTTCTTCATCGCCATCAAACTCGACCGCGAACAGACCAAGGACCAGATCCTCGAGGGCTACCTCAACACCAGCTTCTTCGGCCGCGGCGCCTACGGCATCCAGTCCGCCGCCCACGCCTACTACGGCATGGACGCCTCCGAACTCGACGCCGGCCGCGCCGCCTACCTCGCCGCCCTCGTCAACGCCCCCAGCCAGTACGACGTCATCACCCACCCCGAGAACCGCGACACCGTCGAGGACCGCTGGAACTACGTCCTCGACGGCATGGTCGACGAGGGCTGGCTCAGCCCCTCCGAACGCGCCGGCCTGAAGTTCCCCGTGCCCCAGCGGACCACCGTCTCCACCAGCCTGTCCGGACAGCGCGGCTACATCGTGAACATCGTCAAGAACCAGCTCGTCCAGAACGACATCGTCGACGAGGACGCCCTCGACACCGGCGGCTACCGCATCACCACCACCCTGCACAAGGACAAGCAGGACGCCTTCGTCGACGCCGTCAACGACAAACTCATGGACCGGCTCGACCAGGAGAACCGCGAGGTCGACACCTTCGTCCGCGCCGGCGGCGCCTCCGTCGACGTGAAGACCGGCAAGGTCGTCGCCATGTACAACGGCATCGACTACGTCAAGCAGTACACCCCCAACGCCACCCGCCGGGACTTCCAGGTCGGCTCCAGCTTCAAGCCCTTCGTCTTCACCGCCGCCGTCGAGAACGGCTCCCGCACCCGCGACGGCCACCCCATCACCCCCAACACCGTCTACGACGGCACCAGCGAACGCCCCGTCCAGGGCTGGCCCGGCGACCGCTACGCCCCCGAGAACGAGGACCACCGCGACTACGGCGACATCACCGTCCGCGAGGCCACCGACAAGTCCGTCAACGCCGTGTACGCGCAGATGGCCGTCGACGTCGGCCCCGACAAGGTCCGGCAGACCGCCATCGACCTCGGCCTGTCCGAGAACACCCCCAGCCTCTCCGACGCCGGCCCCTCCATCGCCCTCGGCGTCGCCACCGCCAGCGTCCTCGACATGGCCCAGGCGTACGCCACCCTCGCCAACCACGGCAAACACGGCGACTACACGATGATCGAGAAGGTCACCCAGAACGGGCGGGACATCGACCTGCCCGACCGCCACACCCGTCAGGCCGTCAGCCGCCAGGCCGCCGACACCACCACCTCCGTCCTGCGCGGCGTCGTCGAGAACGGCACCGCCACCGCCGCCCAGACCGCGGGCCGCCCCGCCGCCGGCAAGACCGGCACCGCCGAGGAGGACACCGCCGCCTGGTTCGCCGGCTACACCCCCGACCTCGCCACCGTCGTCGCCGTCATGGGCCAGGACCCCGTCACCGCCGGCCACAAGTCCCTCTACGGCGCCATGGGCCTGCCCCGCATCAACGGCGGCGGCGCCCCCGCCGAGATCTGGGGCCAGTACACCCGCGAAGCCCTTAAGGACGTACCGGTCACGGCCTTCAACCTCCGCCTCCAGCCCGGCGCCTGGAAGACCCAGCCACCCCCCGGCGACTCCAGCACCGGCCCGTCCTCCTCCGGCGACCCGGGCGACGACAACGGCGGCGGCAGCGAGGCACCGGCCGAGGAGTCCACCGGCCAGGACGAAGAGGAACAGCCCCGGGAACAGACCGACGGCACCACCACCGGCGGCGACACCGGGGACGACGACGGAACGACCGACGGCGGAACGACCACCGGCGGCACCGACGACACCGGCGACGGCGACGACGGCGGCGCCAACGGGGACGACATCCCCGGCCCGGACGGCCTGACCGGCGCACTCATCCAGAACAGCCGATGGCACTGACCCGCCGGCCCGCCGCTCAGTGCCCGGACGTCGCCTTCAGCCCCACCACGGCCACCAGCAGCAGACAGATGAAGAAGATCCGCGCGGCCGTCACCGGCTCACCCAGCACCAGCATGCCCAGCACCGCCGCCCCGGCCGCGCCGATCCCCACCCACACGCCGTACGCCGTACCGATCGGCAGCGTACGGGCGGCGTACGACAGCAACAGCATGCTCGTCACGATCCCGGCACCGGTCAGCACACTGGGCACCAGCCGGGTGAAACCGTCGGTGTACTTCATCCCGACCGACCAGCCGACCTCCAGCAGACCGGCGACGACAAGCAGAACCCAGGCCATGACGGGCACCTCCGGGACACGAACGGAAACGGGGGTGCGTCGTCTTTGCCTTCACCCCGGTACGGCGCGTCTCGTCGGGGCCCTCTCGGGTCCCCCCACCCTAGCCCGGAAACGGGAAAAGGGCCGGTGACAACGGTCACCAGCCCCCTCCCACCACCGATCTACAGGTACAGACCGGTCGAATCCTCGGAACCCTCGAAACGGTCCGCGGCCACGGCGTGCAGATCACGCTCCCGCATCAGCACGTACGCCGTCCCCCGCACCTCGACCTCCGCCCGGTCCTCCGGGTCGTACAGCACCCGGTCGCCCGGCTCCACGGTCCGGACGTTCTGCCCCACCGCGACCACCTCGGCCCAGGCCAGCCGACGGCCCACGGCCGCCGTCGCGGGAATCAGAATGCCGCCCCCGGAACGCCGCTCGCCCTCACTCGTGTCCTGCCGCACGAGCACGCGGTCGTGCAGCATCCGGATGGGCAGCTTGTCGTCCTGGGAACCGTTCTCGTGTCTCTTGGCGCTCACGTCCTGAAACCTACCTGCATCCGCCCCGAACGTACGCGCTCGGGGTCATCGCCCGCGCCGACGGGACCCGAGGGCCAGCAGCCCCACGACCCCCACCACCAGCACCGCCACCGGAACGACCCGCTCCAGCCGGGGCGAACCCTCCTCGTCCACGAACTGCGCCCTGACGTCGCTCACCACGCCGTTGACCCGGACGTACGCCCGCCCCAGCGTGTGGTCGACGTTCGAGACGACCCGGGCCTTGGCATCCCCCACGATCGTCTTCGGGTGCACCCGTACACCGATCTCGTCCAGGGTCTCGGCCAGCACCGCACGGCGGCGCCTGATGTCCGCCTCGATCTGCGCCGGGGTCCTGGTGTCCGCCGTGTCCGCCACCGTGCCGCCTCCGAAATCCGCTGATACCCGTGTACCTGTACCGGACAGTCTGTCAGCTCCACACCGCCACGCACGGTCAGGACCCCCGGTTACCCTCGATCACGGCACCCGATCCACGCAGCGCGCACGCACGAGGAGACCAGACCGATGAGCGAACGCCTCCAGCCCGGGGACGAGGCCCCCGCCTTCACCCTGCCCGACGCCGACGGCAACGAGGTGTCCCTGGCCGACCACAAGGGCCGCAAGGTCATCGTCTACTTCTACCCGGCCGCCCTCACCCCCGGCTGCACCAAGCAGGCCTGCGACTTCACCGACAACCTGGAGCTGCTGGCCGGCGCCGGCTACGACGTCATCGGCATCAGCCCAGACAAGCCGGAGAAGCTCGCCAAATTCCGCGAGGCGGAGTCGCTGAAGGTCACCCTCCTCGCCGACGAGGACAAGAAGGTCCTCGAGGCGTACGGCGCCTTCGGCGAGAAGAAGAACTACGGCAGGACCTACATGGGCGTCATCCGCTCCACGATCGTCGTCGACGAGGAGGGCAAGGTCGAGCGCGCCCTCTACAACGTCCGCGCGACGGGCCACGTGGCCAAGATCATCAAGGATCTGGGCGTCTGACCCCGCCCACCTGCGGAACGGCCCGTACCGGATTGCCGGTACGGGCCGTTCCGTTTTTCGTACGTGACCGTCCGATATCCGGTTCGTTACTCCGTACGAGGCCACGAACAGGTGGCCGGGAGACGGAGGGGTTCGATGGGGGCCAGTGCGTACAGCAGGGAGCGGCTGGAAGAGGCGGCTCGGGGGGCGCGGACGTTGACGGAGGCGTTGGTGCGGTTGGGGGTGGATCCGAGGAGTTCGACGCGGCGGTACGTGCTGGGGCGGATGAAGAAGCTCGGGGTCGACACGTCACACTTTCAGCGTGAAGGGGTGAAGTGGACTCGAGAGCTGCTCCAGGAAGCGGTCTCGGCCTCGACGAACATGTGCGAGGTGCTACGGCACCTCGGGCTCGAAGTCGTCGGTGGGCACCACACTCACATCAGCCGCCGCATCAAGGCGTACGGCATCGACATCTCGCACTTCCAGATGCCGACCCGGAAGGGCAAGCCATGGCGCCCGCGGACACCAGAGGGTCTGCTGGTCGAGCAGCCACCTACGCACGCCCGACGCATCCCGAGCGACCGGCTCAAGTGGGCGATGACAACCTTGGGCATCCCGGAGCGATGCGCCCTCTGCGGTGCCAGCAACTCCTGGCGAGGACGTCCGCTCCCCTTGGAAGTCGACCACGTGAACGGCAACTGGCGAGACAACCGCATCGATAACCTGCGATTCCTCTGCCCCAACTGCCACTCAACAACGGACAATTACCGAGGACGCGGCAAGGGACGCGCGGCCTGATGAGCAGCGGCGTGCGATACACCCGCGACCGCCTGGCAGAGGCTGCCGCGCAGTGCTCCAACCTCGAGGAGGTGATCACCTTCTTCGACACCCAGCCTTATGGCCATCTCCGCAGATACCTCACGAAGCGGTTTGCTCACTTCGGGATCGACACCTCGCATTTCAGCCCTTCCGACAGTCGTCCCCGCCCCACCGCCGAAGAACTGCGTACGGCAATCGACGAGTCCGTTTCGATCGCTGCGGCGCTTCGTCGGCTGGGGCGTCCCGACAGTGGTACACAGCGCACCCTCCTGCATCAGTGGATGAATGAGGAGAACATCTCGACGGCACACTTTCTGGGGCAGGCCCACCAGCGCGGCAAGCCTGGTCCGACTCCGCTCAGGCGGCCTGAAGACATTCTGATCAAGCACGATGGCAAGCGACGGACGAGGACCGTGCTTCTGCGTCGGGCGCTTGGCGAAGTTGGCGTGCCCGATGCGTGCGCTGAGTGCGGTACGGGTCCCGAGTGGCTCGGCAAGCCGATGACCCTGGAGATCGACCACATCAACGGGGACTGGGGCGACGACCGACGGGAGAATCTGCGGCTGCTGTGCCCCAATTGTCACGCCTCCACGGATACCTGGTGTCGAGGAGGCCGGGGTAGGCAAGTGGCCGTCGACCGCTAGCATGGCCTGGCATGCGGCCGTGCTGGAAGGGTAGACAGTCGGCGCTTAGAACGCCGTGGGCGAAAGCCCGTGTGGGTTCGAATCCCACCGGCCGCACCGCGCTGAGGGGCCGCCTGATCGGTGGCCCCTCACCCGTTACTCAGCCCAACAGCTCCCGCACCACCGGAACCAGTGCCCGGAACGCCTTGCCGCGGTGGCTGATCGCGTTCTTCTCGGCCGGCGTCAGTTCCGCGCACGTGCGCGTCTCGCCCTCCGGCTGGAGGATCGGGTCGTAGCCGAAGCCGTTCGTGCCTGCCGGGGTGTGGCGGAGGGTGCCCATCAGGCGGCCCTCGACCACCCGCTCCGTGCCGTCGGGGAGGGCCAGGGCCGCCGCGCAGGCGAAGAAGGCGCCCCGGTGCTCGTCGGCGATGTCCGAGAGCTGGGCCAGGAGCAGGTCCAGGTTGGCCTTGTCGTCGCCGTGGGCGCCGGACCAGCGGGCGGAGAAGATGCCGGGGGCGCCGTTGAGGACGTCCACGCAGAGGCCGGAGTCGTCGGCGACGGCGGGGAGGCCGGTGGCCCGGGCCAGGGCGTGGGCCTTGAGCAGGGCGTTCTCGGCGAAGGTGACGCCGGTTTCCTTGACGTCGGGGATGTCGGGGTAGGCGTCTGCGCCGACGAGTTCGTGGGGCAGGCCCTCGTCGGCGAGGATCGCGCGCAGTTCGGTGATCTTCCCGGCGTTGCGGGTGGCGAGGATCAGGCGGGTCATGGGCCCAGTATCCCCGGGCCCATGCGCGGGTCCTTACGGCGTGCAGACCTTGGTGAGTTCGCCGGCCGCGTCGGTGACCGGGCTGATGTCGGGTGTCTCGTCGCCGTTCTCGACGGAGGTGCGGACGTTCTGCACGGCCTTCTCGAGGTCGTCGACGGCCTTGCCGACGTCGGCGTTGTCGGTCTTGTCGCCGAGGTCGGCGAGGTTCTTGTCTATGGACTCGAGGGATTCCTCGAGCTGGGTGACGTCGTTGCCGGCGTTCTCGACGGCCTGCTGCATGTCGGTGACGCTGTCGGCGACGGCGTCGGCGGTCTGGACGCAGTCCAGTGCCTTGTCGACGGCGTCGCAGCCGGTGGTGAGTCCGGCGGTCAGCGCGACGGCCGCCAGGGTGGCGGCGACGGCTGCGGTGCGGCGTCGGCGGCTCGCGGCCATGGAACGGTCCCTCCCCTTGTCGGGCCGCGCGGCGGCCCTGGTCGTTGGCCGGGCGCCCGGGGTCGATCCGTGCGCCCGTACTCCTTCAGACGCGGCGGCGGCCGGCGCGGTTGCCCGCGTCGGCCGACTGCCTTGGTGTTTCTTTTACCTTTCGAGGACGGTGTCGAGCGCGGCGCGCTGGGCGGCGGCGAGTTCGGTGCAGCCGGTGACGGCGAGGTCGAGGAGGGCGTCGAGTTCCTCGCGGGCGAAGGGCTCGGCCTCCGCGGTGCCCTGGACCTCGACGAAGCGGCCGTCGCCGGTGCAGACGACGTTCATGTCGGTGTCGGCCTTGACGTCTTCCTCGTAGCGGAGGTCGAGGAGGGGGACTCCGCCGACGATGCCGACGGAGACGGCGCTGACGGTGCCGGTGAGGGGCTTGCGGCCGGGCTTGACGAGTTTCCTGCCCTGGGCCCAGGCGACGGCGTCGGCGAGGGCGACGTAGGAGCCGGTGATGGCGGCGGTGCGGGTGCCGCCGTCGGCCTGGAGGACGTCGCAGTCGAGGACGATGGTGTTCTCGCCGAGGGCCTTGTAGTCGATGACGGCGCGCAGGGAGCGGCCGATGAGGCGGCTGATCTCGTGGGTGCGGCCGCCGATGCGGCCGCGGACGGATTCGCGGTCGCCGCGGGTGTTGGTGGCGCGGGGCAGCATCGCGTATTCGGCGGTGACCCAGCCCTCGCCGCTGCCCTTGCGCCAGCGGGGGACGCCTTCGGTGACGGAGGCGGTGCAGAGGACCTTGGTGTCGCCGAAGGAGACGAGGACGGAGCCTTCGGCGTGCTTGCTCCAGCCGCGTTCGATGGTGACCGGGCGGAGTTGTTCGGGGGTGCGGCCGTCGATTCGAGACATGGCGCTGAGCCTAGCCGTACAGGGGAAGGGGCCCCTTCCGCAGGTGCGGGAGGGGCCCCGAAGGTGTGGCCGCGGCTCACATCATGTCTTCGATCTCCGCCGCGATGGGGTCGGCGTCGGTGCCGATGACGACCTGGATGGCGCTGCCCATCTTGACGACCCCGTGGGCGCCGGCGGCCTTGAGGGCGGCTTCGTCGACCTTGGCGGGGTCCACGACCTCGGTGCGGAGGCGGGTGATGCAGCCTTCGACCTCTTCGATGTTGTCGATGCCGCCGAGCCCGGCAACGATCTTCTCAGCCTTGGTGGCCATGTTCGTTCTCCCTGATCCGAACCGCTTTGTCGCAGTAACCCACAGTTGGCCCATCTTTGCGAGCGGTCCTGTCGCGGGTGCCGAATGATGGCGTCACGACAGCGGAACCGTCCCTCCGACTGGTCTACACCACCGGGTGGACTGCCGCCAAACCCGTCGTCACCGCTTTCGCCGAGGGGGACCGGATGAGTGCCGAGAGTGCCGCCGGCGCCGGGAGTGCGGCCTCTCCCGGCCGTGAACGCTGGAACCGTCTGTTCCAGGGTCTGCAGAAGATGGGGCGGAGTCTGCAGCTGCCGATCGCGGTGCTGCCGGCGGCGGGCATCCT
The DNA here is from genome assembly GCF_002114215.1 of Streptomyces sp. 13-12-16. Classification (GTDB taxonomy): domain Bacteria; phylum Actinomycetota; class Actinomycetes; order Streptomycetales; family Streptomycetaceae; genus Streptomyces. Next base: position 15,248 of record NZ_NCTE01000602.1, on the reverse strand, counting down.
GAACCGGCTGGGGCAGCCGGACGTGTTCGGGGACGAGGGTCTGGGCTGGACGAACGTCTCCAAGGTGATGGTGGGCGCGGGCGGCGCGCTGCTGGACGGTTCGCTGGGGCTGCCGCTGCTGTTCTGTGTGGGTGTGGCCATCGGGATGGCGAAGAAGTCGGACGGGTCGACGGCGCTGGCGGCGGTTGCGGGGTTCCTCGTCTACTTCAACGTGCTGCGGCAGTTCCCGGAGGACTGTCCGGAGGGGTCGGAGGCGGTGCCGCAGGTCGGGTGCCAGTTGACCGACGGGGCGAGGACGGTGACGTCGTTCACGTACCAGAATCCGGGGGTCTTCGGCGGCATCGTCATGGGGCTGCTGGCGGCGTACTTCTGGCAGCGGTTCCACCGCACCAGGCTGGTGGACTGGCTGGGCTTCTTCAACGGCCGCCGGCTGGTGCCGATCATCATGGCGTTCGTGGCGATCCTGTTCGCGGCGCTGTGCCTGTGGATCTGGCCGCCGATCGGCGGCGCGCTGGAGGGTTTCAGCGACTGGCTCAACGATCTGGGCGCGTGGGGCGCGGGCGTGTTCGGCGTGGCCAACCGGGCGTTGCTGGTGATCGGGCTGCACCAGTTCCTGAACGTGCCGATGTGGTTCCAGTTCGGCAGTTACACCAAGCCGGACGGCACGGTGGTGCACGGCGACATCAACATGTTCCTGGCGGGCGACCCGACCGCGGGCCAGTTCACCACCGGTTTCTTCCCGATCATGATGTTCGCCCTGCCGGCCGCCGCGCTGGCGATCACGCACTGTGCGAAGCCGCACCGCCGCAAGGAGGTGGGCGGTCTGATGCTGTCGGTGGGGCTGACGTCGTTCGTGACCGGCATCACCGAGCCGCTGGAGTACTCCTTCCTCTTCATCGCGCCGGTGCTGTACGTGATCCACGCGGTGCTGACGGGGGTGTCGATGGCGGTGACGTGGGGGCTGGGGGTGAAGGACGGGTTCAGCTTCTCGGCCGGGCTGATCGACTACGTCATCAACTGGAACCTGGCGACCAGGCCGTGGCTGATCGTTCCGATCGGTCTGGTCTTCGCGGTGGTCTACTACGTGATCTTCCGCTTCGCGATCACGAAGTTCGACCTGAGGACTCCGGGGCGGGAGCCGGAGGAGGAGGTGGAGGACAGCGCCAAGGCGTGACTGCCTAGGCTGGGGGGCGGCTGTTCGAGCCCTCGGACCTCGTGGTCCGGGGGCTTTTCGGCGTGCCTGCGAAGGGTTCCGGTCGAGGGTCCCGGACGGGCACGGTGGGTAGCCCGCCGATAGCAGCATTCGTGGGTTCCTTACGCGGCCTTCATCGTGCTACAACAGGTCTACACCACTGAGTGGTGTAGACCATCACCCGATGGAGGACTTATGAGCACCGCCACCGCAACGGCGGCCCCCGCAAAGAAGCGGGGATCAGGCCTGTTCCAGGGCTTGCAGAAGGTCGGACGCAGCCTTCAGCTCCCGATCGCCGTACTGCCGGCGGCGGGCATCATGGTCCGGCTCGGCCAGGACGACATCTTCGGCAAGGACGGCCTGGGCTGGGACAAGGTCGCCGCCGTCTTCAACAACGCGGGCGGCGCTCTGACCGGCTCGCTACCGATCCTGTTCTGCATAGGCGTGGCGATCGGCTTCGCCAAGAAGGCGGACGGTTCGACCGCGCTGGCCGCAGTGGTCGGTTTCCTCGTCTACAGCAAGGTGCTGGAGGCCTTCCCGGTCACCGAGGCGGTGGTCAAGGACGGCCCGGACGTCGCCGCGACATACAACAATCCCGGTGTGCTCGGCGGCATCATCATGGGTCTGCTCTCCGCCGTGCTGTGGCAGCGGTTCCACCGCACCAAGCTGGTGGATTGGCTGGGCTTCTTCAACGGCCGCCGACTGGTGCCGATCATCATGGCGTTCGTCGGCATCGTCGTCGGTGTCTTCTTCGGCCTGGTCTGGGAACCCATCGGTGAGGGAATCTCCAGCTTCGGCGAGTGGATGACCGGTCTGGGCGCGGGCGGCGCCGCCCTCTTCGGCGGTGTCAACCGTGCGCTGATCCCGGTGGGCATGCACCAGTTCGTGAACACCGTCGCCTGGTTCCAGCTCGGTGACTTCACCGATGCCGCCGGCCAGGTCTGGCAGGGCGACATCCCGCGCTTCCTGCACGGCGACCCGACCGCGGGCATGTACCAGTCCGGCTTCTTCCCGATCATGATGTTCGGTCTGCCGGCCGCCGCCCTGGCCATGGCGCACGCCGCCCGTCCCGAGCGCCGCAAGGCCGTCCTCGGCATGATGATCTCGCTCGCCCTGACCTCGTTCGTCACCGGTGTGACCGAGCCGATCGAGTTCTCGTTCATGTTCATCGCGCCGCTCCTGTACGTCATCCACGCGGTGCTCACCGCGGCCTCGATGGCGATCACCTGGGGTCTGGGCGTGCACGACGGCTTCAACTTCTCGGCCGGCTTCATCGACTACGCGCTCAACTGGAGCCTGGCCACCAAGCCGTGGATGATCATCCCGATCGGTCTGGTCTTCGGGGTCATCTACTACGTGGTCTTCCGCTTCGCGATCGTCAAGTTCGACCTGAAGACCCCGGGCCGCGAGCCCGAGGAGGAGGTCGAGGACCTCACCAAGGCGTGAACGGTCCCTGTACGACGGGGAGGGCCCCGGAACCGAGTCGGTTCCGGGGCCCTCCCCCTTTGCCTTCGCGCCGTGCGCGCTCAGATCTCGTACGTCGCCCCCGGCGCCGCCAGCCCCACCGGGCCGGCGTACGCCGCGCGGGCGTCGGTGAGGTTGACCTGCGGGTCGGTCCACGGGGGGATGTGGGTGAGGATCAGGCGGCGGGCGCCCGCGCGGGCCGCCGTCTCACCCGCCTCGCGGCCGTTGAGGTGCAGGTCGGGGATGTCCTCCTTGCCGTGCGTGAAGGCGGCCTCGCACAGGAAGAGGTCGGCGTCGCGGGCGAGGTCGTCGAGCGCGGGGCTGACGCCCGTGTCACCGGAGTACGTCAGTGCCCTGCCGCCGTGTTCGATGCGGATGCCGTACGCCTCGACCGGGTGCGCGACGCGCTCGGTGTGCACGAGGAACGGGCCGATCTCGAAGGTGGACGGCTTGACCGTGTGGAAGTCGAAGACCTCGCTCATGGAGGAGGCCGAGGGGGTGTCGGCGTAGGCGGTGGTGAGCCGGTGCTCGGTGCCCTCGGGGCCGTAGACCGGCAGCGGGGCGCAGCGGCCGCCGTCGTGCCGGTAGTAGCGCGCCACGAAGTAGGCGCACATGTCGATGCAGTGGTCGGCGTGCAGGTGGCTGAGGAAGATCGCGTCGAGGTCGTAGAGACCGCAGTGGCGCTGCAGCTCGCCCAGGGCGCCGTTGCCCATGTCGAGGAGCAGCCGGAAGCCGTCGGCCTCGACGAGGTAGCTCGAGCAGGCCGATTCCGCGGACGGGAACGACCCCGAGCAGCCGACGACGGTGAGCTTCATGAAGCAGAAACCTCCGCTGGCGGGTGTGGAGAGACGGGGGTCGTGCGGTTTGTCGAGCGTAAGGCGCAAAACCTGTGGTCGCTCCTCCGCCAGGGGCCGTTGTGGGCGAACTCACCTGTGGTGTCACCGGTTCGGCTGGATGCGGCGCACGCCGGGGCGGGAGGGGCGCGGGGCGGGGGCTCGCGCCGGTACGGTCGGGGCATGCACACGGCCTGGTGGCTCGCGCTCGCCGCGGTGGTACTGCTCGCGCTCGTCTCCGCGCTCGTCGACGGGTGGGGGCGGGGGCACCGGTCCCGGAGACGGCGGGGGTCCGGGTGGGAGTCAGGGCGGGGTGACTCCGAGGACGCGTGAGGGGCCGGAGAAGGTGTTCTCCGGCCCCTCGTGGTGCGTGGGGTGCGTGCGGCGTCAGGCCCAGAGCTGGCCCTGGAGGGTGTCGATGGCCTCTTCGGTCGTGGCGGCGGTGTAGACGCCGGTCGACAGGTACTTCCAGCCGCCGTCGGCGACGACGAAGACGACGTCGGCGCTCTCGCCGGCCTTGAGCGCCTTGTTCGCGACGCCGATCGCCGCGTGCAGGGCGGCGCCGGTGGAGACGCCGGCGAAGATGCCCTCCTGCTGGAGGAGTTCGCGGGTGCGGGTGACGGCGTCGGCGGAGCCCACGGAGAAGCGGGTGGTCAGCACGGAGGCGTCGTACAGCTCGGGGACGAAGCCCTCGTCGAGGTTGCGCAGGCCGTAGACGAGGTCGTCGTAGCGCGGTTCGGCGGCGACGATCTTCACGTCGGGCTTGTTCTCGCGCAGGTAGCGGCCGACGCCCATGAGGGTGCCGGTGGTGCCGAGGCCGGCCACGAAGTGGGTGACGGAGGGCAGGTCGGCGAGGATCTCGGGGCCGGTGGTCGCGTAGTGGGCGCCGGCGTTGTCCGGGTTGCCGTACTGGTAGAGCATCACCCAGTCGGGGTGCTCGGCGGAGAGCTCCTTGGCGACGCGCACGGCGGTGTTGGAGCCGCCGGCGGCCGGGGAGGAGATGATCTCCGCGCCCCACATGCCGAGCAGGTCACGGCGTTCCTGCGAGGTGTTCTCGGGCATCACGCAGACCATGCGGTAGCCCTTGAGCTTGGCGGCCATGGCCAGCGAGATGCCGGTGTTGCCGCTGGTCGGCTCGAGGATGGTGCAGCCGGGGGTGAGGCGGCCGTCCTTCTCCGCCTGTTCGATCATGAACAGGGCGGGGCGGTCCTTGACCGAGCCGGTGGGGTTGCGGTCCTCCAGTTTCGCCCAGATCCGGACGTCGGCGGACGGCGAGAGCCGCGGCAGGCGCACCAGGGGGGTGTTGCCCACCGCGGCCAGCGGGGAGTCGTAACGCATCGGGTATCAGGCCATACCGCCGGCGACGGCCGGCAGGATCGTGACGTTGTCGCCGTCGGACAGCTTGGTGTTGATGCCGTCCAGGAAGCGGACGTCCTCGTCGTTGAGGTAGACGTTGACGAAGCGGCGGAGCTGCTCGCCGTCCACGATGCGGGCGTGGATGCCGGTGTGCCGGGTCTCGAGGTCGGCGAAGAGCTCGGCGAGGGTGTCCCCGGTGCCCTCCACCGCCTTCTGACCGTCGGTGTACTGGCGGAGGATGGTGGGGATGCGGACCTCGATGGCCATGGCTGAGGGCTCCTGTCGGAAGTGTCTGTCGTGGATTCGTAAGGGCGCGCGGGCGCGCGGCAGTTCGCCGCGGCTCACGGCCCACGGCGGCAGCGGAAGATCAACAGATGGCGCTGTTCAGCCTGCACAGGTCGACGTGCAGCCGCGCCACGAGCAGCGTGCCCGGCGCTTTTTCGCTCACGTCGTGGAGAACCATGGGGTCATCGTATCGATTCCCGGGCCGGTCCCCCGAGTGTGATCTCATGCTTCGGACACCGTTCTTCCGGGATACGAGATCGGGGCCGTGTTCGCCGGTTCGGCGGGCCCGGTTCAGTAGGCCTCCACGACCTTGACCTCCTCTTCCGTGACCTCGCCTTCCAGAATGCGGAAGGAGCGGAACTGGAACTCGCCGGCGCCGTCGGCGTCGGCGGTGGAGACCAGGACGTAGTGGGCGCCGGGCTCGTTGGCGTAGGAGATGTCGGTGCGGGAGGGGTAGGCCTCGGTCGCGGTGTGGGAGTGGTAGATGACCACCGGCTCCTCGTCCCGGTCGTCCATCTCGCGGTACAGCTTCAGCAGGTCCTGGGAGTCGAACTCGTAGAAGGTGGGCGAGCGGGCCGCGTTCAGCATGGGGATGAAGCGCTCGGGGCGGCCGGCGCCCACCGGGCCCGCCACCACGCCGCACGCCTCGTCGGGGTGGTCCTCGCGGGCGTGGGCGACGATCCGGTCGTACAGGGCCTGGGTGATGGTCAGCATGGGGCTCAGGATAAGCATGCGGGCCGTTCCGTACCGAGGGGTGGTACGGAACGGCCCGCATGCCGGACGCCTTGAGCGGAGGGGCGCAGGGGGTGCCACGAGTACCCCCTGCGCCCCGGCGTCCCGGGGGGAGGTCAGCCCACCTTCTCGAACCGGTCTTCGTCGCGCCGGGTGACCTGCGGGTTGCGGCTCTTGAGGACCGCCCAGCCGATGCCGAGGGCGATGGCCCAGCCGGCCATCACGTACAGGCAGATCCTGGAGTCGGCGTCGTAGGCGATCATGCCGGTGACGAAGAGCAGGAACACGATGGCGATGTAGGAGCAGACCGAGCCGCCGGGCGCCGGGAAGGAGGAGGCGGGCAGCCGGCCCGCGACGACCTTGCGGCGGTAGAGGACGTGGCTGATCAGGATCATCAGCCAGGTCCAGATGCCGGCCGCGGTGGCGACGGAGGTGACGTAGCCGAAGGCCTTCTCCGGGACGGTGTAGTTCAGGACGACGCCGATGCCCATGAAGACCACGGAGGTGGCGATGCCGAGCGCCGGGGTCTTGGTGGAGGACAGCCGCCGGAAGACCCGCGGGGCCTCGCCGTTGTCGGCGAGGTTGCGCAGCATGCGGCCGGTGGAGTACATGCCGGAGTTGCAGGACGAGAGGGCGGCGGTGAGCACCACGAAGTTGACGATGCCGGCGCCGGCCGGGATGCCGATGACCGCGAACGCCTTCACGAAGGGGCTGGCGTCGGCGGAGAACTCGGTCCACTTGACCACGCACAGGATGACGGTGAGGGCGCCGACGTAGAAGAGGGCGATGCGCCAGGGCAGGGTGTTGATCGCCTTGGGCAGGGTCTTCTCGGGGTTCTCGGACTCACCGGCGGTGACGCCGACGAGCTCGACGGCGAGGTAGGCGAACATGACGCCCTGCAGGGTCATCAGGGACGAGCCGATGCCCTTGGGGAAGAAGCCGTCGAAGGCCCAGAGGTTGGAGACGGCGGCGGTGTCGCCGGCCTGGCTGAAGCCGAGGGTGAGCACGCCGAGGCCGATCACGATCATGCCGATGATGGCGGTGACCTTGACCATGGAGAACCAGAACTCGATCTCGCCGAAGAGCTTCACCGAGATCAGGTTGGCCCCGAACAGGATGATCAGGAAGACCAGGGCCGACGTCCACTGCGGGATCGACGGGAACCAGAAGTTGATGTAGATCGCGGCGGCGGTCAGCTCGGCCATGCCGGTGACCACCCACATCAGCCAGTACGTCCAGCCGGTGAAGTAGCCGAAGAACGGGCCGAGGAACTCGCGCGAGTACTCGGCGAACGAGCCCGAGACGGGGCGGTAGAGCAGGAGCTCGCCGAGGGCCCGCATGATGAAGAAGATGATGACGCCGGCGAGGGCGTACATGACGATCAGGCTGGGTCCGGCCTTGGCGATGTTCGCCCCGGCTCCCAGGAAGAGCCCGACGCCGATGGCGCCGCCGATCGCGATCATCTGGACCTGGCGGCTGTTGAGGCCGCGCTCGTACCCCTCTTCGGGTACGGACTCCGTGTCGACCTGCGGTGAGGCCATGTGTGGTGCGCCTTTCTCCATGCCGACCCGGGCCGCTGTCGGCCTCGGATCGGGTCTCGATCCCCCCGGACTGATGGAGCTGGGCGGGCTCTGGGAGTCCGCCCGTGCCTGGCCGGCGGTCGCCGGCTCGGTGGCGCACCCGGCGGAACATACGGGTGGTGTTCGCCGGGCGGTCGTGAAGATTTATCACGGCCGCCATACTGATCACACGGGCGGTTTGTGGCGTGCTTCACAGAGAGAAGTGGACAAAAGGCACCTGAAGAGCCCATAGACGGCGGGCTCTTTGACGCGATCGTTATCCGGATTTGAGTGTCCTCTGAGCGAACACGTCAGCGGACTTTTCCGGACATCCGGCGCCTGCTCACGGCATGGGGTCACACCGCGGGGTCACGGCATGAGGGTGGCGACGAGGGTCTCCTGGAGTCCGCCGAGCCACAGGTACGCCATCACCATCGGCTTGCGCGGGTCCTCGTCGGGGAGGTGGAAGAGGAGGTCGCTGTCGTCCTCGTCGCTGATCTCCAGGCGGGAGCCGATCGCGAGGCGCAGGTCGTTGAGGGCGCCGAGCCACTGGCGGGACGCGTCCGGCGACAGCTCCAGCACCGCGCCGCCCCCGCCGGCCGGGGCGAGCGCGTCCAGGGAGCGGATCACCGCGAGGGCGTTGTCGCGCTTGCCGGCCCGCAGGTCGTTCTCGGTGTAGCGGCGGAACTCGGCGGAGTGGGCCCGCTGCTCCTCGGCCTCCTTGGCCTCCGGAGCGCCCTCGGGGTCGCCGTAGGCGTCCGGGAAGAGGCGGCGCAGCACCGGGTCGGAGGGGGGTTCGCTCGGGCCCTCGGCGAAGAGTTCGGCGAGCGGGTCGGCGGAGGCGTCCTCGGCCGGGCCGGGGCCGATGAGCTCCATGAGCTGCACGGCCAGGGACCGGATGATGGAGATCTCGACGTCGTCGAGGGCGACGGCCGCGCCGCCGCCGGGGAGCGGTTCGAAGGTTCCTGGCATGGCGGCGATTCGCTGCTTCCGGTCCTGCGGGCGGGGGCGGGTCATGTCCGGATCGGTCACTTCCGGTCGTGCTGGAGGGTGGCCCACAGGCCGTAGCCGTGCATGGCCTGGACGTCGCGTTCCATCTCCTCGCGGGTACCGCTGGAGACGACCGCCCGGCCCTTGTGGTGGACGTCGAGCATGAGCTTGGTGGCCTTGTCCTTGCTGTAGCCGAAGTACGTCTGGAAGACGTACGTCACGTAGCTCATGAGGTTGACCGGGTCGTTGTGGACGATGGTGACCCACGGGACGTCGGGCTCGGGTACGGCGAAGGCCTCCTCCGCCGATTCGGTGCGTTCGATCTCCAGGGGTGCGGGTGACGTCACACAGCCCATGCTGCCACCGCAGGGGGGTGGTCGCACAAACCGGCCCGCTGTTCCGGTGCGCGGACCGAAATCGTCAAACTGACGAAATGGGGGTAGCATCCCCGGTATGAACACAGCGGACCTTGGGCTGCCGGTGGATGTTCCGTCGACGGCGCTCTTCACTGACCAGTACGAGCTGACGATGCTGCGGGCCGCCCTGAAGGGCGGCACGGCCGGGCGGCGCAGCGTGTTCGAGGTCTTCACCCGGCGGCTGCCGGACGGCCGCCGCTACGGCGTGGTGGCCGGCACCGGACGGGTGCTGGACGCGGTGGAGAACTTCCGTTTCGACCCGGGCGTCCTGCGGTTCCTGCGCGAGAAGGACATCGTCGACGAGGAGACCCTGGACTGGCTGGCCGGCTACCGCTTCTCCGGTGACATCTGGGGCTACCCCGAGGGCGAGGTGTACTTCCCGGGCTCGCCGATCATGCGGGTCGAGGGCAGCTTCGCGGAGTGCGTGCTCCTGGAGACGGTGATCCTGTCGATCCTCAACCACGACTCGGCGATCGCCGCCGCGGCCTCCCGGATGTCGTCCGCCGCCGGTGACCGGCCGCTGATCGAGATGGGCGCCCGGCGCACCCACGAGCTGGCCGCGGTGGCCGCCTCCCGGGCCGCGTACGTCGGCGGCTTCGCCTCCACCTCCGACCTGGCGGCCGGCTTCCGCTACAACATCCCCACCGTGGGCACCTCCGCCCACGCCTTCACCCTGCTCCACGACAGCGAGCGGGACGCCTTCCGGGCGCAGGTCGACTCCCTCGGCGGCGGTACGACGCTGCTGGTGGACACCTACGACGTGGCCGAGGCGGTCCGTACGGCCGTGGATGTCGCCGGTCCTGAGCTGGGTGCCGTACGCATCGACTCCGGGGACCTGCTGCTGGTGGCGCACCGGGTGCGGCAGCAGCTGGACGAGCTGGGCGCCACCGGCACGAAGATCATCGTGACCTCGGACCTGGACGAGTACGCCATCGCCTCGCTGGCGGCGGCGCCCGTGGACGCGTACGGGGTGGGGACCCAGCTCGTGACCGGCTCCGGGCACCCGACGGCCTCCATGGTGTACAAGCTGGTCGCCCGCGCGGAGTCCGCCGACCCGAAGGCACCGCTGGTGCCGGTGGCGAAGAAGTCCAGCGGCGGGAAGACCTCCATCGGCGGCCGCAAGTGGGCCGCGCGGCGGCTGGACGAGTACGGCGTCGCCGAGGCCGAGGTGGTCGGCACCGGCCCGGTGCCCGACGAGCTGGCCGGGCGGCAGCTGCTGGTGCCGCTGGTCGAGGGCGGCGAGGTGATCGCCCGTGAGCCGCTGGACGTGGTCCGCGACCGGCACGCGGCGGTCCGCGCGGGCCTGCCGCTGTCCGCCACCCAGCTCTCCCGCGGGGAACCCGTCCTCCCGACGGAGTACGCGCACGGGCTGTCGGGTAGTTGAAAGCGTGCCCCCTCTGCGCGGGGCGGGGCTCCCGTCGCGCGGGCGGGGGCCTCCGCCCGCCCTGCCGTGCCCCTGTCCGCGCCGTCCTCAATTCAATAGGCTCGGAGGTTCACCCGGCCGGGCCCGCCCCCACCCGACCTCACCCGATCCCACAGTCGAAGGACACCGACCATGCGCCGCGCACTGATCGTCGTTGACGTGCAGAACGACTTCTGCGAGGGGGGCAGCCTCGCCGTGGCCGGCGGGGCGGACGTGGCCGCCGCCATCACCGAGCTGATCGGACAGGCCGCCTCGGCCGGCGGCTACCGGCACGTGGTGGCCACGCGCGACCACCACATCGCGCCCGGCGGGCACTTCGCCGACAACCCCGACTTCGCGCACTCCTGGCCCGCGCACTGTGTCGCCGGGACGGAGGGGGTCGGGTTCCATCCGAACTTCGCCCCCGCGGTGACCTCGGGGGCGATCGACGCCGTGTTCGACAAGGGGGCGTACTCGGCCGCTTACAGCGGGTTCGAGGGGGCCGACGAGAACGGGACGTCGTTGGCGGAGTGGTTGCGGGAGCGGGGGGTCGACGAGGTGGACGTGGTGGGGATCGCCACGGACCACTGTGTGCGGGCGACCGCGCTCGATGCGGCGAAGGAGGGGTTCCGTACGCACGTGCTGCTCGACCTCACGGCCGGGGTGGCGTCGGAGAGCACTGAGCGTGCGCTGGAGGAGCTGCGCTCGGCGGGGGTGGAGTTGTCGGGGAAGCCCGTCGTGCAGTGAGGTCTGTGGGGGTGGGCCGGGGGGTGTCGCGCAGCCCGGCGTTCGCGGGGTGCCTCCCCCAGAGGGGGTACCCCCAGCGCCCACCCGTGCCGCTGGGGGCACCTCCCAGGCCCTTAAGGCACTGGGGGAGGCACGATTGCCCGCGGTTGGGCGGCGGAGGTGCCCGCGGCTACGCGGGGGTCGCTGGGCGTCTGAGCAGGGCTCTTATCGGGTGCCAGAGTTCCACCGTCAGGGTGGTGGTGTCGGGGGTCGTGCGCCATATGAGGCCGTCGGGGTGGTGGAGGACCGCGGTGATCTCGTCGGGGGTGGGCGGGGCGGCGTTGCCCCGCAGGTAGATGGATCGCAGGCCCAGGTTGCGGAGCCTGGTCAGGGCTCGGGCGCGGTTCTGGGCGTGGACGAGGACGCGGACCCCGGCGGGTGCGTCGGCGGCGGGGCTGGGCAGGTTCAGTGCCACCACCACCGTGCCGTTCGGCAGCTTGCAGAAACCTCCTGCGGCCATGCGCTCATACCCCCGTGTCCACTGGTGTCAATAAGAGAGCCACAGGAGGCACCTAAACACGGATCGGCGGTGACCCGCCAGGGGGTCACCGCCGATCATGCTCTGACCTGCGAAGATGCTATTTACCTACCCGCGGGGCCGACCTCGAGCTCGATCGTCGAGCCGTCCTTGGCCTCCTTGAGGATCTTGATCTTCGTGTTGGTGTCAGTGACCCGGACACCGCCGCCCGGGTTCTCCGGGTCGTAGTAGGTGTTCGTGCGGTCGTTGAAGACCGACACGCCCTTCGACGACGGGATCCACTTCGCCACGTCCGCCTTGTGCAGCGTCATGCCCTCGGTGCGGAACTTGCTGAACGTCGCGTCGTAGGTCTGGATGCGGTTGCGCATCAGCGTGCCGTCGGACCACTTCAGCGCGGTCGGGTGCGAGTCGATCGGGAGGACCAGACCGGTGCCCGGGTGCTCGCTGGTGTTGTTGTCCGCCTGGGAGGTGTCCCACTTCCAGATCAGCAGGCCGTTCTGGTACGCGTAGTGCTCGACCCAGTCCGGGCGGGACGTGAAGCCGAAGTTGTACGGGCCGACCTCGAGGGTCTTGTCGTACGACACGTACTGGCGGTTCTCGGCGATGTAGTACTGCGCGTAGTCCTTGGTGAAGGACGCGCCCTGGCGGGTGAAGCCGTTCGCCGTCCAGGCGGCGTCCGCGCTCTCGACGTTGTCGGAGAAGACCGGCGTGCCGTCCGCGGTCACCGTGACCTGGTCGGCCGTGAAGCCCTTGAGGGCCACGCCGCCGTCGGACTGGTAGCGGAAGCGCAGGTCGACCTTCTGGCCGGCGTAGGCGTCGAGGGAGTACGCGAACTTCTTGTAGCCGTCGAGCGTGCCGTGCAGGGCCGGCTTGTCGCTGCCGTCGCGCGGGATCGGCTGGCCGTCGACCGTGCCGTCGACGGCGGTCCAGTTGGCGCCGCCGTCGGTGGACACCTCGGTGTAGAGGTAGTCGTAGTTGGCCTCGATGTCGTACCAGCCGTCGAAGGTGAGCTCGGCGGAGGACTTGCCGGTCAGGTCGACCGAACGGGTCAGCGTGTTCTTGAGGTTGTCACCGCTGCCGCTCCACCACTGGGTCTGCCCCTCGGCCGGCTCGATGATCTCGGTGGTCACGGCCTTCTTCGGCAGCGTGACGACCAGCGCCTGCTTGTGCTTGGTGTTGTACTCGGCGACGCCCAGCTTGTGCCAGGAGTCGACGCCCGCCTTGGCGGTGTCGTAGTTCAGCCAGCCGAGCTGGAGCTTGTCCCAGGCGGTCATGTCGCCGGGCAGGTCGCCGATCTCCTTCTTCCCGGTACCGAGCCAGGAACCGGAGGACATCAGCGTCCAGAAGCCGGTGGAGTTCTCGCCGCCGGCGGTGTCGTAGAGGTCCGGCAGACCGAGGTCGTGGCCGTACTCGTGGGCGAAGACGCCGAGTCCGCCGTTCTCCGGCTGGACGGTGTAGTCGCCGACCCAGATGCCGGTGGAGCCGACCTGCGCGCCGCCGAGCCGGTTCTGCTCGGGGCCGGTGGCGCCGGCGTCGGTGCCGAAGGCGTACCAGCGGTGGGCCCAGATCGCGTCGGTGCCCTGGGCGCCGCCGCCCGCGGACTCGTCCTCACCGGCGTGCACGATCTGGAAGTGGTCGATGTAGCCGTCGGGCTCGTTGAAGTCGCCGTCGCCGTCGAAGTCGTAGCGGTCCCACTCGTCGAAGCGGGTGACGTCCGCCTTGATCTGGGCGTCGGTGCGGCCGGCCGCCTTCTGCTGGGCGACCCAGGCGTTCAGGCCGTCGCTGACGACGTTCCACACGCTCGGGCAGTTGGTGTCGCCGCAGGCGTTGTTGCCGTAACGGGCCTCGTTGTAGGGGACCTTGACCCAGTCGGAGACCTCGCCCTCGACCGAGTAGCGGCCGGAGGACTGCTTCTCGTAGTAGGTCTTGACCGAGTCGACGCCCTTGCCGGACCCGAAGTACAGGTCCTCGAAGTGCTGCTGGTCGTAGTCCTCCTGCCAGGCCGTGGAGTTGTCCACCTTGCGGTCCGGCTTGGCTATCTGGTTGTGCAGCGGGCCGGCGTCGCCGCCGTAGCGGCTGTCGACCTGGTCGCCGAACTCGACCAGGATCGTGAAGATCTTGTCGGTCTTCTCGCGGCCGAGCTCTACGTACTTGCTGTCGCCCTTCTTGCTCTTGAGCTGGACGACCTTCGAACCGTCACGGTTCTTGACCGAGGTCTTACCGGATATGACCTGGTTGAGCGCCTCTTCCCGCTGGGCCTCCTGCGTCTTGGAGAGCGGCCCCTCGAGGTCGTGCTCGACGTGGTTGTGCTCCGCCGGGTCGTGCCGGTCCACGGCGCTGGGACGATCGGCCTTGTCAGCCGAGTCGGCCTGGGCCACGGTGAACGCAGAGCAGGTGGCGGTAACCGCCGCGAGAGCCACGCCCGTCGCGGCCGCTCTGAACGTCCAGGGTCTACTGATCACTTGAGATCCCCTCCCGCGTGCGTACGCGCGGCCGAAGGAGGTTCCGTCTGTGGAAGGTCCCGCACGCACGTGATCAACGCGTGTAGTCAAGTGACGTCATTTGACTAAAGGTTCGCCAGAAAAAACAGACCTTGACTTGAACAGTTCAACTGCACTATGCGGAGTCGCGGTTCGCTTTCCGGACACACCGGCGCGAATCCGAGCGGGCGCGCACGACCGTCCACTTGATGGACGTCATGAATCCGTGCGCCCCCCGTGCACCGGCCCTGTCGGGCAGGTCACGCTTACCGTCCGTTCCCCTCGGGCACGCTCGCGGTTAGAGTCGTTTGGCGAAACCGCCCTGAACCGGTGGAAGCCAGGCGGACAGCCCCCGACTCCCGAGGACACGATGGCCATGCCCCGTCCGACTGTCGCTCAGCTCGCTTACGGTTCGTGCACCGTGATCTTCTCGACGTTCGCCATGCTGCTGTTGTCCGGAGCCAGTTCGGGCGTGGGCGTCGCGATCGTCGCCGTCTCGGCCCTCGCCCTCGGACTGCTGGTGGCCATGACGGTCCCGCTTCCCGGACCCCGGCGGCCCGTCGCGGTGGTACGGCCCGCCGTGGCGGACCGGCCCGCGGCCCCGGAGCCGGTCCAGCCGGTACGGGCCACCGTCGCCCCTCCGGCCCGCGAGCCGGTGCGGGAGCGCGCGGCGTCCTGACCCTCATCCGGTGCTGACCACCACGGTCTTGGCCGCCTTGTCGTGCAGGCCCTGCTTGTAGGGCCGGTCGAAGAAGCTCCAGCCGCCCGCGATCACGGTCCACACGCAGGCGCAGCAGAACGCGAACGGCAGCCACAGCACGAGGGCGCGGATCAGCGCGGCCTGCACGGAGGGGTTCGAGCCGTCGGCGAGGTCGGCCACCCGCATGCGCAGCCACTTCTTGCCCAGGGTCTGGCCGTTGCGGGCGGTCATGAAGGTGTCGTAGGCGATGTAGAGGGCCGCGGCGATGAGGGACTGCGCGAAGGAGTTGCCGACGTTGATCTCGTCGCCGTCGACGTCGTACTCGCTGACCCCGAACGGCCAGGTGAGCAGCCAGACGACGATGCCGACGAGGATCATGTCGATGATGCGGGCGAGCGTGCGCCTGCCGCTGTCGGCGAGCGGGGGCATGCCGGCGAGGGGGTCGGGGGGACCGGGGGTTCCGCCGTAGGGCCCGCCACCGCCGTAGGGATCACCACCGCCACCGCCGGAGGGCCCGCCGCCCCCGGTCGGCGGCGGGCCGCCGGGGGGGTCGTACGGGGAGCCACGCCCCCGGG
>NZ_NCTE01000601.1 GCF_002114215.1 Streptomyces sp. 13-12-16 | reverse complement strand
ACGCGGCGGCGGGTGAGCTGCGGCGGGCGGGGGTACCCGCACGAGTGCTTCCCGCGCTGCGGCAACGACGGGGAGTGGCCGACCAGTCGGGGCTCGGCTCCCGGCAGCGGCTGGCCAATCTCGCGGGCGCGCTGACGGTGGCTCCGGGGTGCGGCCGGCTGCTTTCGGCAGGCCGGGTCGTCCTGGTCGACGACCTGATGACGACCGGGGCGTCGCTGGCCGAGGCGGCGCGCGCCGTACGGGCGCGGTCGTGGGCCGAGTCACCGGATGGGGCCGCCGGATCGAGCATTTCGGGGCCCGCGCTCGTGTACTGGGGTGAGACACGGGAAAGGAGAGGGGAACAGCGGAGCGGACCAGTTCGACAGTGGACGGGTCGGCGGCCCGGACGGCCGTCGGTCATGACGGGCGCGGACGGCGCCGACGGGATGTGCGCGGCGGTCGTCGCGGCGTCTCCGGATGCTTTCGAAATAAACCGGAACTGACTGAGAACATGCGTCGTTACAGGTAATAAGAAGGTTAATTCACGAGAATGGAGGTATGGCGCGGTAGAGGGTGACGGCATCCGTCCGGGCGAGATATGTTCGGTTGTGAGGGAAAGCCGCAGGCCACACCTCTCGAATCCGATTGCCGTGCTGCGGGTTTTCCGTCTTCACCCGTGCTGGTGGAGTGGAGATCTCGCCCATGGGGGAGGAGGTGGACGTCACCGAGTCCGAGGTTCCGGACGTCACCGGAACCTGGTGCAAAAGGGAGACGCTCCGCACCGAGGCGGAGTGATCCGGGAACGGAGTTCTGCGTGGACATCGTCGTCAAGGGCCGCAAGACCGAGGTGCCCGAGCGGTTCCGGAAGCACGTGGCCGAGAAGCTGAACCTGGAGAAGATCCAGAAGCTCGATGGCAAGGTGATCAGCCTCGACGTCGAGGTGTCCAAGGAGCCCAACCCCCGACAGGCCGACCGCAGCGACCGGGTGGAGATCACGCTCCGCTCCCGCGGTCCGGTGATCCGGGCGGAGGCAGCGGCGAGCGATCCGTACGCGGCGCTCGACCTGGCAGCGGAGAAACTGGACGCCCGGCTGCGCAAGCAGCACGACAAGCGATTCTCGCGGCGCGGTGCGCGCAGGATCTCGGCCGCCGAGGTCCCCGACCACGTCCCGGGCGCGGCGACACTCAACGGGGCCGGCGCGAGCTCCGCCGTGGAGGAGCCGGAAGCCGTCCCCACCAAGAAGATCGGATCCCTGGAAGTCCAGGGTGACGGGCCCCTGATCGTCCGCGAGAAGACCCACGTGGCAGCGCCCATGACGCTTGACCAGGCTCTCTACGAGATGGAGCTGGTCGGGCACGACTTCTATCTGTTCATCGACTCCGAGACCAAGGAACCCAGCGTCGTCTACCGGCGGCACGCCTACGACTACGGCGTGATCCACCTCAGCACGGACACGATGGTCACCCAGACGCAGCCCCCCGAGGCGGGCGGGACGCTCGGCGGCTGACCCGCCGCGTGACGGCAGAGCCGGTGCCCCTGGTGCGCGTGTGCGCCCCCAGGGGCACCGGTGTGCGACCACTCGGCGCGCACACCGGCACCCCGGTGGCGGCGGGGCATGGAATCATGGCTGCAACGGCCCAACCGGTGGGCCGCTGCCTTGGGTTGGCGATGGTCAGGACCACAGGCCACAGCCTTCAGGGGGAGGAACGATGGCGGACAGCTTCGGACCGATGCGTGACGGGGACGCCGACGACGGCGTCGTCGGCATGGGCCCGGACGCGGACACACCACGCAAGGAGCCGATCAGGGTCCTTGTGGTGGACGACCACGCGCTGTTCCGCCGTGGACTGGAGATCGTGCTCGCGGCCGAGGAGGACATCCAGGTCGTCGGTGAGGCGGGGGACGGCGCGGAGGCGGTGGAGAAGGCGGCCGACCTGCTGCCCGACATCGTCCTGATGGACGTGCGGATGCCCAAGCGGGGCGGGATCGAGGCGTGCACCTCCATCAAGGAGGTCGCCCCCAGCGCGAAGATCATCATGCTGACGATCAGCGACGAGGAAGCCGATCTCTACGACGCCATCAAGGCGGGCGCGACCGGTTATCTCCTCAAGGAGATCTCCACGGACGAGGTGGCCACCGCCATTCGCGCGGTGGCCGACGGACAGTCGCAGATCAGCCCGTCCATGGCGTCGAAACTGCTCACCGAGTTCAAGTCGATGATCCAGCGCACCGACGAGCGCCGGCTGGTGCCCGCGCCCCGGCTGACGGACCGTGAACTCGAAGTCCTCAAACTGGTGGCCACGGGAATGAACAACCGTGACATCGCCAAGGAACTGTTCATCTCCGAGAACACCGTGAAGAACCACGTGCGCAACATCCTGGAGAAGCTCCAGCTGCACTCCAGGATGGAGGCGGTGGTCTACGCGATGCGGGAGAAGATCCTCGAGATCCGGTGACGGCGCCCCGCGTCAGGCCAGGGCCCGGGCGAGCTCCAGGGTGAGGGCCTCGCGCAACTCCGGTGCGTCGACCCGCTCCACGCGCACGTCCGTGCAGTCCACCCAGCCCGCCGCCTCCACCAGGGCCTGGGCCACGGCGGGAACCGCCTTGCGGCCGTCCAGCGTGACCTGCTTGGCCACCAGCGTGCGGCCCTCACGGGCCGGGTCGACCCGGCCGACGAGCCGGCCGCCCGCGAGGACGGGCATCGCGAAGTAGCCGTACACCCGCTTGGGCTTGGGCACGTAGGCCTCCAGGCGATGGGTGAAGCCGAAGATCCGCTCCGTGCGCGCCCGTTCCCAGACCAGGGAGTCGAACGGGGACAACAGCGTCGTACGGTGCCGGCCGCGCGGCGGTGTCGCCAGGGCCGCCGGATCGGCCCAGGCCGGCTTGGACCAGCCCGCCACCGTGACCGGGACCAGGCCCGAGTCGCCGATCACCGCGTCGACCTGCTCTCCCCTGAGGCGGTGGTAGTCGGCGATGTCCGCGCGCGTCCCCACGCCGAGGGACCGGCCGGCCAGGCGGACCAGACGGCGCAGGCACTCGGCGTCGTCCAGCTCGTCGTGCAGCAGCTCCGTGGGGATCGCCCGCTCGGCGAGGTCGTAGACCCGCTTCCAGCCGCGGCGCTCGACGCACACCACCTCGCCGTACATCAGGGCGCGCTCCACGGCGACCTTGGTGCCGGACCAGTCCCACCACTCGCTGGTGCGCTTGGCGCCGCCCAGCTCCGTGGCGGTCAGGGGGCCCTCCGCGCGGAGCTGCTTGATCACCTGGTCGTACACGCCGTCGGGGAGCTCGTGGCCCCAGAGCGGGCGGGCGCGGTAGGCGCGGCGGCGGAAGGCGAAGTGCGGCCACTCCTCGACGGGGAGGATGCACGCGGCGTGCGACCAGTACTCGAACGCGTGCGGCGGCCGGGACGCCTCCTTCCAGTACGCCTCCTCCACGGTCCGGCGTCCCACGGAGCCCAGACGGGCGTACGGGATGAGCTCGTGGGAGCGGGCGAGGACGGAGATGGTGTCGAGCTGTACCGCGCCCAGATGGCGCAGGACGCCCCGGACGCCCGAGCGGCGGTCCGGGGCGCCGAGGAATCCCTGGGCCCGCAGGGCGATGCGGCGGGCCTCGTCTGCCGTCAGTTCCGTGGTCGGGCGCGGAAGGGTCGTCATACGTCCGCACGATAGAGGGCGGCACTGACAACGGCGGTGGGCCCGGGACTCATCCCCGCCCGGGGACGTAGGGCGCCGTGGAGGGAAGTCCCAGGTCGGACGGGAGCAGGGAGCCCACCCAACCGTCCCGCAGCACTCCCTTGTTGCTGAGCGAGGAACGCAGGACGCCCTCGATGGTGAAGCCCGCGCGCTCCGCCACCGCGCGGGAGGCGGTGTTGCCCACCTCCGCGCGCCACTCCACGCGGTCGACCGACATCCGGGTGAAGGCCCAGCGGGAGGCGGCGAGGGTGGCCTCGGTGATGTAGCCGTTGCCGCGGTGCTCCTTCGCGCACCAGAAGCCGATCTCGCCCGTCCCCAGGGAACGCATGGTGATGCCGAGCATGCCCGTGAGCTCCCCGGTGGGCAGGAAGACGCCGAAGGTGAACATCGAACCGCCCGCCCACCCGTCGGGAGCGATCTGCTCCGTGAAACCCCGCGCGTGCTCCGGAAGGTACGGGGAGGGGACCGTGGTCCAGCGCTGGATGTCCGGGTCCTGGCAGATCGCGTACACGGCGTCGGTGTCCTGCGGGCCGACCGTGCGCAGCAGGAGGCGGTCGGTGGTGAGCGTGACGGGTTCCATCGGCCGATTCTGCTCGCGCGGGGTGGACGGCGCCATCCCTTTCGCGGTGCGTGAGGTGATGATCACCCTTCGCGCAACTCGCCGGTGCGGGGCGGCACCATCCGAGGGGCCCGGACGTTCTCCTTTTGAAGCAGCCGTGAAACGGATAGGAAGCAGCCGACGGTCACCCCCGCGGCAGGCCTCCCGGCGTGGCGGGGTCCTCGCATACGATGGCCGTTGCTCAGTCAGTGAAATGGAAACCGACCGTCCCAGGCCCGACCGGCAAGGAGACCAACCCCCGTGTCCGTCCTCTCGAAGATCATGCGTGCAGGCGAAGGCAAGATCCTGCGCAAGCTGCACCGCATCGCGGACCAGGTCAACTCCATCGAAGAGGACTTCGAAGGCCTCTCCGACGCCGAGCTGCGGGCCCTCACCGATGAGTACAAGCAGCGGTACGCCGACGGTGAGAGCCTGGACGACCTGCTCCCCGAGGCGTACGCCACCGTCCGCGAGGCCGCCAAGCGCGTCCTGGGCCAGCGGCACTACGACGTCCAGCTCATGGGCGGCGCCGCCCTGCACATGGGCTACGTGGCAGAGATGAAGACCGGTGAGGGCAAGACCCTCGTAGGCACCCTGCCCGCGTACCTGAACGCCCTGTCCGGCGAGGGCGTCCACATCATCACGGTCAACGACTACCTGGCCGAGCGCGACTCCGAGATGATGGGCCGCGTCCACAAGTTCCTGGGCCTGAGCGTCGGCTGCATCCTGGCCAACATGACGCCGGCCCAGCGCCGCGAGCAGTACGCCTGCGACATCACCTACGGCACGAACAACGAGTTCGGCTTCGACTACCTGCGCGACAACATGGCGTGGTCCAAGGAGGAGCTCGTCCAGCGCGGGCACAACTTCGCCATCGTCGACGAGGTCGACTCCATCCTCATCGACGAGGCCCGTACGCCGCTGATCATCTCCGGCCCGGCCGACCAGGCCACCAAGTGGTACGGCGACTTCGCCAAGCTGGTCAAGCGCCTCAAGCGCGGCGAGCCCGGCCAGCCGCTCAAGGGCATCGAGGAGACCGGCGACTACGAGGTCGACGAGAAGAAGCGCACGGTCGCCATCCACGAGTCCGGTGTCGCCAAGGTCGAGGACTGGCTGGGCATCGACAACCTGTACGAGTCGGTGAACACCCCGCTCGTGGGCTACCTGAACAACGCCATCAAGGCCAAGGAGCTCTTCAAGAAGGACAAGGACTACGTCATCATCGATGACGAAGTCATGATCGTGGACGAGCACACCGGCCGTATCCTCGCCGGCCGCCGTTACAACGAGGGCATGCACCAGGCCATCGAGGCGAAGGAAGCGGTGCCGATCAAGGACGAGAACCAGACGCTCGCCACGATCACGCTGCAGAACTTCTTCCGCCTCTACAAGCGCCACGACCACGACGGCAAGGAGCAGCCGGGCCTGTCCGGCATGACCGGTACGGCGATGACCGAGGCCGCCGAGTTCCACCAGATCTACAAGCTCGGCGTGGTGCCCATCCCGACCAACCGGCCGATGGTCCGCAAGGACCAGTCGGACCTGATCTACCGCACCGAGGTCGCCAAGTTCGAGGCGGTCGTCGACGACATCGAGGAGAAGCACCGCAAGGGCCAGCCGATCCTCGTCGGCACGACCTCGGTGGAGAAGTCCGAGTACCTCTCGCAGCAGCTCAGCAAGCGCGGCATCCAGCACGAGGTGCTGAACGCCAAGCACCACGAGCGGGAGGCGTCGATCGTCGCCCAGGCCGGCCGCAAGGGCAGTGTCACCGTGGCCACCAACATGGCCGGCCGTGGTACGGACATCAAGCTCGGCGGCAACCCCGAGGACCTCGCCGAGGCGGAGCTGCGTCAGCGCGGTCTCGACCCCGAGGAGCACATCGAGGAGTGGGCGCACGCCCTGCCCGAGGCCCTCGAGCGGGCCGAGGCGGCGGTCAAGGCCGAGAAGGAAGAGGTCGAGAGGAGCGGCGGCCTGTACGTCCTCGGCACCGAGCGGCACGAGTCGCGGCGCATCGACAACCAGCTGCGCGGTCGTTCCGGCCGTCAGGGCGACCCGGGCGAGTCCCGCTTCTACCTGTCGCTCGGTGACGACCTGATGCGGCTGTTCAAGGCGCAGATGGTCGAGCGCGTGATGTCCATGGCGAACGTGCCGGACGACGTGCCGATCGAGAACAAGATGGTCACCCGCGCGATCGCGTCCGCGCAGTCGCAGGTGGAGACGCAGAACTTCGAGACGCGCAAGAACGTCCTGAAGTACGACGAGGTCCTCAACCGGCAGCGCGAGGTCATCTACGGCGAGCGGCGCCGGGTCCTGGAGGGCGAGGACCTGCAGGAGCAGATCCAGCACTTCATGGACGACACGATCGACGCCTACGTCCGGGCGGAGACCGCCGAGGGCTTCCCCGAGGACTGGGACCTGGACCGGCTGTGGGGCGCGTTCAAGCAGCTCTACCCGGTGAGCGTCACCGTGGAGGAGCTGGAGGAGGAGGCCGGGGACCGCGCCGGTCTGACGGCCGAGTTCATCTTCGAGTCCATCAAGGACGACATCCGCGCCCAGTACGAGGCCCGTGAGGCGCAGCTCGGCTCCGAGATCATGCGTGAGCTGGAGCGCCGGGTCGTGCTGTCGGTCCTGGACCGCAAGTGGCGTGAGCACCTCTACGAGATGGACTACCTCCAGGAGGGCATCGGCCTGCGCGCGATGGCGCAGAAGGACCCGCTGGTCGAGTACCAGCGCGAGGGCTTCGACATGTTCACCGCGATGATGGAGGGCATCAAGGAGGAGTCCGTCGGCTATCTGTTCAACCTGGAGGTCCAGGTCGAGCAGCAGGTCGAGGAGGTCCCGGTCGAGGACGCCAAGCCGGTGGCCGACCTGGAGAAGCAGGACGCGGTGCCCGCGCAGGCGGGTCCGCGCCCCGAGATCCGGGCCAAGGGGCTCGACGCCCCGCAGCGGCGGAACCTGCACTTCTCCGCGCCGACGGTGGACGGCGAGGGCGGCACCATCGAGGGCGACTTCGCCACCGACGACGAGCCGGTGCGCTCCGAGGCGGACGGCCTCACGCGCGCGGAGCGCCGCAAGCAGGCGAAGAGCGGGCGTCGCCGCAAGAAGTGAGCGGACCGTGAGAGGCCGAGGGCCGGACACCCCAGGAGGTGTCCGGCCCTCGGGCTTTTCCCGGGTGCGGCCGGCGGGTGCGCTCAGCGGGTGTCCGCGCGGCGCGTCCGCGGGCCGCCCAGCTCCACGGCGGTGCAGCGCCAGCGCAGGTCCCGGCCCTGTTCCAGCCGGAAGGCCATGGCGCGCAGCCTGTCCCCGGCCCCGATCCGGGCGAACGCCTCGATGGCGCCCTCGCGGGGCTCGAACCAGCCGATGTCGCGGACGACGGGACGGACACCCCGGGTGCGCAGCGGCCCGCGCTCGGCCAGCCGGATCAGCTCGTCGTAGGCATGCCCGGCGGTGTGGCGCAGCATCGCGTGCACGGGGCGCTGCCCGCTGAGGACGGCGAGCAGCAGCTCGGCGAAGCGGTCGGTGGGCCCGGGCTGGGGGACGGCGGGGCGGAGGGGAGCCCGGTCGGCGACGCGCGGGCGGGCG
>NZ_NCTE01000600.1 GCF_002114215.1 Streptomyces sp. 13-12-16 | reverse complement strand
CGCGCCGGGCAGTCCCCCGCCGTGCAGCCGCAGACAGGCGGCGGCCTCGGCGCACCGGTGGCAGGTGGCGAGGTGCCGGGAGAGGTCGTCGGGGGTGTCCGCGGCGGGCGAGCGGGTGACGGCGTCGAGGAGCCGGGCGTAGCTGCGGCACTCGGCGTCCATGGGCGAGTCGAGGTGGTTGCGGTGGCAGCGGTCCCGGAACAGGCGGCCGACCTGGGCGAGTTCATGGGCGGCGGTGGCGGGGTCGAGGCCGAGCCGGCGGGCCACCAGGGGCAGCGGCAGGGCCTCCGCCTCGGCCAGCCAGAGCAGTTCGGCGTCCGCCGGCTGCAGATCGCGCAGTCCACGCAGGGCGACCGGGCGCTCCAGTGGCGGGCCGGTGTAGCGGGCGGCCCTGTCGGAGTGGAGCCACAGCCGCAGGTCGGGGTCGAGCTTGTGGCCCTGCCCCGCCTCCTCCCAGGCGGCGGCCGTGCTGCGGACCGCCGTCAGCAGCAGGGGTATCCGGGGCAGCCGGGTGGAACGGCGGCCGTAGCCGCGCAGGGTGCCCGACTCGGCCTCGCGCAGCTCCCGTATGCCCTGTTCGAAGGCCTCGCGGGCCAGTTCCGCCGCGGCGGCGGACCCGGCGGTGCACAGGTCGGCGTAGGAGAGCGCCGCGTCCCAGCACTCGGAGAACAGCGCCGCCTCGGTGGCGTCCTGGGGGCTCGACAGGTCGGGCATGAGACTCCCGCATCACGAACGAGGTCAACTCGCCATAGGGGCAGTGGAGTTGGGGAAACCTCGCGGCAGTGGCCGAGCTTTTCACGTCCCCGCCACAACTGACAAGCGCTTCCCTCACTTTGCGTGGCGGCATGGCCACCCCTCGCAGGGACGATACGCACGGAAGGCCGGAACGTCTCGGTTCCGGCCTTCCCGTCTCCTCCGCGAGGGCCCCTGGCCCCCGGTGTCTCAGACCGTCTCGGCGGACTCCTGTGCCGGGAGGCTGTCCATGAAGGAGCTGACCGAGAACACCGCGTTGCCGGGTCCGGGCGGGCCGTAGCCGGGGGGCGAGGAGAGGCCGAAGTCCTCCATGGTCTGCCGGTAGGCCTGGAGGAGACGGATGTGGTACTCCAGCGGGGCGCCCTGCGGGTTGGCCTTGCCGAGCGGGGTGGTCGGCTCCGGGCACCAGGTGGTGAAGCGGGGCGTGATGCCGTGCGACATGAAGAAGCGCAGGCCCTCGGTGGTGGAGGCGATGGCCTCGTCGACCGTCTTGAAGCCGAACGGCTCGGCCATCTCCACGCCCGCCACGAAGTTGGGGATCACGTTGCGCGCGCCGAAGATCTCCGCGGAGTCGAGGATGCGCTTGTGCCACTCGTCGCGGCCGACGTAGCGCTCCTTGCCGGGGCAGTACATCTTGAACAGGTACTCGTCCCACACCTCGTAGTTGGGGTGGTAGATCTGCACGCCGTAGTCCTTGAAGCGCTGCACGTCGTCCCTGGGCAGCGCCTGGGCGACGACCTTGCCGATCCAGCGGCCGGGGAAGCGCTCCTCGATGGCCTTGGCGTAGTGGCCGTAGAAGTCGGCCTCGTCGCGGCCGGAGACCGTCTTGGTGATGGCGCCGCCGGTGAGGGTGTAGGCGGTGGACGCCTTCGCGGTGTCGTACCGGTCGATGATCTCGAGGGCCTCCAGGACCTCCTCGACGTCCTTCACCCCGGTGTAGGGCCGCCCCGCCGCCTTGTGCTGGCGCCAGTTGTGATTGATGTCGCAGTACTGGCACTCCTCCTTGGCGCCGAAGTACTGGCAGACCCGGAAGACGGTCAGGTAGATCAGGTAGCCCCACTGGATGGTGGGGGCGACCTCCATGACCGACTTCCCGTTGGAGAGGGTGTGCCGGTAGTACTCGGGCATGGGCGGCACGCCGACGTCCGAGATCCGCCTGCCGTCGAGGTAGAGGCCGAGCACGCCGTGCTCGTCGGCGGCGACGCGGTAGGGGGAGGCCGGGTTCACGCGGACCGACACGACCGTGCGGCGCAGGTCGTACGGGCCGCCGGTGAGGATGATCTCCTCCGGCGGGCGGCGCAGGGCCGCCTCGCCCAGCTCGGGCAGGGTGCCGTGGTCGAAGGAGAAGATGAAGTACGACTTCGGTTTGACCTCACCGCCCTCGTTGTCGCTGAGCGCGGACGGGTCGAAGGCCACACCGCCGCGCAGCAGGTCCTCCTTGAAGACGGCTTCGCGCGGCACGTGCGGGAACCGCTCCATCAGATCCTCGACCAGCGCGGTACGGCTGCCCATCCCGTTGTTCTCCTCCCGGTTCGGACGTACGACTCCTCACGGTATGCCCCTGCCCGGACATCCGGGGGGCCGGGTCCCCCCACAGGGCGCGGATCACTCGCGAGGTAGGTTCCGGCGGGGACCTTTTCGGTCCCGACCGTCAGGAAGGACGAGCGATGGCCGAGACCGTGACCAACTGGGCGGGCAACATCACGTACGCCGCCGGGGAGCTGCACCGCCCGCACAGCCTGGACGCGCTGCGCACGCTGGTGGCCGGGAGCGCGCGGGTGCGGGCCCTGGGCAGCGGGCACTCCTTCAACGAGATCGCCGAGGCCGGCGAGGACGGCGTCCTGCTGTCCCTGGACGCGCTGCCCCCGCAGGTCGACGTGGACCCGGCGGCCCGGACGGTACGGGTCGGGGGCGGGGTGCGCTACGCGGAGCTGGCCCGGCAGGTGCACCGGCACGGGCTGGCGCTGGCGAACATGGCGTCGCTCCCGCACATCTCGGTGGCCGGCTCGGTCGCCACCGGCACCCACGGCTCCGGCGTCGGCAACGGTCCGCTCGCCTCGTCCGTGCGCGCGGTGGAACTGGTCACGGCGGACGGCTCGGCGGTGACCGTGGCGCGCGGCGACGAGCGGTTCGGCGGCGCGGTCACCTCGCTGGGCGCGCTCGGTGTCGTCACCGCGCTCACCCTGGACCTGGAGCCGGCCTTCGAGGTCGAGCAGCACGTGTTCACCGAGATGCCGCTGGAGGGGCTGGACTCCGCCACGTTCGAGAAGGTGATGTCGGCGGCGTACAGCGTGAGCCTGTTCACCGACTGGCGGGCGCCGGGCTTCCGGCAGGTGTGGGTGAAGCGGCGCACCGACCAGCCGCTGCCGGACTTCCCCTGGGCGCCCCCGGCGACCGAGAAGATGCACCCGGTGCCGGGGATGCCGGCGGTGAACTGCACCGAGCAGTTCGGCGTGGCCGGGCCCTGGCACGAGCGGCTGCCGCACTTCCGCGCGGAGTTCACGCCGAGCAGCGGGGCGGAACTGCAGTCGGAGTACCTGCTGCCGAGGGAGTCGGCCGTCGCCGCGCTGCGGGCGGTGGACGGCGTCCGGGAGACGGTCGCCCCGGTGCTGCAGACCTGCGAGGTGCGCACCGTCGCCGCCGACGACCAGTGGCTCAGCCCCTCCTACGGCCGGGACACGGTGGCCCTCCACTTCACCTGGGTCGAGGACACGCGGGTGGTGCTGCCCGTGGTGCGGCGGCTGGAGGAGGCGCTGGCGCCGTTCGGGGCGCGGCCGCACTGGGGGAAGGTGTTCACCACGCCGGCGGCGGAACTGCACGCCCGCTACCCGCGCCTGCACGACTTCCGGACCCTCGTCCGCGACCTGGACCCGGCGGGCAAGTTCACCAACGCGTTCGTCCGGGGCGTCCTGGGCGACTGACGCCCAGGACGCCCGCCGGCCCCGGCCGGACTTCGTCAAGCCCCTTTCCGAACCCCTTGTCGAGAGGTCCGCCTCCCCCATAGCCTTGCCGCGCGCCGGTGCCCGGTCGGCCCGGCCCGGCAGGGACGGGGGCAGCTCGGTGAAGCGCACATCGCGGGACATCCGCACGGCCAACCGCTACCAGGTGCTGCGCCAGATCATCGCCGCGTCGCCCACCTCCCGGCAGGAGCTGGCGGCCGCCACGGGGCTCAGCCTCGCCACCGTCGCCACGCTGGTCGGGGAGCTGCTCGACCTCGGCATGATCACCGAGGTGGGTTTCGAGGACTCGGCCGGCGGCCGCCCCCGGGGCCTGGTGGCCGTCAACGCGCCGGGGGGCGCGCTGATCGGCGTGGACCTCGCCGAGACCTACGTCCGGGTCGAGCTGTTCGACCTCGCGCTGAACGTGCTGGCCCGCGCCGAGGAGGGCATGCGCCCCGGCGAGAACCGGCCCGAGCAGGTCGTGGAGCACGTGGCCACGGCGGTGGGGTCGGTGGTGGCGCGGGCCGGGGTGGAGGGCGCGCGGGTGCTCGGGGTCGGGGTGAGCGTGCCGGGTCAGGTGGACCGGGACACCGGGACCTCCGCGTACGCGCCGAACTGGGACTGGCACGACGTCCCCCTGCTCGACCTGCTCACCGAGCACATCGCCCACCCCCTGTACCTGGACAACCCGTTGCGTGCCTGCGCGGTGGCCGAGCTGTGGTTCGGGGCTGCGCGCGGGTGCGGGGACGCGGTGGTGGTGAACCTCGGGACCGGGGTGGGGGCCGGGCTGGTGCTGGGCGGCGGGGTGCACCGGGGGGTGAGCAACAGTGCCGGTGAGTGGGGGCACACCACCCTCGTCCTGGACGGCCGCCCCTGCCACTGCGGCAACCGCGGCTGTGTGGAGACGTACACCGGCGCGCCCGGGATCATGCTGAACCTGCGGGAGCTGAGCCCGGACAGCCCGCTGCTGCGGGCCGACGACCAGACGGCCACCATCGACGCGCTCGCCCGGGGGGTGAGCGCGGGCGATCCGGTGGCGGTGGAGGTGCTCGGACGCACCGCCCGCTACCTCGGCGCCGGGGTCGCCGATCTGGTCAACCTCCTCAACCCGGAGGTGGTCGTGCTCAGCAGCTGGGTCGCGGCCGCGTTCGGCGAGCCGCTGCTCGACGAGGTGCGGGCGGCCGTCGCCCGGCGCGCGCTGCGCCGCCCGCTGGCCGCCACCCGGATCGTCCTCTCCCCGATCCCGACCGATCCGGTGTGCCTGGGAGCGGCGACGTTCGCGCTGGAGGGCGCGTTGCGGTCGGCCGGGAAGCGCGCCGGGAACCGTACCGCCGGCAGTCGCCGGTGACTCCCGTCCCGTTCGTCATCACGAACAGGACGCAACGCTTCGAACGGACTTCGTCCAACCCCTTGCCGAAGCATTGGCCGAAGGTTAACGTCCCGCGCACCGCAAGTCCTACGCATCACACGTCCCGTGCCCACAAGTCCCACACGTCGCAAGTCCCGCGCCGGCTGGTGCGGGGCGTCGCACGGACCGGGATCAAGGGCTGGGCCAGGACCGATCCAGGAGACCCATGTCAGTGAGCACCCCGGCGACCGGCTATGTCGAGGACGTCTCCCCCGGCCGCGGGGCCCTGCCCCCGCGCGCCTGGTACGCGTCCTCCGACGCGGCGTCCCTGTCCCTGAACGGCGGCTGGCGCCTGCGGGTGTCCGCCACCGCGGACGCCCAGGACGACTCGTTCGCCGCGCCCGGATACGACGCCGACGGCTGGGCGGAGGTGACCGTGCCCGGCCACTGGGTGCTCCAGGGCCACGGCGCGCCGATCTACACCAACCACCTCTACCCCTTCCCCGTCGACCCGCCGCACGTCCCCACCGAGAACCCGACCGGCGACCACCTGCGCGTCTTCGACCTCCCCGGGGACTGGCCGGGCGGGGGCGACGCGGTGCTCCGCTTCGACGGGGTGGAGTCCTGCGCCCGGGTGTGGCTGAACGGCACGGACATCGGGGAGTTCAAGGGATCGCGGCTGCCGCACGAGTTCGCGGTCGGGCACCTGCTGGAGCCGACCGGGAACGTCCTCGCGGTCCGGGTCCACCAGTGGTCGGCGGGGTCGTACCTGGAGGACCAGGACCAGTGGTGGCTGCCCGGCATCTTCCGTGACGTGACCCTGCTGCACCGCCCGGCGGGCAGCGTGGGCGACTTCTTCGTGCACGCCTCCTACGACCACGTCACCGGCACGGGCACCCTGCGCGTCGACTCCGACGTCGAGGGGCGCGTGCTCGTCGAGGAGCTGGGCGTCGACGTGGCGGCCGGCGAACCGGTGACGCTCCCGGTCGAGCCGTGGACGGCGGAGACGCCCCGGCTGTACGACGGCGTCCTGGTCACGGCGGGCGAGCGCGTCCCGGTGCGCATCGGCTTCCGCACGGTCGTCGTCGAGGACGGCCTGATCAAGGTGAACGGGACCCCCCTGCTGTTCAAGGGCGTCAACCGGCACGAGTGGCACCCGTGCCGGGGCCGCGCGCTGGACCCCGACACCATGCGCGAGGACGTGCTGCTGATGAAGCGGCACAACGTCAACGCCGTCCGCACCTCCCACTACCCGCCGCACCCGGCCTTCCTCGGCCTGTGCGACGAGTACGGGCTGTGGGTGATCGACGAGTGCGACCTGGAGACCCACGGCTTCGTCGAACAGGAGTGGCGGGACAACCCCGTCGACGACGAGCGCTGGACCCCCGCCCTGCTCGACCGCGCCGCCCGCATGGTGGAGCGGGACAAGAACCACCCGTCGGTGGTGATGTGGTCGCTCGGCAACGAGGCGGGCACCGGACGCGGACTGACCGCGATGGCCGACTGGATACACGGCCGGGACCCGTCCCGCCCGGTGCACTACGAGGGCGACATCGGCTGCCGCGACACGGACGTGTACTCGCGGATGTACCCGCCGCACGAGGAGGTGGAGCGGATCGCGCGGGGCCTGGACGGCGGCACCCGCCGCAGGCGCGGACTGCCCCTGATCCTCTGCGAGTACGCGCACGCCATGGGCAACGGCCCCGGTGGGCTCACCGAGTACCAGGAGCTGTTCGAGCGGTACGACCGGCTCCAGGGCGGCTTCGTCTGGGAGTGGATCGACCACGGCGTCGAGCACCCGGAGCTGGGCCACGCCTACGGCGGCGACTTCGGGGAGGAGCTGCACGACGCCAACTTCGTCTGCGACGGGCTGGTCTTCCCGGACCGCACGCCGTCACCGGGCCTGATCGAGTACAAGAAGGTGATCGAGCCGGTCCGGATCGAGGCGGGCGACGCGGACGGCACCGTACGGGTGACCAACCGGTACGACTTCGCGGACCTGGCCCATCTGGAGTTCTCGTCCTCCTACCAGGTGGACGGCCGGCCGACGGGGGCGCACCCGCTCGCCGTGCCGCCGCTCGCCCCCGGGGAGTCCGCGGAGGTCAAGCTGCCCGAGGCCCCGGACGGCAAGGGCGAGGAGGTGCAGTGGACGGTGGAGGCACGGCTCGCCGAGGACACGCCCTGGGCCGGAAGGAACCACGAGGTGGCCTGGGCGCAGGGGACGGTGGCCCGCCGCGCCCCGTCGCCCGTGGCGACCGGCGTGCGCCCCGCCGTCGACGGCGACCGGATCGCTCTGGGCCCGGCGGTCTTCGACGCCCGCACCGGCGCG
>NZ_NCTE01000599.1 GCF_002114215.1 Streptomyces sp. 13-12-16 | reverse complement strand
CCGCGCTGGCCCTGCGGCTGCGCCGGCGCTGAACGGCGGGCGTCCGCGAGGGGCCCGAGCCGCTCCGTACCGTCCGTTCGGTTCGGTGGCGGACGACGGACGCACCGTACTCACGGTTCATCACAATGCGGCAGCATCGCCTCACTTCACGTGGCTGTTCACTTGACTACCGGTGGTTCCACAGGGTTGGCTCCGGGCCAGCGAGAGTCACCCGGTCGGAGTACGCACCCCGCGCGGTTCCGTCCGTGCTCTCCCCTGCTCTTGCTCGGCCGCACAGCGAGGTCCGCACTCTCCATGAACACTCGTCCCCCGTCCCACCGCCTCACGAGACGCCGTCTGGCCGCCCTGGCAGCCGCCGTCGGTCTGCTGACGACCGGCTGTTCCGCCTTCGGCTCGGCCGACGACTCCTCGGACTCCGACGGTGCGGGCGCCTCCGGCGCCGGACGGATCAAGGTGGCGATGGTCACCCACGGCAGCGAGGACGACGCGTTCTGGGACCGGGTGCGCAAGGGTGCCGAGGCGGCGGCCGCCAAGGACGGCATCGAGCTGACGTACGTGAGCGACCCGGACCCGGCGGGACAGGCCGAGCTGGTCCGCGAGGCGGTCCGCGACGGTGTCGACGGCATCGCGCTGACGCTGGCCAAGCCGGCGGCCATGAAGGGCCCGGTCAACGAGGCACGGGCCGCGGACATCCCCGTGGTCGGGCTCAACTCCGGTATCGACGCCTGGAAGTCGGCGGGGCTGCTGGAGTTCTTCGGCCAGGACGAGAGCGTGGCGGGCCGGGCCGTCGGCGACAAGCTGGACGAGCTGAAGGCCGAGCACGCCCTGTGCGTCGTCCACGAGCGTGGCAACGTTGCCCTGGAGGCCCGCTGCGCCGGTGTGAAGAAGGCGTTCGGCGGGACGACCGAGAACCTCTACGTGGACGGCACCGACATGCGCGCCGTCTCCGGCATCATCACCGCCCGGCTGCGGCAGGACCCGACCATCGACGAGGTGGTCACCAACGGGGCGGACTTCGCACTCACCGCGGTCGACGCCGTCTCGGAGGCGGAGAGCGACGCCGGCGTCGCCACCTTCGACCTCAACGACGACCTGGTGGACGCCGTGCGCGGCGGCAACGTCCAGTTCGCCGTCGACCAGCAGCCCTATCTGCAGGGCTACCTCGCCGTGGACGCGCTGTGGCTGTACCGGACCAACGGCAACATCAGCGGTGGCGGGGTCGCGCCCGTGCTCACCGGGCCCGCGTTCGTCACGAAGGCCAACGCCGCCGCGGTCGCCGGGTTCGCCGCCGACGGAACCCGCTGACGGGCCGGCCCGTGCGTACTTCCCCCAACACCCGACCGCTCTAGGACCACGATGTCTCCACGGACAGGTGCCCGGCGCCGTTTCGGCTCCATACGTCTCTCGCTGTTCCTCCTCGCCCTGGTGCCCAGTGTCACCCTCGCCGGCATGTGGGGCCTGACGACGATCCAGATGTTCTCCGAGGGGCTGCAACTGCGTTCCCAGACGGAACTGAGCCGGTCGACCGGTGCGATGGGCACGCACGCCGCGCTCGCGCTGCAGCAGGAGCGCAGGCTGACCGCCGCGTGGCTGGCCGATCCGGAGACCCCCCGGACCGCCCTCGAAGCGCAGCGCGAGAAGACCGACGGGGCGGTGGCGAAGCTGGTCGGTCAGGCGGACGCGATCGCCGAGGCACCGGCCCGCATCTCGGACCGGATGTACGGGGTGCTCGGTTCGGTGGGCAGCCTGGAGTACTACCGGGACCAGGTGGACCACCCCAGCGACATCACCGCCGAGCAGGCGCTCGAGCAGTACACCTCGATCATCGACGACCAGATCCACGCCTTCCAGGAACTCTCCCAGGTCGACGACGGCGACCTGACCTCGGAGGCCGAACCGCTGATCGCGCTGGAGCACGCGGCGGAGCTGTTCTCCGAGGAGGACGCGCGGCTCACCCTCGCCTGGTCCGCCGGGCGCATGGACACGGAGGGCTGGGGCGAGTTCGCGGAGCTGGTGCACACCCGCCGCTGGCTGGTCGAGGACCAGATCGTGCCCTCCCTGCGCGGTGAGACCAAGACCCAGACCGAGCGGATCCTGCAGAGCGCCGAGTGGCGCGCCCTGCAGGCGGTCGAGGACCAGGTACTGGCGACCGCGCCCACGGGCGAGAAGCGCACCGTCGAACTGCCGGACCTGCGGGAGCGGTGGGACGAGGCCATGGACCGGGTCTCCTCGCAGTACGCCGCCATGATCCGGGAGCAGACCGACGCGCTGCTCACCCGCAGCGCCGGCGAGGCCCGCAGCCTGCTGATCACGGCCGCCTCCCTGAGCGCCGCCGGACTGCTCGCGCTGCTGTTGTGCGTCGGCCTGTCCTGGCGCATCACCCGCTCGCTCTCCCGCCGGCTGCGCGGGCTGCGGATGGCCACCCTCGGACTGGCCGAGGAGCGGCTGCCCGACGTGGTGGCCCGGCTGGAGCGGGGCGAGAAGGTCGACGCCGAGTCGGCGACGACCCCGCTGGACTACGGCCACGACGAACTGGGGCAGGTCGCCCAGGCGTTCAACACCGCACAGCGCACCGCCGTGCACACCGCGGTCGAACTCGCCGACACCCGGCGCGGTTTCCAGAAGGTCATCCTCGGCATCGCGCGGCAGAGCCAGAACCTGGTCAACCTCCAGCTCAGCAAGCTCGACGCGCTGGAGCGCCGGCACACCGACCCCGAGGTCCTCAAGGGTCTGTACGAACTGGACTCCACAGCCAGCCAGTTGCGCCGGTACGAGGAGAACCTGGTCATCGTCAGCGGTGAGCGTCCCGGCCGTACCTGGAGCGAGCCGGTCGCGCTGATCGACATCGTGCGCAGTGCCGTCGGGGAGGTCGCCGAGTACCAGCGGGTGGAGGTGCTCACCGAGGAGGAGGTGTCGCTCGCCCCGCCCGCGGTGGCCGACGTCATCCACCTGCTGGCCGAGCTGATCGACAACGCGACGGTGTACTCGCCGGCGCCGAGCCCCGTCACGGTGCGGGCGGCGATGGTGGCCAAGGGGCTCGCCGTGGAGATCGAGGACCGGGGCCTGGGCCTGTCGGACGACGACTACGCCTCCCTGAACGCCCAGTTGGCCAAGGCGCCGCAGTTCGACGTGGTGGCGCTCGCCGACGACCTCCGGCTCGGCATGTTCGTGATCTCCCAGCTCGCGCACCGGCACGGCATCTCCGTGACCCTGCGTCCCTCGCCGTACGGCGGGACGACGGCGATCGTGCTGATCCCGCACGAGATCGTGGTACGGGACGTGCCGTCCGACGGTGACCGGAGGGAGACGCGCGCCGAGGCCGTACGGGACCGGGCGGACGACCGGCGCCCGGAGCCCGTGGCCGCCGGTGCGGAGCAGGCCGCGGCGTCCCGTCCGGCGACCGCCGTACGGACCGTCCCCGCACCGGCCGTGTCGGTG
>NZ_NCTE01000598.1 GCF_002114215.1 Streptomyces sp. 13-12-16 | reverse complement strand
GGGAGCCGACCTGCCCGAGCCGCCCCGCCACGCCGACACCGGCCTCGTGGTCGTCGTCTCGCCCGCCCTGTACGGGGAGTTCACCGCCAGCTCCGCCGCCCGCGAGCCCCTGCGCTTCCAGCCCCTGTATCCCCCCGGTGCGCCGTCCGTCCCGCCGGTCGCCTGGTTCTGCCCCCTGGGCGGTCCGGCCGGCCCCGCGGGCACCGACGTCCCGGCCCACGACCTGGTGCGGGGCCCCCTCATCACCCACGACCTGAACGAGCTGGGCACCCCCGCGCCGGGCCGCACGGCCGTCGTCCACACCGGGCCCGACGGTTCGCTCACCCTGCTCAACCCCGTCCAGCCCTACGGCGCCCGCGCACCGCACCCGGCGACCTACTACGTCGTCGACCTCACCGCGCGACGGGCCCGGCACACGGTCAGCCTGCCCGGCGCGCGGGGCGGCTCCTTCACCGCGGCGGTCGACCTGTCCTGGCACGTGGCGGACCCGGTCGCCTTCGTCCGGGCGGAAGCCGTCCGCGTGTCCGAGCGGCTGCTCACCCATCTGCTGGAGGTCGCGGCCCGCGTCACCCGCCGGCACCCGGTGCGCCGGGTCGGCGGAGCGCAGCGCGAGGTCGACTCCGCGCTGGGTTCCTGGCCCGTACCGGGCCTCGCGGTGTCCTGCTCCGTACGGCTCACCCGGGAGGCGGCACCACCGGCGGAGCCGTCCGGACAGGAGGAACCGGCGCCCCTGCCACTGCCCGGCGCCCTGGCCGACTGCCCCACCGTGCTCATCGGTTTCGACGGGCCGCTCGCCCGCCTGTTCTCGGCGAGCACCGCGCGCGAGGCCGCTCTGGACCTGCTGTCCGTCGTCTCCGAACACCGCGCGCCGCAGGAGGCGCTCGAGGGCCGCCCGCTCGGCGGCGGTGACGTCTCCCGGAAGGCGTCGGTGCATCCGCTGGAGGTGCTGCGCGCCTTCGCGCGCGACCCGCTCGGCGCGGCGCTCCGCGACCGCCTCGACGAACTCGAGCTGCGGGCGGTGCCCGAGGCACCCGCCACGCACCGCTCGTTCGCTCTGGTGCGTGCCCTGCACGCCTCCGGCCGACGGGTCGTCATCGTCAGCGACGTGGGCGAACAGGCCCTGCGACGCTACCTGCTGCCCCACCGCGTGCCCCTGGCCGGCATCCACGGGCGCGCCGACGACCTCACCCTGCTGATGCCCCACCCGGACTGCCTGCGGCGCGCCCTGGGCGCCTCCGGCACGTCCGCCGGCGGCCCGGCCGTCGTGATCGGCTCGTCGGTCGCCGAGTTCACCGCCGCCCGGCGGGGCGGTCTGCGCTTCATCGGCTACGCCTACACCGCCGCCATCCGGCGAGGCCTGCGCGAGGCCGGCTGCGAGCTCACCGTCGACTCCCTGGAGCCCCTCCTGGAGGCCGTCCGCGCCCTGCCCCGCCCGGACGGCGCCTGACCCCCCGTTCGGCGGCCCCCCACCCGGCCCCCCAGGAAAGGCGCCCGCCCCCGTCCGCCGCGCACGATGCCTGAGAGGTCCGCCGCCCGGCGGGCCGCTGGGTGCGCACTCGGGAGGTTCCGCCGTGACCGCCAGTCTGGAGCAGCTGCGCCGCTGCCACTTCGCCGTCGACCTGGGGGCGGCCCGCACCCGGGTGTATGTCAAGGGCGCCGGACTCGTCGTCGACCAGCCGTCCACCGCCGCCGTGAACACCCGTACCGGAGCGCTGATGGCGGTCGGTGAGTTCGCGGAGAAGATGACGGGACGCACGCCGGACTACATCCGCGTCGTACGTCCCGTCTCCGGCGGCACGGTCGTCGACATCGAGATGGCGCAGCGCATGCTGCGGCAGCTCATCGGGGACAAGATGCGCCGCACGCTGCGCCGCAGGCCCCGGCTGCGGGCCGCGGCCTGTGTCCCGCACGACGCCGATCCGCTCGCCCAGCGCGCCGCGATCGAGACGCTGGTCGGTCTCGGCGCCCGCCGGGTGGAACTGGTCGACACGCTCATCGCCGCCGCCGTCGGCTGCGGTCTGCCGGTGGAGCGGCCCGAGGCCACCATGATCATGGTGTGCGGTGCGGCGGCCACGCAGGTGGCCGTGCTCTCCCTCGGGGCGATCGTGACGGCGGAGCGCGTCCCCGTCGGCGGGGAGGCCGTGGACAACGCGATCGTGCAGCACCTGCGCCACCAGCACGAGCTGGTGCTGCCGAGCCAGTCCGTACGGCCCCTGCAGCTCGCCCTGCACGGCACCGGGCTCACCCCGCAGGGCCCGGAGTCGACGGAGATCCACGGGCGGGACGTGGCCACCGGTCTGGCCCGTTCCGTGCGGGTCGACACGGCCGCCGTGCGGCGGGCCATCCAGACACCGCTCACCGCCGTCCTCGACGGCATCGGCAAGGTGCTGCGGGAGTGCCCGCCGGATCTGGTCGCCGACCTGGTCGACCGGGGGATCATGATGGTCGGCGGGAGCGCCCTGCTGCCGGGCTTCGACCAGATGCTGCGTCAGGCGACGGGCATGCCGGTGCACATCGCCGAACGGCCGGAGCTCTGCGCCGTACAGGGGCTGGGCGAGATGCTGGAGGGCAGGATCGCACCGATCGTGCTGGACCCGCTGCGCGCCTGAACCGGGCGGGCGCCGGCCGGACCGGCACACCCACGCCCCGGCCCGCGCCCCCGGGCGGCCGGGCGGGCGTCAGCGGGCGAGCC
>NZ_NCTE01000597.1:4925-6783 GCF_002114215.1 Streptomyces sp. 13-12-16 | reverse complement strand
TACCCGGACGAGCAGCAGTACCAGCAGTACCCGGCGGACGCCTACGGCGGGACCTACCAGGCGGAGGCCTACCCCCAGGGCGGCGAGTACGACCCGTACGCCTACGGCACCCAGCAGGCGCCGTACGACCAGACCTACACCCAGGGCTACGACCAGAACTACCCGCAGGGCTACGACACGTCGTACGACCCCCACGGCACGGGCAGTGAGCGTCCCGACGGGAGCCAGCAGTGAACCGCACCACCCTGTCCCTGATCGCGGGCGTGACCGCGCTCGCCGCCGTCACCGGCTTCGCCGCGGTGTCCTCGCCGGACGCCACGGCCACGGACGGGACGGCGGAGGCGGCGGCCCACCTCCCCGTGGAACGCACGAGCCTGGTGTGCCCCTCGCCCAGCTCCTCCGACCTGGCCGAGACGACGTACACGTCCTTCACCCCGGTCACGAAGGGCACGGAGAAGGAGGGCGGGGCCGAACTCCGGGCGGCCACGGAGCAGAAGCAGGACGGGCCGAAGCCCGGGGACGACTCCGAGGACGACAAGAAGGACGACAAGGACGCCGGGTCCGGGAAGCCCGTACTGGAGCCCGAGGACCCCGGCAAGCCGGTCACCGGGGAGACGGCCGGCGGCGAGTCCCCCGCCCTCCTCGGCACCGCCGAGGGCCGCTTCGCGCCGGGCTGGACCGTGCAGGAGACGACCACGGTCACCGCGGGAACGGGCCGGGGCATGCACGGAGTCACCTGCACGGCTCCGGACACGGAGTTCTGGTTCCCGGGCGCGAGCACCGACGCCGCCCGCACCGACTACGTCCATCTGACCAACCCCGACGACTCGGCGGCCGTCGTGGACATCGAGCTCTACGGCAAGGACGGCGCCCTCGAGACGACGGTGGGGGAGGGCATCACGGTCCAGCCGCACTCCGCCGAGCCGGTCCTGCTCTCGACGCTCACCGACGAGAAGCAGACCGATGTGACCGCGCACGTGGTGGTCCGCAGCGGCCGGGTCGGCGCCGCCGTACAGGCCCTGGACGACAAGCTGGGCGGCGACTGGCTGCCCGCGTCGACCGACCCGTCCGGCAGCCTGGTCCTGCCCGGTGTCCCGAAGGACGCCACCGCCGTACGCCTGGTCGCCTTCACCCCCGGTGACGCCGACGTCGACCTGAAGGTGCGCCTCGCCTCCCCCTCCGGCCTGATCACCCCGGCCGGCCACGACACCCTCCACGTGAAGGGCGGCATGACGGCGGCCGTCGACCTGGAGGACATCACGCGCGGCGAGGCGGGCTCCCTGGTCCTGACGGCCGCGGACGACTCCGTCCCGGTCGTGGCGGCGGTACGGGTGCTGCGCGGCAAGGGCGACGACCAGGAGTCGGCCTTCATCCCGGCGGCGCGACCGGTCGGCACGCGTGCGACGTCCGTGGACAACACGGCCAAGGGCACGACGCTCTCGGTGACGGCCCCCGAGGGCACGGCGAAGATCAAGGTCACGGCCTCGGCGGGCACCGAGGGCGGTACGGAGGCCTCGAAGACGTACACGATCAAGTCGGGTACGACGCAGGACATCGAGGCACCGGTGCCGGCCGGGGCGAAGGGCACCTACGCCCTCACGGTGGAACCCCAGTCGGACACACCGGTCTACGCGTCCCGGACACTGGCCACGACGAAGAACGACGTCCCGTTCTTCACGGTCCAGCCCCTCCCGGACGACCGCGGAACGGTCTCGGTACCCCGGTCGAACGAGGACCTGTCAATCCTGCAGAACTGACCCCGGACCGGGGCGGACCCGAACCCGGTCCGCCCCGCCCTCCGCGTGCAGTTGTTGCCTCCCCCAGTGCCTTAAGGGCCTGGGAGGTGCCCCCAGGGCGC
>NZ_NCTE01000597.1:0-4720 GCF_002114215.1 Streptomyces sp. 13-12-16 | reverse complement strand
CGGGGGGGGGGGGGGGGGCACCCCGCAAGCGCCGGGCCGCGCACCCCCACCCCCGGCCCACACCAACACCGGGGGCACCCCATGACGCGCCGCCCCCGGCACCCAAGCACGACCTCAGTCCTCCCCGTACCGAGGATCCACCGTCTCCGGCGTCAGCCCCAGCACCTCCGCCACCTGCTCGACCACGACCTCGTGCACGAGAGCCGCCCGCTCGTCCCGCCCCTTGGTACGGATCTCCACCGGCCGCCGGTACACCACCACCCGCGCCGGACGCCCGTCGCGGGCAGCCACGGTCCCGCCCAGCGGCACCGCCTCGTCACTCCAGGCCCCCCCGCCCGGCCGCGGCACGTCCAGCACCAGGAAATCGACGTCGGCCAGCTGCGGCCACCGCCGCTCCAGCCGCTCCACGGAGTCCTGCACGAGATCCGCGAACGTCTCCGCACGGCTCGCGGCGAGCGGCACCTGCGGAGGCGCGATCGGACCGCGCATGCCCCGGCCGTGGCGATCACGGCGTCGGGGTCCGGGGCCGGGGCCGGATCCGGCGGCACGGGGCGTCACAGAGCTGTCCATCACTGCGAAGCGTAGTCGTCACGTCGCCGCCCCGCCCGATCCCCGTCCGCCTTCCGGCCGACCCGCACGGCATGTCACAACATGACCATTCCAGCCAAGGTTGGGCTCGATTCCGTATCTCTCCGAGACCGATGACATCAAGGCAATTGACGGTGTTTGTGCCGACTGGTGACCGGAATCAGTACCGCCGAACCCCCCGAACCCCCGCGTCGAACCAGGTCAGCAAGGTGCCCCCAAAGGGGCATGTGGGGCGTTTCGTACCGCGACACGGTGGAGTGACCTGGTGGAGAGTCGTCGCGGCCCGCTCAAGAGTGCGGTACCGTCCAACCTCGTGAGCCCTGTACGTCGCTGTTCGCGCACCGCCTGCGGCCGTCCCGCCGTCGCGACGCTGACGTACGTCTACGCCGACTCGACCGCGGTCCTCGGCCCGCTCGCCACCTACGCCGAACCCCACTGCTACGACCTGTGCGCGGAACACTCCGAGCGCCTCACCGCACCGCGCGGCTGGGAGGTCGTCCGTCTGCTCGACGGCTCGGCCCCGGCCCAGCCCAGCGGGGACGACCTGGAAGCGCTTGCGAACGCGGTGCGCGAGGCGGCCCGTCCGCAGGAGCGGGCGGCGGGAGCGGGCGGCGGTTCCCGCACGGCGGACCCCATGGAGGTCGCGCGCCGCGGCCACCTGCGGGTACTCCGCTCCCCGGACAACTGACCGGGGCGATCCCCCTCCCCGTACCCCAGGCGCCACATAAACCCCCGCACGCCCATTGACGCCTCCTTGTCGCGGACACGACCATTCCGTTGGTACCCGGCGAGAAATCGCTTTCGCATGGCGGAATCCGGGAGGCGCCCGTGTACGTCCAGGAACTGGAACCCGTCGCCGGCTCGCTCGGCCTCTCCGCCCTGGTGGCGGCCCTGCCGCTCGTGATCGTCCTGGTCCTGCTCGGCGGCGTCCGGATGAAGGCGCACCTCGCGGGCCTGATCGGCCTGCTGGCGGCCGTCCTGGTGGCCTGTCTGGCGTACGGCATGCCACTGGACCAGACGCTCTCCAGCGGCGTCCAGGGCGCCTTCTTCGGCATCTTCCCCATCATGTGGATCGTCATCAACGCCCTGTGGGTCTACCGGATGACCGTCCGCACCCGCCACTTCGACGTCCTCCGCCGCTCCTTCGGCCGCCTCTCCGACGACCCCCGCATCCAGGCACTCGTCATCGCGTTCTGCTTCGGCGCCCTGCTGGAGGCCCTCGCCGGGTTCGGCGCCCCCGTCGCGATCTCCGCCGTGATGCTGGTGGCCCTCGGCTTCGACCCCGTGCGCGCCGCAGTGGTCGCGCTGGTCGCCAACACCGCGCCGGTGGCGTTCGGCGCCATGGGCACGCCGGTCGTCACGCTCGCCCAGGTCACCGGCCTGCCACTGGACTCCGTGGCGTCCGTCGTCGGCCGCCAGACCCCGCTGCTCGCCCTCGTGGTGCCGCTCGTACTGGTCTGGCTGGTGGACGGACGCCGCGGCCTGCGCGAGACCTGGATCCCCGCACTGGTCTGCGGAGCCGCCTTCGCCGTGGCGCAGTTCGTCGCCTCCAACCACGTCTCCGCGCAGCTCGCCGACATCGGGGCCGCCCTGGCCGGCGCGGGCGCCCTGGTCGCCGTGCCGCACGCGCGCGTGCCCGCCACCGAGGCCGTACGGACCTCCGTGCTGACCGGAGCGCGCAGCGAGGAACTGGACGAGGAGGACCCGCGCGGGGAGGTGGTGCGCGCCTACGCCCCGTACGCGCTGATCGTCGTGATCTTCTCCGTCGCCCAGGTCCCGGCGGTGAAGGACTGGCTCGCCGGCGCCACCCGGAGCTACGACTGGCCCTTCCTGGACGTCGCGGGCCCGGACGGCGAGCCCGTCGGCGGCAACGTGTTCACCTGGCCGGTCGTCTCCACCGGCGGCACCCTCGTCCTGTTCGCCGGAGTGCTCACGGCGGCGGTGATCGGGGTGCACGCGCGCGCGGCGGTCAGGGAGTGGCTGGCGACGGTCCACGAACTGCGGTTCGCGATCCTCACGGTGACGTCCGTCCTGGCCCTGGCCTACGTCATGAACCTCTCGGGCCAGGCGGCGACGATCGGCCACTTCGTCGCGGCGGCCGGGGCGGGCCTCGCCTTCCTCTCACCGGTACTGGGCTGGTTCGGCGTCGCCGTCTCCGGCTCGGACACCTCCTCCAACGCCCTCTTCGGCGCCCTCCAGGTGACCGCCGCCCAGCAGTCCGGGCTGTCGCCCGAACTGCTCGCCGCGGCCAACAGCTCCGGCGGCGTCCTCGGCAAGATGATCTCGCCGCAGAACCTCACCATCGCCTGCGCGGCCGTCGGACTGGCGGGCCGCGAGGGCGATCTGCTGCGCAAGGTGCTGCCCTGGAGCCTCGGCCTGCTGCTCGTGATGTGCCTGATCGTGGTGGGCCAGAGCACGGCGGCGCTCGGCTGGATGCTGCCCTGAGCCTCCCCGACGTCCGTGTCACCCTCTGCGGGTAGTTTGTGGTGACCGACAGGACTTCCGGAAGGGCTGGCCGTGGCTGCTGATCTGTCGCAGATCGTGAAGGCGTACGACGTGCGCGGAGTCGTCCCCGACCAGTGGGACGAGTCCCTCGCCGAGCTCTTCGGCGCCGCCTTCGTCCGGGTGACCGGCGCGACCGCCGTCGTCACCGGTCACGACATGCGGCCGTCGTCCCCCGGCCTCTCCGGCGCCTTCGCGCGCGGTGCGGCGGGCCGGGGCGCCGACGTCACCGAGATCGGC
The DNA here is from genome assembly GCF_002114215.1 of Streptomyces sp. 13-12-16. GTDB lineage: Bacteria > Actinomycetota > Actinomycetes > Streptomycetales > Streptomycetaceae > Streptomyces. Next base: position 1,390 of record NZ_NCTE01000597.1, on the reverse strand, counting down.
CTGTGCTCCACGGACCAGCTCTACTACGCCTCGGGCGCCCTGAACCTCCCCGGCGCGATGTTCACGGCCTCGCACAACCCGGCGCGGTACAACGGCATCAAGCTCTGCCGCGCGGGCGCGGCGCCGGTCGGCCAGGACACGGGCCTGACGGAGATCCGGGAACTCGTCGAGCGGTGGAGCGCCTCGGGCGCCCCGGAACCGACGGCCGGCCCCCGGGGAGCGATCACCCGGCGCGACACGCTGGACGACTACGCGGCACACCTGCGCTCACTCGTCGACCTGACCTCGATCCGCCCCCTGAAGGTCGTCGTCGACGCGGGCAACGGCATGGGCGGGCACACCGTCCCGACGGTCTTCGCCGGCCTGCCGCTCACCCTCGTCCCGATGTACTTCGAACTCGACGGCACCTTCCCCAACCACGAGGCCAACCCCCTCGACCCGGCCAACCTCGTCGACCTGCAGAAGCGGGTCCGCGAGGAGGGCGCCGACCTCGGCCTCGCCTTCGACGGCGACGCCGACCGCTGCTTCGTCGTCGACGAGCGGGGCGAACCGGTCCCCCCGTCCGCGATCACCGCCCTGGTCGCCTCCCGCGAACTGGCCCGCAACGGCGGCAAGGGCACGATCATCCACAACCTGATCACGTCCTGGTCGGTCCCCGAGGTCGTACGGGAGAACGGCGGCACCCCCGAGCGCACCCGCGTGGGGCACTCCTTCATCAAGGCCGAGATGGCCAGGACCGGCGCGATCTTCGGCGGCGAGCACTCCGCGCACTACTACTTCCGCGACTTCTGGAACGCCGACACGGGCATGCTGGCCGCCCTGCACGTCCTCGCCGCCCTAGGCGGGCAGCAGGGCACCCTGTCGGCCCTGGTCGCCCAGTACGACCGCTACGCCGGCTCCGGCGAGATCAACTCCACGGTCGACGACCAGGCCGCCCGCCTCGCCGCGATCAGGGCCGCGTACGAGGGCCGCGACGGCGTCACCCTCGACGACCTGGACGGCCTCACCGTCACCGCTTCCGACTGGTGGTTCAACGTCCGCCCCTCCAACACCGAGCCCCTCCTCCGCCTGAACGCAGAGGCCCGGGACGAGACGACGATGACCAGAATCCGCGACGAGGCCCTGACCATCATCAGGTCATGACCCCCAACCGCAGACAGCTGCCCACGTTCCGCCCCTGCGTTCCGCGGACAGTTGCCCGCGTTCCGCCCCTGCGTTCCGCGGACAGCTGCCCACGTTCCGCCCCCGCGTTCCGCGGACAGCTGTGCCGCCGTCCCCGCCGTTCCCGCGGGCAGCCGCATGCCGCCACCCACCGCGGGCAGTCGTGCCGCTGGGGCGGCACGGGTGGGCGCGACGGCACCCCGTAGTCGCCGGGCCGCGCAACCCCACT
>NZ_NCTE01000059.1 GCF_002114215.1 Streptomyces sp. 13-12-16 | reverse complement strand
CGGGGCCGTGCGCCGTGCGGCCGGTTCGGTACGGGGCTGGGGTGTGGTGGCGGGGGGAGCCGAGGGGGCCAGCAGGGCGACACCGGCCATGGCCAGGGTGAGCGACTGGACACGGGACACGATCAAGGGGGGCCTCTCGTCGGGGACACGGGCGCACACTCACCGGCACTTTGCACCATTTCGTCACGATACGGTGACGCGACGGCCCCGACAGGGCCGGACGGAGCACGATCACACCAGTGACCACGACAAGGGGCCGGGGCCCGGGTCCGGGTCGACCCGGGCCGTCCGGCCACCCGCGCCGGCGCGGGATCTGCGACGACAGCGGTCCGCGCCACGGACCCGAACTCCCCTGCCTCAAGAGGCGGTTCGGCCCGTTCGGACTTCAGCATACGTAACGCGCGCGAACACTCCCCCACCCCGCCCTCTTGATGTGATCGCGTCAGCCCGGCCATATTGGTACGGACCATTCTCCGAGCAGTCCCGTGTGCCGCCCCGGGAGGCAGAGTCGTGCGTGGCGTTCCCCCAGCCGTGTCCCCGCGTCGCCTGCTCGCGCTCGGCGGGGTTCTCCTGCTGCTCGCCTCCTGCCGCTGGGGAGGCCCGGACGAACCCGGTGCCGGTGAACGGCCGCCCGGAGCGCCGACCGGTGTCACGGCCGAGGCGGGCAGCACCACCAGCGTGCACGTCATGTGGAACGCGGTCGCCGACGCCGAGGTGAGCCGGTACGAGGTATACCGGGGCACCACAAAGGTGAAAGAAGTGCCCGGTGCCGAGCACATGGTGGACGTCACCAGGCTCCGCCCCGCGACCACCTATGTGTTCACGGTACGGGCCCGGGACGCGGACGGGCGGCTCGGACCGCGCAGCCGGGAGGTCCGGACGACGACACCCGAAGCGACCACGGCCGACGACACCGCCCCCACCCGCCCGGCGGAGCTTCGCGGCCGGGCCGCCGGGAACCGGGCGGTCCAGTTGTCGTGGTCCGCCTCGAAGGACGACCGGGGCGTGGCGTCGTACAACATCTACCAGGGCGGAACGAAGATCCACAGTGTGGGCGGGAACCAGACGGCCGCCGTGGTGACGGGGCTGCGGCCGGGCACCCGCTACTCCTTCACGGTCCGGGCCCGGGACGCGGCCGACAACCTCTCCCCGGCCGGCGCCGCCGTCCGCCTCACCACCGCGGGCGGCGCGGACGGCCGGACCGGCGCTCCCACCGGTTTCCGGGCCACGAGTGAACGGTCCGACGGCGCGTACCACATCGTCCTCCACTGGGTGCCGCCGCGCGTCGACGGGGTGGTCACCGAGTACGAGGTGCACCTGGACGGCCGCATCGCCACCTCGCTCGTCTACGGCGGTGACGCACCGCGCGACCGGGCGACGTACCGCTTCTACGCCGGCCGGGAAGCCGGGGTCGCCCACCGGGTGCGGATCCGGGCGATGCTGCCGGACGGCACCTGGGGCGGCTTCTCCGCGGAGCGCACGGTGACGACGGGCGCCGGGCGCTGACCCGGCCCCGGGGTCGGCCGCCCGGAGGAAGCCGTCACCTGCCCGGATGCCGTCGGAGTGCGCGCCGGTCCGGGTGCCCGTTGGCTTGCCTCGTGGCAGCACGGGCGCTCCCCGACCTCGGCGGCGCAAGGGATGTACCGCCGGCCGTGCCGCCGGAAAGCGGTCCACATGCGCAACTCGAAGCCACTGCTCCGCTCCGGTCCGACCGCGGCCGCCGCCGCAGCGCTCGCGCTGACCCTGGCCGGGCCGGCCGCCGCGGCCGGGATCTCCGTCAGCACCACCGGGTCGACGGTCTCGGTGAGCACCAGTTCGTGCACCCAGGTCAACGGCCACTGGGGCACCGCCTCGCTGCTCAGCAGCGGCCAGACGAGCTTCTCGCAGGGCCGTCAGGTGGCGCTGTCGGGGAGCAGTTCGGGACAGTCCGCCGCCTGGTCGAACGTCGGTCCGGGCACGTACACGGTGGTCGTGGTGTGCTCGAACGGCAGCACCGCGGGCACGCAGTCCGTCGTCGTCTCCACGGCTCCCAGCCCTTCGGTCTCGCCCTCGGCCTCGCCGTCCCGCGGGGTGATGGGCGGCATCGGCGGCGGTTCGACGGACTACGGCACGGTCACACTGGTGGCGGGCGGCGCACTGGTCGGCACGGGGATCGCCGCCACGGCCTGGTACCTGCGCCGCCGCAGCGCCCCGCGCCACTTCTAGACCCGGCGCCGGCCGCCGTCACGTCCGACGCGCTCCGGACGGGCGGCCGGCGTCGACCCTTCGCGGTGTCACGCCTCCCGGGCTCCCGCGCTCCCGGGTTCGCCGGCGTCCGGCAGCCGGGCGAACTCCGCCAGCGCGTGGTCGAGCCACTGGGTCCAGAAGGTCTCCAGGTCGATGCCGGCCCGCAGCACCAGATGGCGCAGCCGGTCCTCCGGCCCGTCCTTGCCGGGCGGGAAGTCGCGCTGCTCGATCTCCCGGTACTCCGCCAACTGGCGCTCGTGCAGCTCCCGGTGGCGCCGCAGGTCGGCCGCCAGGCCCGCGGTGCCGACCACGGCCGCCGCCCTCAGCCGCAGCAGCATCACGTCGCGCTGCGGCTTGGGATCCTGGGACGCGGAGGTCCAGCGGGCCAGCTCCGCGCGTCCCGCCGGCAGGACCTCGTACGCCTTCTTCTGCCCCCGGGCCGGCTGCTCGGAGGGAAGGGCCCGGATCAGGCCCCCGGCCTCCAGTTTCCCCAGCTCGCGATAGATCTGCTGGTGCGTCGCGGACCAGAAGTAGCCGATCGACCGGTCGAACCGGCGGGTCAGCTCCAGCCCCGACGACGGCTTCTCGAGCAGGGCGGTGAGGATCGCGTGCGGGAGTGACATGGGCTCATCCTAGGGACGGGCCGCGCCCGGCCTACAGCGCCGCCGCCAGCTCGGTGCCCTGCTTGATGGCGCGCTTGGCGTCCAGCTCGGCGGCCACGTCGGCGCCGCCGATCAGGTGGACGGGCCGTCCGGCGGCGACCAGTTCGTCGTACAGGTCGCGGCGCGGCTCCTGGCCGGTGCACAGGACGACGGTGTCGACCTCCAGGACGGTGCTCTCGCCGTCGACGGTGATGTGCAGTCCGGCGTCGTCGATCCGGTCGTAGCGCACGCCCGGGACCATGGTGACGCCGCGGTGCTTGAGTTCGGTGCGGTGGATCCAGCCGGTGGTCTTGCCGAGACCGGCACCGACCTTGGACGTCTTGCGCTGCAGCAGGTGGACGGTGCGCGGCGGGGCGGGGCGCTCGGGTGCGGCGAGGCCGCCGGGGGCACGGTAGTCGAGGTCGACACCCCACTGGCGGAAGTACGTCTCGGGGTTCTCGTGCGCCTTGTCGCCGCCGTCGGTGAGGAACTCGGCGACGTCGAAGCCGATGCCGCCCGCGCCGAGGACAGCGACCCGGTCGCCGACGGGGGCGCCGTCGCGCAGGACGTCGAGGTAGCCGAGGACGCTTCCGTGGTCGGCTCCGGGGATGTCGGGGACGCGCGGGGTGACGCCGGTGGCGACGACGACCTCGTCGTGGCCGGCCACGTCGTCGGCGGTGACGCGTGTGTCGAGGCGTACGTCGACGGCCAGTTCGGCGAGGCGGGTGCGGAAGTAGCGCAGGGTCTCGTCGAACTCCTGCTTGCCGGGGACCTTGCGGGCCACGTTGAGCTGGCCGCCGATCTCGCTCGCGGCGTCGAACAGGGTGACGTCGTGGCCGCGTTCGGCGGCGCTCACCGCACAGGCGAGGCCGGCCGGTCCCGCGCCGACGACGGCGACGCGCTTGCGGCGGCGGGTCGGGGAGAGGACCAGCTCGGTCTCGTGGCAGGCGCGCGGATTGACCAGGCAGGAGGTGATCTGCCCGCTGAAGGTGTGGTCCAGGCAGGCCTGGTTGCAGCCGATGCAGGTGTTGATCGCCTCGGGACGGCCGTCCGCGGCCTTGGCGACGAAGTCGGGGTCGGCGAGCATCGGGCGGGCCATCGACACCATGTCCGCGCAGCCCTCGGCGAGCAACTGCTCGGCGAGTTCGGGGGTGTTGATGCGGTTGGTGGTGACCAGCGGGACCGTCACCTCACCCATGAGGCGCTTGGTCACCCAGGTGTACGCGCCACGGGGGACGGAGGTGGCGATGGTGGGGATGCGGGCCTCGTGCCAGCCGATGCCGGTGTTGATGATCGTGGCCCCGGCCTCCTCGACCGCCTTGGCCAGGGTGACCACCTCGTCCAGGGTGGAGCCGCCGGGCACCAGGTCGAGCATGGAGAGCCGGTAGACGAGGATGAAGTCCTCGCCGACCGCCTCGCGCACCCGGCGGACGATCTCGACGGGGAAGCGCATGCGGTTCTCGTACGAGCCGCCCCAGCGGTCGGTGCGGTGGTTGGTCTGCGTCGCGATGAACTCGTTGATCAGGTAGCCCTCGGAGCCCATGATCTCGACGCCGTCGTAGCCGGCCCGCCGGGCGAGGCGGGCGGCGCGGGCGTAGTCGTCGATGGTGCGCTCGACCTCGGCGTCGGTCAGCTCGCGGGGCGGGAAGGGGCTGATCGGCGCCTGCACGGGGCTGGGGGCGACCAGGTCCCGGTGGTAGGCGTACCGGCCGAAGTGCAGGATCTGCATCGCGATGCGCCCGCCCTCGCGGTGCACGGCGTCGGTGACGGTCCGGTGCTGTTCCGCCTCGGCCTCGGTGGTGAGCTTCGCGCCGCCCTCGTAGGGCCGTCCCTCGTCGTTGGGGGCGATGCCACCGGTGACGATGAGGCCGACCCCGCCGCGGGCGCGGGCGGCGTAGAACTCGGCCATGCGGGAGAAACCGCCCTCGGCCTCCTCCAGGCCCACGTGCATGGAGCCCATGAGGACCCGGTTGGGCAGGGTGGTGAAGCCCAGGTCGAGGGGGGTCAGCAAGTGGGGGTAACGGCTCATCGGGCCCTCCGTGCGCGGTGTCGTGCCTGTAGTTGTAAGGCACGCGCACCACCTTATGCAACTAGTTGCATAAGAGACGGAGGGCACACGGGGCCGGGAGCGTCACCGGTTTTCGAGGCGTACGTGCAGCTCCTCCTCCTGGTCGCCGGGGACCGTGCTCAGGTCGTGCACCGTGAACAGGGAGCCCAGGGTCGTACGGAACCGGTCGATCGCCCAGTAGCCGCCGTGCGCGTCGGCGTCGACCGACGAGGCCAGCCGGGCCTCGGGCCGGGCGCCCTCGTGCGCGTCGGCGACGTCGAAGGTGCCGAGCCAGACCGTCGGGCGGGTCTCGGAGAACTCCTCCGGTATGTCGTCGGAGCACCGGTCGGACGTGAAGCACGCGCACAGCGTGTCGAACACGATCCGGGCGTCGTCCTTGCTGCATCCGCTGATCTCGACCGAGACGGACTCCGGGTGCGGTCGCTCACTGCCCATCGTGATCGCTCCTCTCGTGGCCCACGCGTCCCCCGCCCCTCACTCAGCAAAGCACCACCCGGCGAAGAGCACTACCCGCGCGCCGCTGCCGCGGCGCCGGCTTCACGGGCGCCCGCCCCGATGGTGGGAGAAGCTGGAAACGGACGGCGGGAGCGGCGGAGAATCAGCCCCGCGCGCGGTAGAACAAGGGGTGTCGGCACGGTGACGACGTGCCGTGGGAATCGGTGAAGGCGGGGCGTGCGATGAGTGCAGCGGGGTCACCCCCGGCCGACGGCGACGAGCCGGCGCGCGGGCCGGTGCGTCCCAGCGGGCTGCTCGATGTGCTGCGGGTGGCCTCGGTGGTCCTGGACGCCGAGGGGCGGATCGTGCTGTGGAGCCCCCAGGCCGAGGAGCTGTTCGGGTACGGCGCACGGGAGGCGCTGGGCCAGTACGCCGCCCGGATCATGGTCCACGAGCAGCACCTGGACCTCGTGGTGAAACTCTTCGCCGACGTCATGCGCACCGGACGGAGCTGGGCCGGGGCCTTCCCGATCCGCCGCAAGGACGGCGGCACCCGGTTGGTGGAGTTCCGCAACATGCGGCTGCTGGACGCTGAAGGGAACGTGTACGCCCTCGGTCTGGCGGTGGACCAGTCGACCGTGCGCCGGCTGGAACAGGACGTGGCCCTGTCGACCCGGATCGTCGCCCAGTCCCCCATCGGGCTGGCCGTGCTGGACACCGGTCTGCGCTACGTCTCGGTGAATCCGGCGCTGGAGCAGATCAACGGCATCCCGGCCGAGGAGCATCTGGGCCGCACGGTCCGCGAGGTGCTGCCCCTGGTGGACTCCGAGGTGTTCGAGGCCGACGCGCGCCGGGTCCTGGACACCGGCCGGCCGGTCGTCGACCGGCCCACGACCGGCCGCACCCCGGCCGATCCGGACGAGGACCACGTCTGGTCGGTCTCGCTGTACCGCCTGGAGAACGCGCTCGGCACGGTACTGGGCGTGGCCGTGTCGATGGTGGACGTCACCGAGCAGTACCGGGCGAACGCCGAGGCCGAGACCGCGCGGCGGCGGCTCGCCGTGATCGCCGACGCCACCGCCCGGATCGGCACCACCCTGGACCTGGACCGTACGGCCGGTGAGCTGGCCGACGTGGCCGTGCCGGAGCTGGCCGACGCGGCGGCGGTGGATCTGCTGGACGCGGTGGTGCGGGGCCGTCGCAGCACCCTCGGCCCC
>NZ_NCTE01000596.1:3376-29676 GCF_002114215.1 Streptomyces sp. 13-12-16 | reverse complement strand
ACGGACGACCTCGTTCCGGCGGGACGGCACGCCGTCGTCGTCGGCGGCGGGCTCGCCGGCGTCACCGCCGCGCTGGCGCTCGCCGACGCCGGGGTGGGCGTCACCCTGCTCGAAGGCCGGCCGCGCCTGGGCGGGCTCGCCTTCTCCTTCCGGCGCGGCGACCTGACCGTCGACAACGGCCAGCACGTGTACCTGCGCTGCTGCACCGCCTACCGCTGGTTCCTCGACCGGATCGACGCTGCGGCGCTGGCGCCGCTGCAGGACCGCCTCGACGTGCCCGTCCTCGACGTCAACCGCCCCGAGGGGCGGCGGCTCGGCAGACTGCGGCGCGACGCGCTGCCCGTACCCCTGCACCTGGGGCGCAGCCTCGCCACGTATCCGCACCTCTCGCTCGCCGACCGGGCCAGGGCGGTCCGGGCCGCGCTCGCGCTGAAGGGGCTCGACCTCGCCGATCCGGCCCTGGACACCCAGGACTTCGGCGGCTGGCTGACCGCGCACGGCCAGTCGGCGCGCGCCGTCGAGGCCCTCTGGGACCTCGTCGGGGTCGCCACCCTCAACGCGGTCGCGAGCGACACGTCCCTGTCGCTCGCCGCGATGGTGTTCAAGACCGGTCTGCTGTCCGACCCTTCGGCGGCCGACATCGGCTGGGCCCGGGTGCCGCTGGGGGAACTGCACGACCGGCTCGCCCGCAAGGCGCTCGACTCCGCGGGCGTGCGCACCGAGGTCCGTACGCGGGTCACCTCCGTCTCCGTGAACGGGAACGGGGGATGGAGCGTCCGGGTTCCCGGCGAGACGATCCACGCCGACGCGGTCGTCCTCGCCGTACCGCAGCGCGAGGCGTACGACCTGCTGCCCGCGGGAGCGCTCGACGCCCCCGAACGGCTGCTCGACATCGGTACCGCCCCGATCCTCAACGTGCACGTCGTCTACGACCGCAAGGTGCTCGCCCGGCCCTTCTTCGCCGCCCTCGGCACCCCCGTGCAGTGGGTCTTCGACCGCACCGACGCGTCCGGGCTCAAGCGCGGCCAGTACCTGGCACTGTCCCAGTCGGTCGCCCAGGACGACATCGACGAGCCGGTCGCCGCGCTGCGCGAGCGGTACCTGCCCGAACTGGAGCGGCTGCTGCCGCGCACCCGCGAGGCCCGGGTCGAGGACTTCTTCGTCACCCGGGAGCGCACCGCCACGTTCGCTCCCGCCCCCGGCGTCGGACGCCTCAGGCCCGGCGCCCGCACCAAGGCCCCCGGCCTGTACCTGGCCGGAGCGTGGACCGCCACCGGGTGGCCCGCGACCATGGAGAGTGCGGTCCGCAGCGGCGTCGGCGCGGCGGACGCCGCGCTGAGCGCCCTCGGCCGGCCCCGCCCCCGTCACCTCTTCGCCCTGGAGGAGGCGGCACACCCCACCTTCCCGGGGGACACCCCCCGGACCCCCGGCCACCATCCGCGGGGCACCGGTGTCGCACTGCGAGGTGGGCCCGGTGAAGGTTGACGAACGCGGCGCGGCAGGTCCCCGCACCCCCGGTACCGCAACAAGAGGAGAGACTGTGCCCACTGTTCCCCCGGCCTCGCAGGCCGCTCGAAGGACCGCGGTGGACGTGTCCGCGCTCCTGGAGCGCGGGCGGACCCTGGCCACGCCGGTACTGCGGGCGGCCGTCGACCGCCTGGCACCTCCCATGGACACGGTCGCCGCCTACCACTTCGGCTGGATCGACGCCCACGGCCGGCCCGCGGACGGCGACGGCGGCAAGGCCGTGCGTCCCGCCCTGGCCGTGCTGTCCGCCGAAGTCACCGGGGCCGCCCCGCAGACCGGCGTCCCCGGCGCGGTCGCCGTCGAACTGGTCCACAACTTCTCGCTCCTGCACGACGACCTGATGGACGGCGACGAACAGCGCCGGCACCGCGACACCGTCTGGAAGGTGCACGGCCCCGCCCAGGCCATCCTGGTCGGCGACGCCCTGTTCGCCCTGGCCAACGAGGTGCTGCTGGAGCTCGGCACCGTCGAGGCGGGCCGCGCCACCCGCCGGCTGACCACCGCCAGCCGCTCGCTCATCGACGGCCAGGCCCAGGACATCTCCTACGAGCACCGCGACCGCGTCAGCGTCGAGGAGTGCCTGGAGATGGAGGGCAACAAGACCGGCGCCCTGCTCGCCTGCGCCAGCTCCATCGGCGCGGTGCTCGGCGGCGCGGACGACCGCACCGCCGACGCGCTGGAGAGGTACGGCTACCACCTCGGCCTCGCCTTCCAGGCCGTCGACGACCTCCTCGGCATCTGGGGCGACCCGGAGGCCACCGGCAAGCAGACCTGGAGCGACCTGCGCCAGCGCAAGAAGTCCCTCCCGGTCGTGGCCGCGCTCGCGGCGGACGGCCCCGCCTCCGAGCGGCTCGGCGAGATCCTCGCCGCCGACGCCAAGAGCAGCGACTTCGCGAACTTCTCCGAGGAGGAGTTCGCGGCCCGTGCCGCCCTCATCGAGGAGGCCGGCGGCCGTGACTGGACCGCCGAGGAGGCACGCCGTCAGCACACCGTGGCCATCGAGGCCCTGCACGCCGTGGACATGCCCGACCCGGTGCGGGAACAGTTCACGGCGCTCGCGGACTTCGTCGTCGTACGAAAGAGATGATCACTATCGGTCGAATAGCCCTCGCGTAGTCGCCGGCCGGTGACCAGGGGAGAACGGCACCGGCCGACGGCGGACCCACAGCAGACACCACTCGCAGGACTGCACGAAGGGGAAGCCATGACAGCGACGACCGACGGAAGCACTGGGGCGGCCCTGCCGCCCGCGGTGACCGCGGCCAGCGAAAACGACACCGACATCCCCGAGGCGGCCGGGGTTCCCGACATCGCCGCCCGCGCCGTGCGGCGCGCCGTCGACTTCCTGCTGTCCCGGCAGGACGACGAGGGCTGGTGGAAGGGCGACCTCGAGACCAACGTCACGATGGACGCCGAGGACCTGCTGCTGCGTCAGTTCCTCGGCATCCGCGACGAGGACACCACCCGAGCCGCCGCCCTGTTCGTCCGCGGCGAGCAGCGCGAGGACGGCACCTGGGCCACCTTCCACGGCGGACCCGGCGACCTCTCCGCCACCATCGAGGCGTACGTCGCGCTGCGGCTGGCCGGCGATCCGCCCGACGCCCCGCACATGGCGAGGGCCTCCGCCTGGATCCGCGAGCGGGGCGGCATCGCCGCCTCCCGCGTCTTCACCCGGATCTGGCTGGCCCTGTTCGGCTGGTGGAAGTGGGAGGACCTGCCCGAGCTCCCGCCCGAGCTGATCTGGTTCCCGTCCTGGGTGCCGCTCAACATCTACGACTTCGGCTGCTGGGCCCGGCAGACCATCGTGCCGCTGACCATCGTCTCCGCCAAACGGCCGGTGCGCCCCGCCCCGTTCCCGCTGGACGAGCTGCACACCGACCCGGACAGACCCAACCCTCCCCGGCCGCTCGCCCCGGCGAGAAGCTGGGACGGCGTCTTCCAGCGGCTGGACAGAGCCCTGCACACGCTGCGCGGAGCCGTCCCGCGCCGGCTGCGCGGGGCGGCCATGAACACCGCAGCCCGCTGGATCATCGAACGGCAGGAGAACGACGGCTGCTGGGGCGGCATCCAGCCCCCGGCGGTGTACTCGATCATCGCGCTGCACCTGCTCGGCTACGACCTGAACCACCCGGTGATGCGCGCGGGCCTGGAGTCGCTGGACCGGTTCGCCGTGTGGCGCGAGGACGGGGCCCGGATGATCGAGGCATGCCAGTCCCCGGTGTGGGACACCTGCCTCGCCACCATCGCGCTGGCCGACGCGGGCCTGCCCGCCGACCACCCGCAACTGGTCAAGGCCGCCGACTGGATGCTCGGCGAGCAGATCGTGCGGCCCGGCGACTGGTCCGTGCGCCGGCCCCATCTGCCGCCCGGCGGCTGGGCGTTCGAGTTCCACAACGACAACTACCCCGACATCGACGACACCGCCGAGGTGGTCCTCGCGCTGCGCCGGGTCAGGCACCACGACCCCGAGCGGATGGACAACGCGATCGGGCGCGGGGTGCGCTGGAACCTCGGCATGCAGTCGCGGAACGGCGCCTGGGGCGCGTTCGACGTCGACAACACCAGCCCGTTCCCCAACCGGCTGCCGTTCTGCGACTTCGGCGAGGTCATCGACCCGCCGTCGGCCGACGTCACCGCGCACGTCGTGGAGATGCTCGCCGTCGAGGGCCTCGCCCACGACCCGCGCACCCGGCGCGGCATCCAGTGGCTGCTCGCCGAACAGGAGCCCGACGGCTCCTGGTTCGGCCGCTGGGGCGTCAACTACCTCTACGGCACCGGCTCCGTGGTCCCCGCGCTGACCGCGGCGGGGTTCCCCGGCTCGCACCCGGCGATCCGGCGGGCCGTGGCCTGGCTGGAGAAGGTGCAGAACGACGACGGCGGCTGGGGCGAGGACCTGCGCTCCTACCGCTACGTCAGGGAGTGGAGCGGTAAGGGAGCCTCCACCGCCTCGCAGACCGCCTGGGCGCTGATGGCGCTGCTCGCGGCGGGGGAGAGGGAGTCCAAGGCCGTCGAACGCGGTATCGAGTGGCTGGTGTCCACCCAGCGTGAGGACGGCTCCTGGGACGAGCCGTACTTCACCGGCACCGGCTTCCCCTGGGACTTCTCCATCAACTACCACCTCTACCGGCAGGTCTTCCCGCTCACCGCGCTCGGCCGGTACGTGCACGGGGAGCCGTTCACCGGCAAACCGGTCGCGGCGAAGACCGGGGCCGGGCCCGGACAGCCGCTCGCCGAGGCGAAGGGAAGCTGATGAGCGCCCAGCCCGCCCCGGCCCCGCTGCTGATCGCCTGCGCGCTCGGCATCGAGCAGTTCGCCCTGCGCAGGCGCGAGCGGGGAACCTGGGGCGGGCCGGTCACCGTCCTGCGTACGGGCATGGGGCCGGCGGCGGCCGAGCGCTCCGTCACCCGGATGCTCGCCGGCCCGGACCTGGACCGGGCGGCCGTCCTCGCCACGGGCTTCTGCGCCGGACTCGCCCCCGGCATGCACCCCGGCGACCTGGTCGTCGCCGAGGAGACCCGGGACCCGCGCGGCAGCGTCCCGTGCGCGGGGACCGAACTGCTGGTGAAGGAGCTGGGGCGCGCGGTGCCCGGGCGCACCGTCCACACCGGTCCGCTCACCGGCTCCGACCACGTCGTCCGCGGCCACGAACGGTCCGGTCTGCGCGCGACCGGCGCGATCGCGGTCGACATGGAATCCGCCGCCACGCTCCTGAGCGCCGTCCGGGTGGGCGAGCGCCCGGTTGCGGCCGTCCGGGTGGTCGTGGACGCTCCTGAACACGAACTCGTCCGGATCGGCACGGTACGCGGTGGAATATCGGCTTTCCGCGTCCTTCGGTCCGTACTCCCGGCTTTCCAAGAATGGCACCGTTCCCTGCCGCTCCCCAGGAGGTGAGCCAGATGGCCATGCCGCTGCGTCAGTCCATCAAGGTCGCTACATACTTGGCCGAACAGAAGCTCCGCAGGCGGGACAAGTTCCCGCTGATCGTCGAACTGGAACCGCTCTTCGCCTGCAATCTCAAGTGCGAGGGGTGCGGCAAGATCCAGCACCCGGCCGGGGTGCTCAAGCAGCGGATGCCCGTCGCCCAGGCCGTCGGCGCGGTACTGGAGTCCGGGGCGCCCATGGTGTCGATCGCCGGCGGCGAGCCCCTGATGCATCCGCAGATCGACGAGATCGTGCGCCAGCTGGTGGCCAGGCGCAAGTACGTCTTCCTGTGCACCAACGCCATGCTGCTGCGCAAGAAGATGGACAGGTTCACCCCTTCGCCCTACTTCGCGTTCGCCGTGCACATCGACGGGCTGCGCGAGCGCCACGACGAGTCGGTGGCGAAGGAGGGTGTGTTCGACGAGGCCGTGGCGGCCATCAAGGAGGCCAAGCGGCGCGGCTTCCGGGTCACCACCAACTCGACCTTCTTCAACACCGACACCCCGCAGACCATCGTCGAGGTGCTCAACTACCTCAACGACGACCTGGGGGTCGACGAGATGATGATCTCGCCCGCCTACGCCTACGAGAAGGCCCCCGACCAGGAGCACTTCCTGGGGGTGGAGCAGACCCGGGAGCTGTTCAGGAAGGCCTTCGCGGGCGGCAACCGGCGCCGCTGGCGGCTGAACCACTCGCCGCTGTTCCTGGACTTCCTGGAGGGCAAGGTCGACTTCCCGTGCACCGCGTGGGCGATCCCCAACTACTCCCTCTTCGGCTGGCAGCGCCCCTGCTACCTGATGAGCGACGGCTACGTGCCGACGTACCGGGAACTGATCGAGGACACCGACTGGGACCGGTACGGCCGCGGCAAGGACCCGCGCTGCGCCAACTGCATGGCGCACTGCGGCTACGAGCCCACCGCCGTCCTCGCCACCATGGGATCCCTGAAGGAGTCGCTGCGCGCCATGCGCGAGACGGTCTCCGGGAACAGGGAGTGAGGCCGTGACCGCTGTCTCCCTCGGGATGCCCGAGGTACCGCTGCCGCCGCTCGCCGAGCGGCGCGCCTCGCGGCGGATCCAGGTGGGACCGGTGGCGGTCGGCGGCGGCGCCCCGGTGTCCGTGCAGTCGATGACGACCACGCGTACGTCCGACATCGGCGCCACCCTCCAGCAGATCGCCGAGCTCACCGCCTCCGGCTGCCAGATCGTCCGGGTGGCCTGCCCCACGCAGGACGACGCGGACGCGCTCGCCACCATCGCCCGCAAGTCGCAGATCCCGGTGATCGCCGACATCCACTTCCAGCCCAAGTACGTCTTCGCGGCCATCGAGGCAGGCTGCGCGGCCGTCCGCGTGAACCCGGGCAACATCAAGCAGTTCGACGACCGGGTGAAGGAGATCGCGCGGGCCGCCCGGGACCACGGCACCCCCATCCGGATCGGCGTCAACGCCGGGTCGCTGGACCGGCGCCTGCTCCAGAAGTACGGCAGGGCGACCCCGGAGGCGCTCGTAGAGTCCGCCCTGTGGGAGGCGTCCCTCTTCGAGGAGCACGGCTTCCGGGACATCAAGATCTCCGTCAAGCACAACGACCCGGTGGTGATGATCAACGCCTACCGGCTGCTCGCCGAGCGGTGCGACTACCCGCTCCACCTCGGCGTCACCGAGGCCGGGCCCGCGTTCCAGGGCACCGTCAAGTCGGCCGTCGCCTTCGGGGCGCTGCTCAGCGAGGGCATCGGCGACACCATCCGGGTGTCGCTGTCCGCGCCGCCGGCCGAGGAGGTCAAGGTCGGAATCCAGATCCTTCAGTCGCTGGGGCTCAGGCAGCGGCGGCTGGAGATCGTCTCCTGCCCCTCCTGCGGACGCGCCCAGGTCGATGTCTACAAGCTCGCCGAGGAGGTCACCGCCGGCCTGGAGGGCATGGAGGTGCCGCTGCGCGTCGCCGTGATGGGCTGTGTCGTCAACGGCCCCGGCGAGGCCCGGGAGGCCGACCTCGGCGTCGCCTCCGGCAACGGCAAGGGCCAGATCTTCGTGAAGGGCGAGGTCATCAAGACCGTCCCCGAGTCGAAGATCGTCGAGACGCTGATCGAGGAGGCGATGAAGATCGCCGAGCAGATGGAGAAGGACGGCACCGCGACGGGGGAGCCGGCCGTCACCGTGAGCTGAACAGCACGGAACCGAAGGGGGACCGAGCGTGACGATCCTGGAGAGCATCCGGCAACCACGCGACCTGAAGACGCTGTCCGAGGCGGAACTCGGCGAACTGTCCCACGAGATCCGGGAGTTCCTGGTGCACGCGGTCGCCAGGACCGGCGGCCACCTCGGACCCAACCTCGGGGTGGTGGAACTCACCGTCGCCCTGCACCGGGTCTTCGAGTCGCCCGTCGACCGCATCCTGTGGGACACCGGCCACCAGAGCTACGTCCACAAGCTCCTGACCGGCCGTCAGGACTTCTCCAAGCTGCGCGGCAAGGGCGGCCTGTCCGGCTACCCCTCCCGGGAGGAGTCCGAGCACGACGTCATCGAGAACAGCCACGCCTCCACGGCCCTCGGCTGGGCCGACGGACTCGCCAAGGCCCGCCGGGTGCGCGGCGAGAAGGGCCACGTCGTCGCGGTGATCGGCGACGGTGCCCTCACCGGCGGCATGGCCTGGGAGGCGCTCAACAACATCGCCGCCGCCAAGGACCGCCCGCTGATCGTCGTCGTCAACGACAACGAACGCTCCTACGCCCCCACCATCGGCGGACTCGCCAACCACCTCGCGACCCTGCGCACCACCGACGGCTACGAACGCGTGCTCGCCTGGGGCAAGGACGTGCTCCAGCGCACCCCCGTGATCGGCCGCACCGTCTACGAGGCGCTGCACGGCGCGAAGAAGGGCTTCAAGGACGCCTTCGCCCCGCAGGGCCTCTTCGAGGACCTCGGCCTGAAGTACCTCGGCCCCATCGACGGCCACGACATCAAGGCCGTGGAGTCCGCGCTGCGCCGCGCCAGACGCTTCCACGGGCCCGTCCTGGTCCACTGCCTCACCGAGAAGGGCCGCGGCTACGAACCCGCCCTCGCCCACGAGGAGGACCACTTCCACACCGTCGGCGTGATGGACCCGCTCACCTGCGCGCCGCTGGCCCCGTCCGGCGGACCCTCCTGGACCGACGTCTTCGGCGAGGAGATCGTCCGGATCGGCGAGGAACGCGAGGACGTGGTCGCGATCACCGCCGCCATGCTGCGTCCGGTCGGCCTCGGCGCCTTCGCCGAGCGGTTCCCGGACCGGGTGTGGGACGTCGGCATCGCCGAGCAGCACGCGGCCGTGTCCGCGGCGGGCCTGGCGACCGGCGGCCTGCACCCGGTCGTCGCCGTCTACGCCACCTTCCTCAACCGCGCCTTCGACCAGCTCCTGATGGACGTGGCGCTGCACCGCTGCCCGGTGACCTTCGTCCTGGACCGGGCCGGCGTAACCGGCGTCGACGGGCCCTCGCACAACGGCATGTGGGACATGTCCGTCCTCCAGGTCGTCCCCGGCCTGCGCATCGCCGCGCCCCGCGACGCCGACCAGCTCCGCGCCCAGCTGCGCGAGGCGGTCGCCGTCGACGACGCGCCCACCCTGCTCAGGTTCCCCAAGGAGTCCGTGGGTCCGGCCGTTCCCGCGCTGGACCGCGTCGGCGGCATGGACGTACTGCACCGGGCGCCCGGCCCCGAGGTGCTGCTGGTGGCCGTCGGCGTGATGGCACCCGTCTGCCTGGAGGCCGCCGAACTGCTCGAAGCGCGCGGCATCGGGTGCACCGTGGTCGACCCCCGCTGGGTCAAGCCCGTCGACCCGGCCCTCCCGCGACTGGCCGCCGGGCACCGCATGGTGGCCGTCGTCGAGGACAACAGCCGTGCGGCCGGGGTCGGTTCGGCGGTGGCGCTGGCGCTGGGCGACGCCGGGGCCGACGTGCCCGTACGGCGGTTCGGCATCCCGGAACAGTTCCTCGCGCACGCCAAACGCGGCGAGGTGCTCGCCGACATCGGCCTCACCCCGGTCGAGATCGCCGGACGGATCAGCGCGAGCCTCACCGCCGGGGAAGAGCCGGCGCAACAGTCACCGGACCCACAGGAGTCACAGGCATGACCACCGCGGAGTCGTCGGGGACCGGGGAGTTCGACCTCGGCGCGCTGCTGGCCGAGCGCGGAGCCGAGCGCTACGAGCTGCACACCCGGTACCTCAACCACCAGTTCCCGCGCATGCTGCGCACCATCGGCTTCGACAAGGTCTACGAGCGTGCCGAGGGCGCCCATTTCTGGGACGCCGACGGCAACGACCACCTGGACATGCTCGCCGGGTTCGGGGTGATGGGCCTGGGCCGCCACCACCCCGTGGTCCGCAAGGCGCTGCACGACGTCCTGGACGCCTCCCTCGCCGACCTCACCCGCTTCGACTGCCAGCCGCTGCCCGGCCTGCTGGCCGAGAGGCTCCTCGCGCACAGCCCCCACCTGGACCGGGTGTTCTTCGGCAACAGCGGCACGGAGGCGGTCGAGACCGCCCTGAAGTTCGCCCGGTACGCGACCGGCAGACCACGCGTCCTGTACTGCGAGCACGCCTTCCACGGCCTGACCGCAGGCTCCCTCTCCGTCAACGGCGAGTCCGGCTTCCGGGACGGCTTCGCCCCGCTGCTGCCCGACACGGCCGTACCGCTCGGCGACCTCGACGCGCTGGAGCGGGAGCTGCGCAAGGGGGACGTGGCCGCCCTGATCGTGGAGCCCGTCCAGGGCAAGGGCGTGCACGAGGCACCGCCCGGCTACCTGCGGGCCGCGCAGGAGCTGCTGCACCGGCACAGGGCGCTGCTGATCGCCGACGAGGTGCAGACCGGACTGGGCCGGACCGGTGACTTCTACGCCTACCAGCACGAGGAAGGCGTCGAACCGGACCTGGTGTGCGTGGCCAAGGCACTCTCCGGCGGCTACGTACCGGTGGGCGCCACGATCGGCAAGGACTGGATCTTCAAGAAGGTCTACTCGTCGATGGACCGGGTGCTGGTCCACTCGGCCAGCTTCGGGGCCAACGCCCAGGCCATGGCGGCGGGCCTCGCGGTGCTGTCGGTCATGGAGAACGAGCGGATCGTCGCCCGCGTCCGCGGCACCGGCGAACTGCTGCGGACCCGGCTGGCCGCACTCACCGAGAAGTACGAGCTGCTCGCCGACGTCCGCGGCCGGGGCCTGATGATCGGCATCGAGTTCGGCCGGCCCCGGTCGCTGAGACTGCGCTCACGCTGGACCGTGCTCCAGGCCGCCCGCAAGGGACTCTTCGCGCAGATGGTGGTCGTGCCGCTGCTGCAACGGCACCGCATCCTCACCCAGGTCTCCGGCGACCACCTGGAGGTGATCAAACTGATCCCGCCGCTGATCATCGACGAGGGGGACGTCAACCGGTTCGTGGAGGCCTTCACCGCGGTGATGGACGACGCGCACGACGGCGGCCTGGTGTGGGAGTTCGGCAGGACGCTGGTGAAACAGGCGGTGACCGACCGCTGACCCCCGTTCCCGTGCCGGGTTTGCCTCCGAGGCAAGAAAATTGCCCGTGGGGCAAATCCGGGGCTCAATGGAGGCATGAGCTCCTCCGAGACCGGACCGCCGGCCGAACCGGCCGGCGCGCTCCCCGTGGTCGCGCCGCAGCTGCGCGCCCTGCGGCGGCGGGCCTCCCTCACGCTGGAGGCCGCCGCCCGCGAAGCGGGTCTGTCGCCCGCCCACCTCTCCCGGCTGGAGACCGGACAGCGCCAGCCCTCGCTGCCGATGCTGCTCTCCCTCGCCCGCATCTACGGTACGACCGTCTCCGAGCTGCTCGGTGAGTCGGCCGCCGACCGGGACGCCGTGGTGCGCGCCGCCGACATGGAGTCCACGGCGGCGGGCGGCTGGACGTACTGGCAGGCCGGTGCCGCCGGGCGCGGCATGCAGGCCCTGCGGGTCCGTGTGCCGCACGGCTCCCAGGGCGACATCGTGCGCGTCCACCCCGGCGAGGAATGGCTGTACGTCCTCAAGGGGCGGCTGCGGCTGCGCCTCGGGGACACCCTGCACCGGCTCGCCCCGGGCGACAGCGCGCACTTCGACTCGCTGACCCCGCACCGCATCGCAGCCGCCGACCCCGACGGGGTCGAACTGCTGTTCGTCCACACCCTGCTGCAGAGTCCCACGGCCGCGCTGTGCCTGGGCCCGATCCACGGAGAAGCGACATGACCGGCAAAGACATGGAAGAGAAGCTCCCCCGGGCCCTGTGGGTGCGGCTGTTCATCTACATCGTGGTGGGGCACCTCTTCGCGGCCTTCATCTACTTCCTCTTCGAGATCGCTCCGAAGAAGTAGGCGCACGCCTCAGTCGAGCAGGCGCTCACGCAGCCGCTCCCGGGTCTCGGGCGTGAGCCCGAGCGCCCGCTCCAGATACGGGTCCACACCGCCCCAGGTCTCCTCGACGGTCTCGAAGGCCGCCGACAGGTACTCCGCGCGCGCGTCGAACAGCGGGCTGAGCAGCTCCATGACCTCGGGGGAGTAGGCCGAGGCGGAGCTGCCGCTGCGCTGCACCTTGTAGCGGCGGTGCTTGGCGTTGGACTTCAGGTAGTCGTCGACGATCGCGTCGCGCTCGACGCCCACCGCGAGCAGCGTCACCGCCACCGACAGTCCCGCGCGGTCCTTGCCCGCCGCGCAGTGCATCAGCGCGGGAACGCTGTCCTCGGCGAGCGAGCGCAGCACCCGGGAGTGCTCGGCGGTGCGCTCCTTGATGATCATCCGGTAGGAGCTGATCATCCGGTCCGCGCCCTTGCCGTCCGCGAGGATCGAGCGGAGCTGCTCCAGATCGCCGTCGCGGACCATCTTCCAGAACTCGGCGCCGTCGGCCGGGTCGCTGAGCGGCAGGTTCACATTGCGCACGCCCGGCAGCGCGACGTCCGGCCCCTCCAGCTTCTGGTCGGCCGCGTTGCGGAAGTCGAAGACCGTGTGCAGTCCGAGCGAGGACAGGAAGACGGTGTCCTCGGCGGTCGCGTGGGCGAGATGACCGCTGCGGAACAGCACGCCGTGCCGCACCCGCCTGCCGTCGACGGTCGGCAGTCCGCCCACGTCGCGGAAGTTGCGCACTCCGGCCAGCTCGGGTTCGGTCGACGGCACCTGCTGCGTCACGAAGGACTCCTCCCACTCGGCGCCGCCGGCGGGGCTCGTCGACGGGCACGAGTCGACGATACGACATGCCTGCCTGGGGCAATGAGTTGTCCACAGGCATTGCCCACCCGCCCCCACACCCTCGATGATGTTGGTGTCTGATCGCACTTGTTCGAGTCTGTTGGAGGTTCGGTGGCGCAGGTTTCCCAGGACGGTCGTACGTGGCTTCTGTCGGGGCCGGCCAGCAGCTACGCGCTCCATGTCACGGACCGCGACGAGCTGGTGCATCTGCACTGGGGCCCGAGGATCGCGCCGGCCGACGCGGAGGCCCTCGCCGCGCGCCCGCTGCCGGACGACTGGCCGTTCGAGTCCCGCCTGGACGGACACGAGGAGTACCCGGTCGAGGGCGGCCCCCGCTTCGTCCGGCCCGCCCTGTCCGTACGCACCGCCGACGGGCGGCGCGGCACCGAGTGGACCTTCGACGGCCACGAGACCGACGACGGCGAGACCGGCGACGGTGAACTCCGCCTCCGCTTCCGCGACGGCGGGCTGACCGTGACCCTGCACTACCGGATGCGCGACGACGTGATCGAACGCTGGGTGACCCTGCACAACAGGGGACCCGCGGTCGAACTCCTGCGCGCCGACTCCGCCACCTGGACCCTGCCCGAGCGCGAGCACTGGCGGCTGTCCCAGCTCCACGGCCGCTGGGCCGCCGAGTCCCGGCTGACCCGCTCCCCGCTCACCTACGGCGAGAAGGTCATCGGCAGCCGCCGCGGCCACACCGGACACCAGCACCTGCCCTGGGTCGCGCTCGACACCGACGCGACCGAGGAGCGCGGCGAGGTCTACGGCTGCGCCCTCGGCTGGTCCGGCTCCTGGCGCGTCTGTGTCGCCCAACTGCCCGACGCGCGCGTGCAGATCACCGGCGGCGCGGGACACGACGACTCCGGCCTGCTGATGCTGGGCACGGAGGAGACGTACGTCACACCGGTCTTCGCCGGTCTGTGGAGCGACGGCGGCTTCGGCGGCGCCAGCCGCGCCTGGCACGCCTACCAGCGGACGTACGTCGTCCCGGACGCGGACCGGGACCGGCCCGTGCTGTTCAACTCCTGGGAGGCCACCGGGTTCGACATCTCGGAGGAGCGGCAGCGGGAGCTCGCCTCGCGGGCCGCCGCGATGGGCGTCGAACTGTTCGTGGTCGACGACGGCTGGTTCGGGGCACGGACGAGCGACCGGGCCGGGCTCGGCGACTGGACGCCCAACCCCGACCGCTTCCCCGGCGGTCTGAAACCCCTCGCCGACCATGTGCACGGGCTCGGGATGGAGTTCGGCATCTGGGTCGAGCCGGAGATGGTCAACCCCGACAGCGACCTGTACCGCGCGCACCCCGACTGGGTGCAGTTCCAGCCGGGCCGCCGGCGCACGGAGTACCGCAACCAGCTCGTGCTCAACCTCGCGCGCGACGACGTCCGGGAGTACCTCTGGGAGCGGCTCGACGGACTGCTCTCCAGCGCTCCCGTCGACTACGTGAAATGGGACTTCAACCGTGCCTCCACCGACGCCGGGTGGCCGGACGACCCGTACCCGCAGCGGCTGTGGACCGACCACGTGCGCGGCCTGTACGCGCTGCTGGACCGGCTGCGGGCGGCCCATCCGGGCGTGGCCTTCGAGTCCTGCTCGGGCGGCGGCGGCCGGATCGACCTCGGGGTCCTCTCCCGTACCGACCAGGTGTGGACCTCGGACAACACCGACCCGCTCGACCGGCTCGCCGTCCAGCACGGCTTCAGTCAGATCCACCCGGCCCGGGTGATGGCCGCCTGGGTCACCGACAGCCCGAACGTGATGCTCAACGGACGGGTCAGTTCGCTGCGCTTCCGGTTCGTCAGTGCCATGGCCGGGGTGCTCGGGGTCGGCGGCGACCTCGCGCGGTGGACCGGGGAGGAACTCGCCGAGGCGCGGGAGTGGGTCGCGCTCTACAAGGAGATCCGGCCCGTCGTCCAGCGCGGCGACCTGTACCGGCTGCGCCCTCCGGAGGGCGGACTGAGCGCGGTGCAGTACGTCCTCGGCGACGAGACCGTCGTCCTCGCCTGCCTCCAGGCGCAGCACTACGGAGAGCCCGTTCCGGCCCTCCGGCTGCGCGGCCTCGACCCGGAGGCGTCGTACGAATGCCGCGAAACCGGCGAAACGCACCGAGGTGCCCTCTTGCTGCACCACGGGCTGCGCACCGGTCTGCGGGGAGATCTGGACGCCGCGGTGGTGCGGCTGCGGCGCCTGCGATCAGGCGATTGGGGCGTTCTGTCCGATTAGGTGGATTCGCCGCAACGTGCACCGAAAGAAGGGGAGATGGGGAAGGGGTGCGTGAGCAGCGTCATATCCGTGACGATGCGTTGTCGCCATGTTCACGTAATTCCGTGGAACGGCAAGGGAATTCGCGGGGGAAAAGGAAACCCGGCTGACGCTCGGTGACGTCAATTACCCCTTTGGATCACGGAAAAACGCGTTCGCGGTGAACCTCGCGCTTGTCCCCTCGCGTCCGGGTCGCTTACGTTCGCCACCGATCCGGACGGACGCCCAATCCTGCCGCCGCCCGGAGCCCGTACACACACTGACCCGTGCACGGCAGGAGCGGGGGACCCACAGGTTCCACTGCCTGTTCCGGTTCCCGGAACGGCTTGGGGTTAAGCCGCGCGACAACGCGGCCGGGCATCTCCAGCCCGCACCCGACAGCTCACCTCGTAGGCGCCGGAGAGGAATTCGACATGCCCGCGAAGGGTAAGCACCGCCGTACCAAGACCCAGCGTTTCACCCGCTCCATCGCCGTCGCCGGAACCGGTGGCGCCGCACTCGCCCTGCCGCTTCTCGGCGCCACCGGCGCGCACGCCGCCACGCCGGGGGCCGCCCCCGAGAAGGCCGTTCAGTCCCTTTCCGTCGCCGGCCAGAAGACCGTCGCCGAAAAGGGCGACGAGGCCCGCACGTACACCGTGAAGGCCGGCGACTACCTCGCGAAGATCGCCGAGACGGAGCACGTCGACGGTGGCTGGAAGCAGCTCTACACGGACAACCGCGAGGCCATCGGCGACGACCCGTCGCTCATCCACCCCGGTCTGAAGCTCTCCGTCGACGGCCGGGCCGCCACGAGCGCGCCGGAGGAGCCGTCCGCCCCGGTGGCCCCGCAGGCCTCGGAGCAGGAGGCCGAGAAGCCGGCGGAGCAGCCCGCCGAGCAGCCCTCCTCGGACGCCCCCGCCCGGACCACGAGCACCGACCAGGCCGCGAGCGCCTCCGGTTACACCTCCCCGGTGCCCGGCGCCGGCGGTCTCGGCACCGCCTACAAGGTGGCCGGCAGCATGTGGTCCAGCGGCTACCACACCGGTGTCGACTTCAGCGTCCCGACCGGCACCTCCCTGAAGGCCGTCGGCGCGGGCACCGTCGTCTCCGCCGGCTGGGGCGGCGCGTACGGCAACCAGGTCGTCGTCAAGCTCGACGACGGCTACTACGCCCAGTACGCCCACCTGTCCTCGCTGTCCGTCTCGGCCGGCCAGACCGTCACCGCCGGCCAGCAGGTCGGCCTCTCCGGTGCGACCGGCAACGTGACCGGCCCCCACCTGCACTTCGAGATCCGCACCACCCCGGACTACGGCTCGGACGTGGACCCGATCTCCTACCTCCGTTCCAAGGGCGTCTCCATCGGCTGACCCCCCGCGGCGACCTTCCTGACACGCGCGCCGAAGGCCGGACCCCGATCCCCGGGGGCCGGCCTTCGGCGTATTCCGGAATTGGCCAACATTTTGAGAGTGTCTTATCTCACCGCACGTCAACCCGTCCTTACGGTCGCGTAGGTCACATTCGAAGGTGAATCATGAGCGGCTGTGGCAGACGATTCGAAGAGTGACAGCAAAGCAGTGATCGGGTCGTACGTGGCGGTGGGGGACAGCTTCACCGAGGGCGTCGGCGACCCCGGCCCCGACGGGGCGTTCGTCGGCTGGGCCGACCGGTTCGCCGTGCTTCTCGCGGACCTCCGGCCCGAGGGGGACTTCGCTTACACCAACCTCGCCGTGCGCGGAAAGCTCCTGGACCAGATCGTGGCGGACCAGCTTCCGAGGGCGGTCGAACTCGCCCCCGACCTGGTCTCGTTCTGCGCGGGCGGCAATGACATCCTCCGCCCCGGCAGCGACCCGGACGAGGTGGCCGAGCGGTTCGAGCGGGCGATCGCCGCACTCACGGCCGTGTCCGGCACGGTGATGGTGACGACCGGGTTCGACACCCGTGGCGTACCCCTGCTGAAGCATCTGCGCGGCAAGATCGCGACGTACAACGGGCATGTGCGGGCCGTCGCCGACCGCTACGGCTGCCCGGTGCTCGACCTGTGGTCCCTCAGGAGCGTCCAGGACCGCAGGGCCTGGGACGCCGACCGGCTGCACCTGTCGCCGGAGGGGCACACCCGCGTCGCGCTCCGCGCCGGGCAGGCCCTCGGCCTGGACATCCCCGCCGATCCCGAGCAGCCCTGGCCGCCCCTGCCGCCCCGCGGCACCCTCGACATCCGGCGGGACGACGTCCACTGGGCCCGTGAGTACCTGGTGCCGTGGATCGGCCGCCGGCTGCGCGGGGAGTCGTCGGGCGACCACGTGATCGCCAAGGGGACGCTGTCGCCGGACGACATCAAGGTGCGGATCGCCGCGGTGGCGTGAGGGCCGTTCTCCCGGCCGCGGCCGTGCCCGGCACCGCGGTGCCGGGCACGGCCGCTCATAATGGAATGTCTGACCGACTCCACTTGGAGGTACCGTGGCCGGTTCCCGTTCCCAGAGCTCCGGGCCGCGCGCCCTGCGGCCCGTGGCCTTCGGCGCGGACCCGAGTGGCGAGCGCATGGCACGCATCCGCAGATCCCCGCACTTCAAGGACGGTGTGTTCCAGAATCCCGGGGGCACCGCCCGGACCCGCCCCTCGGGGTCGACGCGGGACCTGGCGAAGACCTACCTCGACAAGGACTCCCGGGCCCGCCGCGCCCCCAAGGGCACCATCCCGGTGCACCCGACCACCCTGGCCGACATCTCCCGCCCGCCGGCCACCGGGCTGCGCCTGACCTGGATGGGCCACTCCAGCGTGCTCGCGGAGATCGACGGGCACCGGGTCCTGTTCGACCCCGTGTGGGGTGAGCGCTGCTCACCGTTCCCCTTCGCCGGACCCAGGCGGCTGCACCCCGCCCCGCTGCCGCTGGCCGCGCTCGGCCCGGTCGACGTCGTCGTGATCTCCCACGACCACTACGACCACCTGGACCTGCCCACGATCAAGGCGCTGGCCGGCACGGACACCCTGTTCGCCGTGCCCCTCGGCGTCGGCGCGCACCTGGAGCGCTGGGGCGTGTCCGCCGGACGGCTGCGCGAGCTGGACTGGCACGAGACGACGAAGATCGGCGGGATCACCCTCACCGCCACTCCGGCCCGCCACTTCTGCGGCCGGGGCCTGCGCAACACCCAGCACACCCTGTGGGCCTCCTGGGTGGCCGCGGGCGAGGAGCACCGGATCTACCACAGCGGTGACACCGGCTACTTCGAGGGCTTCAAGGACATCGGCGCCGGCCACGGCCCGTTCGACGCCACGATGATCCAGGTCGGCGCGTACTCGGACTTCTGGCCCGACATCCACATGACGCCCGAGGAAGGCGTCCGGGCCCATCTCGACCTGCAGGGCGGCAGCGCGGGCGGGGTGCTGATGCCGATCCACTGGGGCACCTTCAACCTGGCGCCGCACGCGTGGGCGGAGCCGGGGGAGTGGATGAGGGACGCCGCCGAGGAGGCGGGGCAGGCGGTGGCGTTCCCGCGGCCGGGTGAGCCGTTCGAGCCGGCCGGGGAGGTGCCGGTGGAGGCGTGGTGGCGGGCGGTGTCCGGCCCGATCACGCGTTCGTGGCGGAGTCCCCGGCCCCGGGGTGCCGAGGGCGTGGCCGGGACGAGCAAGGGCGATCTCGACCTCGCCGGGGATCGCTGACGCCGGTCCCGGGGACGAGCCCGGTGAGATGCCCCGGATGTCAGGGCGTCTCCCGGCCGGTGATCCCGGCGGGGCCCCCGGGGGCTGCCGGACGCGCGCTCACGTCCCGGTGGGCAGGATCAGCCGGGAGATCTCGGCGATGACCTCGCCGGCCCGTGGCGTCAGATAGAAGTGGTTGCCCCGGAAGACCCGCAGGGTGAACGTGCCGTCGGTGTGGGCGCGCCAGTCGTCGGCCTCCTCCAGCGTGGTCAACGGGTCGGCGTCCCCCACGAAGGCGTGGACCGGGCACGCGACGCGCGGGGTGCCGGCCGGCCGGTAGGTCTCGATGGCCTGGTAGTCGGCGCGCAGGGCCGGCAGGACCATGCGCCGTATCTCGGCGTCGGCGAAGACGGCCGGGTCGGTGCCGTCGAGCGCCTTGACGGAGGCGATGAGTGCTTCGTCGCCCTGACGGTGGACCGTCTCGCCGCGGAACCGGGACGGCGCGCGCCGGCCGGAGACGATGATCCCGGCGGGGGACCGGCCCAGTTCCCCCTCCATCAGCCGGGCCACCTCGAAGGCGATCGCGGCCCCCATGCTGTGACCGAAGAGCCAGGTCCGGTCCAGACCGTCCTGCGGGAGCTCGCGGAGGACGCACGCGGCGAGGGCGTGGACGTCGGTGAGGGGCGGTTCCGTGTGACGGTCCTGGCGCCCCGGGTACTGGACGGCGAGGACCTCGGCCTTCCCGGAGAGCGCCCGCGAGACGGGGAAGTAGTAGCTCGCCGTACCGCCCGCGTGGGGGAAGCAGATCATCCTCGGGACCGTCCGGTCCGCCGGATGGAAATCGCGGATCCAGTTCGAGGCGCTGTAAGGGGAAGTGACAGACATCAATCAATCCTTGGATCGTTCCGACTGAAGCCTCCGCCTCAGGCCTGTGCCCAGCGTTCACGCCCCCTTGGACCTGAGGCAA
Organism: Streptomyces sp. 13-12-16; assembly: GCF_002114215.1. Classification (GTDB taxonomy): domain Bacteria; phylum Actinomycetota; class Actinomycetes; order Streptomycetales; family Streptomycetaceae; genus Streptomyces. The sequence goes on along the minus strand of NZ_NCTE01000596.1, from coordinate 10,188 downwards.
GCCCTTAACCGCCCCTATGCGCCGGCCCTCCGGGGGATCCGTCGCACCCGAGTCGCCGAAGGCGCGACGGAGCCCGCCGAGGGAGGGGCGAAGCCGGTGAGCGGGTGGCCGGGACGGTGTGGAAACCGAGGGCCGGGCCGGGCGGAACGGCCGTACACGTTAGGGGCGATCAGGGGTTGGGATCCCTCATCACCCTCCGTAGCGTTCCCGGCAAGCGCGCGTCGAGGCGATCGGCGCCTTTTCGACCCGGGGTGGCTTTGTGGGTGACCAGGAGAAGCTTCTTGACTACCTCAAGCGCGCGACCACGGACCTGCGCGCGGCCCGCAAACGCATCGCGGAGATCGAGCACCGTGAACGGGAACCCATCGCCGTCGTCGCGATGGCGTGCCGCTATCCGGGCGGCGTGACCTCGCCCGAGGGCCTGTGGAACCTGGTCGACGAGGGCGTCGACGCGGTGTCGGAGTTCCCGGCCGACCGCGGCTGGGACGTCGAGGACATCTACGACCCGGAACCCGGCAAACGCGGGAAGACAGCGGCACGCGAGGGCGGATTCCTCTACGACGCGGGCGACTTCGACGCCGAGCTCTTCGGGATCAGCCCGCGGGAGGCCATCGAACTCGACGCCCAGCAGCGGCTGCTGCTCGAGGTGTCGTGGGAGGTGGTGGAACGTGCGGGGATCGACCCGACCGGGCTGAAGGGCAGCCCGACCGGCGTGTTCGCCGGGGTCATGTACCACGACTACGCGGGAGGCAGTAACGGCGGAAGCCTCGTCTCGGGCCGTGTCGCCTACACCCTGGGCCTGGAGGGCCCCGCGGTGACCCTGGACACCGCCTGCTCCTCGTCGTTGGTCGCCCTGCACATGGCGATCCAGTCGCTGCGGTCGGGTGAATGCTCGCTCGCCCTCGCCGGCGGGGTGACAGTGATGTCGACCCCGGAGATGTTCGTCTACTTCAGCGAACAACGCGGCATGGCGACGGACGGCCGCTGCAAGTCCTTCGCCGCGTCCGCCGACGGCATCGGCTGCTCCGAAGGCGTCGGAGTCCTGCTGCTGGAGCGGCTGTCCGACGCGCGCCGCAACGGTCACCCCGTACTGGCGGTGGTGCGCGGCACGGCGGTCAACCAGGACGGTGCGAGCAACGGCCTCACCGCCCCCAACGGTCCCGCCCAGCAGCGCGTGATCCATCAGGCCCTGACCAACGCGGGCCTGTCGGCGGCCGACGTGGACGTGATCGAGGCACACGGCACGGGAACGACGCTGGGCGACCCGATCGAGGCACAGGCACTGCTGGCGACGTACGGGCAGGACCGGCCGGCCGGCCGGCCGCTGTGGCTGGGGTCGGTCAAGTCGAACATGGGCCACACGCAGGCCGCGGCCGGCGTGGCCGGAATCATCAAGATGGTGCAGGCGATGCGGCACGGCGCGATGCCCAGGACGCTGCACGTGGACGAGCCGACGCCACAGGTGGACTGGGACGCGGGCGACGTCCGGCTGCTGACCGGGGCACGGGAGTGGCCGCGCGGTGAGCGTCCGCGTCGTGCGGGTGTGTCGTCCTTCGGGATCAGCGGCACCAACGCCCACGTCATCATCGAGGAGGCGCCAGTGGTCGAGGACGAACCGGTGGAACGCCGGGAGCTGCCGGCCGTTCCGCTGGTGGTGTCCGCCAGGACGCCCGCGGCGCTGCGGGCCCAGCTCGACCGGATGGCGTCCGTCGACGAGGACGCGCTGGACGTGGCGTACTCGGCGGCGACGGGCCGTGCCGCGTTCGAGCACCGCGCGGTACTGGTCGGGTCCGAGACCGTGATCGGCTCGGTCACCGAGGGCAGGCTGGCCTTCCTGTTCACCGGCCAGGGCAGTCAATGGGCCGGGATGGGCCGGGAGTTGTACGAGACGTTCCCGGTGTTCGCGGACGCCTTCGACGAGGTCTGCGCCCTGCTCGACGTGCGCGAGGTGATGTGGCACGACGAGGAGGCCCTCACCCGCACGGAGTTCACCCAGCCCGCGATCTTCGCCCTCGAGGTGGCCCTGTTCCGGCTCGTGGAGTCGTGGGGCATCAGGCCGGACCTGCTGGCCGGGCACTCCATCGGCGAACTGGCGGCCGCCCACGTCGGCGGTGTGCTCAGCCTGGAGGACGCGGCGCGACTGATCACGGCGCGGGGACGGCTGATGCAGGAACTGCCGCCGGGCGGGGCGATGGTGGCGGTGCAGGCGGCGGAGGAGGAGGTCGCACCGCACCTCGACGAACGCGTGGGGATCGCGGCCGTCAACACACCCGACTCCGTGGTCATCTCCGGCGAGGAGGAGGCGGTGTCCGCGGTCGTCGAACTGTTCACCGGTCGCAGGACGAGTCGGCTCAAGGTCTCGCACGCGTTCCACTCGCCCCGCATGGACCCGATGCTGGAGGACTTCCGGAAGGTCGCCGAGAGCGTCACGTACCACGAGCCGGTCATCCACCTGACCAAGGACGTGGGATCGGCGGACTACTGGGTACGGCACGTGCGGGACACGGTGCGGTTCGCCGACGACGTCCGGAACCTCCGGGACCAAGGGGTCACGCGGTTCCTGGAGATCGGACCGGACAGCGTGCTGACGGCGATGGCGGGACAGACCGCCGACGGCACGATGGCGGCGACGCTGCGCCGCGACCGGCCCAGCACGGAAAGCCTGTTCACCGGGGTCGGGAAGCTGTTCGCCGCCGGGGTCACGGTCGACTGGAACGCCGTGTTCGACGGACGCGGAGCACGGCGGGTCGACCTGCCGACCTACCCCTTCCAGCACAAGCGCTACTGGCGCACGGCGGAGAAGAGCCTCGTCTCCGCCGGACTGGAATCCGTCGAGCACCCGCTGCTGGGCGCGGGAGTCGCCCTGCCGGACGGCGGCGGAGTGGTCTTCACCGGACGGCTGTCCGTGGCCTCCCAGCCCCGGCTCGCCGACCGCGACGCCCTCGGCGTGGTGGTGGTGGCCGGAGAGGTGTTCCTGGAACTGGCCCTGTTCGCCGCCGGGCGGACGGGACGCGGCCGGGTCGAGGAACTCGACGTCCACGCGCCGCTGGTCATGGCCGGCCCGGAGGACGTCGTGACGCTGCGCGTGCTGGCCGACGAGGCAGGGGCCGTCGGCGTGTACGCGCGCCGCGACGACCACGCGCCCTGGGTGAAGCACGCCACCGGCACGCTGGCCGCCGAGGCGGAGGAAGCCCCCTGGCCGCGCGACGACGAAACGTACGCCGCGGTGCTCGACGCCGCCGCACGGGCCGCAGGCCTCTCCTCCGACGACGGGCGGACACTGGCCCACGCGTGGCGCGGAGCGTCGGTACGCCTCGACGAGGAAGGGCGCCCGGTCCTGTCGGTGGAGTCGGTCGGGACACGCGCCGTCTCCATGGACGAGGTGCGGTCGCACACCGGCGGCCGTGAGTCGCTCTTCCACCTCGAATGGGTCACCGCCCCGGCACCCGCCGTCGCCGGGACCGGTACCCATGTGCTCTACGAGGTCCCGCCGCTGGACGAGGCCGCGCCGGAGGGTTTCCGTACGCTCACCGGCCGGGTGCTCTCCGTCGTCCAGAAATGGCTGACCGACGAGCGGTCCGCGTCCTCCAGGCTCGTGGTCGTCACGCGCGGCGCCGTCGACGGCGGCGACCTCGGGCACGCGGCCGTGTGGGGCCTGGTGCGCGCGGCGGAATCGGAGCACCCCGGCCGGTTCGTCCTGGTGGACCTGGACGCCGACGCCGAACTGCCCGAGGAGGCGCTGCGCCTCGACGAGCCCGAGATCGCCGTCCGCGACGGCGGGATCCGCGTCGCGCGGCTGGCCCGCGTCCCGGCGGAGAGCGGGCCGGCCGCGGAATGGGACGCGCACGGCACCGTCCTCGTCACCGGTGGACTGAGCGGACTCGGCGCCCTGACCGCACGTCACCTGGCCGCCGTGCACGGCGTGAAGAGCCTCCTGCTGACCGGCCGGCGGGGCATGCGCACGCCGGGCGCCGCCGAGCTGGTGGCGGAACTGACCGAGTCGGGCGCCGAGGTGGAGGTGGCCGCCTGTGACGTCACCGACCGGGACGCCCTGGCAGCGCTGTTGCGCGAACACCCGCTGACGGCCGTCGTGCACTCGGCCGGTGTGCTGGACGACGCGCTGATCGGGGCACTGACGCCCGAGCGCCTGGACGCGGTCATGCGGCCGAAGGTGGACGCCGCCTGGCATCTGCACGAACTCACCCGCGACCACGACCTCCGGGCGTTCGTGATCTTCTCGTCCGTGGCGGGCACGCTCGGCGGCGCCGGACAGGCCAACTACGCCGCGGCCAACGCCTGGCTGGACGCCCTCGCCCGGCATCGCGCCGCGCGGGGACTGCCCGCGCTGACCCTGGGCTGGGGGCCCTGGACCGAGGTCGGCGGCATGGCCGACCGGTTGGACGACGTCGAGCTGCAGCGGTTGCGACGCACGGGAATGCCGCCGCTGTCCCCGGACGACGGACTGGCGCTGCTGGATGCCGCGCTGCTTCCCGGGCGACCTCCGGTGATGCTTCCGGTCCGGTTCGACCTGGCGACGATGCGCGCGCAGGCGGAGACGGGAACGCTGTCCCCCGTGTTCGGCGGGCTGGTACGCATTCAGGCACGGCGGGCCCCGTCGGGCAGGGCCTCGTGGGAGCGGCTGGCCGCACTGGACGAGGCGGAACGCAGGAAGTTCCTGCTGGAGCTGGTACGCGGACACGTCGCCCACGTCCTCGGACACGGCGGCGCCGACGAGGTGGAACCGCACCGCGCGCTGAACGAGCTCGGCCTCACCTCGCTGGGAGCGGTCGAACTGCGCAACGCCCTCAACGCCGACAGCGGGTTGTCACTGCCCCCGACCCTGGCCTACGACCACCCGACCTGTCTCGCCATCGCCGAGCTCCTGTACGACGGGCTGCGGCCGGGCGAGACCGATCCGGCGGCACCGCTGCTGGCCGAACTGAACCGGCTGGAGGCCGCCGTGGCCGAACTCGCGTCGGACGACGAGGCCCACGCCAAGGTCACCGCCCGGCTCGAGGCACTGTCGCGGCGGGCCAGGGACGCCCGGAGCGGGGCGGGCGAGCCGGCCGCCGACCTGGTGCCCGACTCGGACGACGAGCTGTTCGAGGTGCTGAACAAGGAACTGGGCCTGTCCTGACGGACCCCGCCTCTGCTTGTCGACTTACACGAATGGGTTGATGACGATGTCGAAGGACTCCAACGACGGCCGGCTTCGCGAGTACCTGCGGCTTGCCACCGGTGAGTTGCAGCAGACTCGGCGCCGTCTGCGTGAGGTGGAGGACCGGGAGCGGGAACCGATCGCGATCGTGGGGATGGCATGCCGCTTCCCCGGCGGCGCGACCTCTCCGGAGGGACTGTGGGACCTGGTCGCCGAAGGCCGCGACACGGTGGGCGGGTTCCCCACCGACCGGGGCTGGGACCTGGACGGACTGTACGACCCGGACGGGACCGGCGAGAACACCAGCTACGTCGAGCGGGGCAGCTTCCTGGACGACGCGGGCGACTTCGACCCGGAGTTCTTCGGCATCAGCCCGATCGAGGCGTCGGTGATGGACCCGCAGCAGCGGCTGCTGCTGGAGACCTCCTGGGAGGCGGTGGAGCGTGCGGGCATCGACCCGACGACCCTGAAGGGCAGCACGACGGGCGTCTACGCCGGACTCGTCTACCACGACTATCCGAACAGCACGGTGACCGGAGCGCTGGTCTCCGGCCGGGTCGCCTACAGCCTGGGTCTCGAGGGGCCCGCGGTGACGGTGGACACCGCCTGCTCGTCCTCGCTCGTCGCACTGGACCTGGCCGTCAAGGCGCTGCGGTCGGGCGAATGCTCCCTCGCACTCGCCGGCGGGGTGACGGTCATGTCGTCACCGGTCACGTTCGTGGAGTTCAGCAGGCAGCGGGGCCTGTCGGCGGACGGGCGGTGCAAGGCGTTCGCCGCGGCGGCCGACGGCACCGGCTGGGGCGAGGGCGTGGGCGTACTGGTGCTGGAGCGCCTGTCGGAAGCCCGGCGCAACGGTCACCCGGTGCTGGCGGTGGTGCGGGGCACGGCCACCAACCAGGACGGCGCCAGCAACGGCATCACCGCGCCGAACGGACCGTCCCAGCGCCGCGTGATCCACCAGGCACTGGCGAACGCCGGCCTGTCGGCATCCGACGTGGACGTCGTGGAGGCCCACGGCACGGGCACCACGCTGGGTGACCCGATCGAGGCGCAGGCGCTGCTGGCCACCTACGGGCAGGAGCGCCCCGAGGAGCGCCCGCTGTGGCTGGGATCGATCAAGTCGAACATCGGCCACACGCAGGCGGCCGCGGGCGTCGCGGGCATCATCAAGATGGTGCAGGCGATGCGGCACGGTGTGATGCCCAGGACGTTGCACGTGGACGAGCCGACTCCTCAGGTGGACTGGTCGGCGGGGAACGTCCGGCTGCTCACCGAGGACCGTTCCTGGCCGGAGGGTGAAGGGCCGCGCCGCGCCGCCGTGTCCTCGTTCGGGGCCAGCGGGACGAACGCGCACGTCATCCTGGAGGCCGCCCCGCCGGTCGAGGCCACCGCCGACCCGGAGGAGCGCCGGGAGCTGCCGGTCGTGCCGATCGTGGTGTCGGCCAGGACGGGTGAGGCGTTGCGGGCCCAGATCGACCGGGTGGCGTCCGTGGACGAGGACGCGTTGGACGTGGCGTACTCCGCCGTCACGGGCCGTGCCGCGTTCGAGCACCGTGCGGTGCTGGTCGGGTCCGAGACCGTGACCGGTTCCGTGGGCGAGGGTGGGCTGGCGTTCCTGTTCTCCGGTCAGGGCAGTCAGCGTGTGGGGATGGGC